>NZ_CP012184.1:5837925-6149338 GCF_001420995.1 Pseudonocardia sp. EC080619-01 | reverse complement strand
GAGGCCGTTCGGCGGATCGCGGCCGAGGTGCCCGGCGCGGTCGTCGGGACCGGGACCGTCCGCACCCCGGCCGACGTCACCGCGTCGGTCGCGGCGGGTGCCCGGTTCCTGGTCAGCCCGGGGGCGACCCCGCGGCTGCTGGACGCGATGGAGGACTCCGGGCTGGACCTGCTGCCCGGGACGTCGTCGATCTCGGAGATGCTCGCGGTCGCCGAGCGCGGGCACACCGCGATGAAGTTCTTCCCGGCCGAGGCGGCGGGCGGGCGCCCGTTCCTGAAGTCGGTCGCCGGCCCGCTGCCGGACCTGCGGTTCTGCCCGACCGGCGGGATCACCCCCGCGTCGGCGCCGGACTACCTGGCGCTGCCGAACGTGTCCTGCGTGGGCGGGTCATGGCTGACCCCGGCCGACCTGGTCGCGGCGGGGGACTTCGGCCGGATCCGGGACCTGGCCGCCGAGGCGGCGGCGCTGGGAGGCGGACGGTAGGGTCTCCACCGGTGTGCCGGGAAGTCTGGTCGGCGAGCGACGACCCCTGCCCACCGACCTCCGGAGCGTTGTGAGCACCACCCCGAAGTCCCTCTTCTCCCGCGGTTCCTGGCCCGAGGCGAAGCGCATCGCCGACGTCCTGCGCACCGAGACCGTCGGCGGGGCTCTCCTCGTCGGCGCCGCCGTGCTGGCCCTGCTGTTCGCGAACTCACCGTGGCGCGAGACGTACTTCGATCTCGCGGGCACCACGGTCGGTCCGGTCGCGCTGCACCTGGACCTGTCGCTCGCCACCTGGGCGGCGGACGGACTCCTCGCGATCTTCTTCTTCGTCGTCGGGCTGGAGCTCAAGCGTGAGTTCCTCGCCGGTGACCTGCGGGACCCGAAGCGCGCGCTGCTGCCGGTCGCGGCGGCGGTCGGCGGGATGGTCGCCCCGGCGCTGATCTACGTCGCGATCAACGCCGGCAACCCCGATGGCCTCGCCGGCTGGGCGATCCCGACCGCCACCGACATCGCGTTCGCCGTGGCGGTGCTCGCGGTGATCGGCTCCAGTCTGCCGTCGGCGCTGCGGATGTTCCTGCTGACCCTCGCCGTCGTCGACGACCTGCTGGCCATCACGATCATCGCGGTCTTCTACACCGACGAGCTCTCCTTCGGCCCGCTGCTGCTCGCCCTCGTGCCGCTCGCCCTGTTCACCCTGGCCGTGCAGCGCGGGATCCGGGCCTGGTGGGTGCTGCTGCCGCTCGCGGCGGTGACCTGGGTGCTCGTCCACGAGTCGGGGGTGCACGCCACCGTCGCCGGGGTGCTGCTCGGCTTCGCGGTGCCGGTCCTGCAGCGGCGGGGACAGCAGCCCGACCCGGACCACCACTCGCTGTCCGAGCAGTTCGAGCACACCTGGCGACCGATCTCGGCCGGGTTCGCCGTCCCGGTCTTCGCCTTCTTCGCCGCCGGGGTGTCCGTGGTCGACGCCGGTGGTCTCGGTGCGGCGCTGGCCGACCCGATCGCCCTGGGCATCGTCGCCGGGCTCGTGCTGGGCAAGACCGTGGGTGTGCTCGGCTCGACCTGGCTGGTGCAGCGCTTCACCCGGGCCCGGCTCTCGGACGACCTGAGCTGGTGGGACCTGCTCGGGCTCGCCCAGCTCGCCGGGATCGGCTTCACGGTCTCGCTGCTGGTCGGCGAGCTCGCGTTCGGCACCGGCACCCCGCAGGACGACCACGTGAAGATCGGCGTCCTGACCGGGTCGCTGCTCGCGGCGCTGCTCGCGACCGTCGTGCTCCGTCTCCGCAACCGGCACTACCGGCGGATCGCCGAGGCCGACACCCGCGACGACGACCACGACGGCATCCCGGACGCCTACCAGGACGGCCCGGCGGACGGCACCCGGCGCGACGACGGCTGAGCCCCCGCCGGGCGGGCGTCTCAGCCCGGAACGGCCGACTCGCCCCAGATGTCCTCCAGGTAGCGGCCCTCGGCGCGGAGCGCGGCGAGCCAGGCGTCGCCCTCGTCGGCGGTGCCCTCGCTCCGGTCCCGGTACAGCGTGACCAGGGCCTCGCGCACCGCCGGGGCCATCGTGTTCGCGTTCCCGCACACGTAGACCACCGCGTCCTGTTCCAGCACCTTCCACACGGTCTCCGCCTCCGCGGCCAGCACGTGCTGGACGTAGCGGTGCGGGTGGCCGGGCATCCGGGAGTAGGCGGGCAGCAGCCGTGCGACGCCCGCGTCGGTGAACGCCCGCAGCTCACCGGCGTAGAGCAGGTCGTGCAGCGGGTCCCGGCAGCCGAGCACGAGGAGGGACTCCGCGACCGGCACCCCGCGCTCGTACAGCGCCATCCGCTCCTCGCAGAACCCGCGGAACGGGGCCATCCCGGTCCCCGCCCCGATCATGATCATCGGCCGGTGCGGGTTCTCCGGCGGCCGGAACGGGATCGACGGCTCCCGGACCAGGACGAACACCGTCCCGCCGGGCTCGCTGTCCCGCAGCTGCGTCGAGCAGACGCCGTGGTGGACGCCGTCGCCGGACCGCGCGGGCGCCTCCAGCACCCCGACCGTCACCGACGGGTTCGGGCTCGCCTCCGGCGCCGAGGAGATCGAGTAGTAGCGCGGCCGCAGCGGGGGCAGCACGTCCAGGAACTCGGCGAACGGCAGGGTGCTCGCCGGGTACGCCTCCAGCACGTCCAGCAGTGACCGGCGGGGGAGCGCGATCTGCTCGCGGTAGCGGGCCCGGGAGGCGTCGTCGGTGCCGGTGAGGCCCTCCAGCGCGTCGCGGTCCGGCCCGGCGGGCAGGTGCGCGGCGACCGCGGCGAGGCCCGCCCGGCTCGCCGGGTCCTGCAGCTCGACGCAGCCGGCGAGGACCGCCAGCACCGGGTACGGCTCCCCGGTGGGCAGGTGGGTGGGTGCGGCACCGGTGGCGGTGACGGTCACGTACGTCGCCGGGTCGAGCCCGAACCGGGCCAGCACCCGCCGGACGAGCGCGGCGTCGTTGCGGGGCAGGACGCCCAGGTGGTCACCGGTGCCGTAGGTCGTCCCGGCCGGTAGCTCGATCTCCAGGTGGCGCACCGACCGGTCCGCCTCGCCGGAGGTGAGCTCCCGGTTGGCCCGCACGGTGGCGGGGACGCTGCGGTAGGAGCGCACGACCGGCGCGGAGGCCCGCAGGTTCTCGTAGTCCAGCCGCAGCCGCGGGCCCGTGGTGCCGGCGGCACCGGCCTGCCCCCGCAGGTCGAGCGCGGCTGCGAGGTGGTCCCACAGACCGGCGGTCCAGGCCGCGTACTGGCCGTCGAAGTCGCCGCGGGCGTCCCCCTCGCCGCGCGGGTGCACGCGGGTGCCGCCGAGTGCCGCCAGCCGGTCGTCGATCAGCGTCGGCACGGCCTGGTAGGTCGACGCCCAGTCCCGGTTCCCGCAGCCGAACACGGTGAAGCGGACGCCCGCGGCGGCGCCGTCCGGGGTCCCGGTGTCGCGCAGCCACGCGCAGAACGCGGCCGCGTTGTCGGGCGGCGTCCCGTTGTACGACGCCGACACGATCACCACGGCACCGGTCGTGGGCAGTGCGCGGGTCGCGGAGTCCAGCGGGGCGGTGCGCGCCGCGTAGCCACGGTCGGCGCCGTCGCGGACGAGCCGGCCCGCGAGGTCCTCGGCGGTGCCGAGGTTGGAGCCGAACAGCACCAGCAGCGGGGTGCCGTGCCGGTCGCCGCCGGCCTGCGGGGCGGTCGCGGGGGCGGCGGCGCGGACGGGGGGCGGCGGTGCGGTCGCGCCGGGCGTCCGGCCGGACCGCGGGCGCAGGGTGACGGTCAGGCCCTCCGGCTTGAGGGTCAGCGCCTCCCGGATCCGCAGCGTGTAACCGGCGTGGTCGATCATCTCGAAACGCTGCAGCAGCATGCCGAGCACCAGCACGGCCTCCTGCATCGCGAACTGCCTGCCGATGCAGGCGCGCTGGCCGGACCCGAACGGCTTGAACGCGTTCGGCGGCAGCGCGTCGCGCCGCTCGGGCGCGAAGTGGTCCGGGTCGAACTCCTCGGCGTCGGGTCCCCACACCTCCGGCAGGCGGTGCAGCATCGGGGTGAGCGCGACGATCCCGGTGCCGCGGGCCATCGGGTACCCGCCGACGGTGTCGTCGGCGAGGGGCTGGCGGGTGAAGGCGGGCGCGGTCGGCCACAGCCGCAGCGTCTCGTCCAGGATCTGGGTGACGTAGGTGAGCCTGCCGAGCTGCTCCGCCGTCGGCATCACCTCCGGGTCCGTGCCCAGCACCCGGTCGACCTCCTCCTGGGCGCGGGCGACCACCTCCGGGTTCTTGATCAGGTAGGAGATCGTGAAGGACAGCAGGCCGCTGGTCGTCTCGTGCCCGGCGACCAGGAAGGTGATGCACTGGGACACGATGTTGTCGTCGGGCAGCGACCGGCCCTGCTTGTCGGTGCCGGTCAGCATCCGGCCGAGCAGGTCGTCGCCCGGGTCGCCGCTGCTGCGGCGCTCGTCGAGGATCGCGCCGACGGTGTCGGTCATCAGCCGCAGGTTCCGGGTGAACCGCCGCTCGGCGCCGCGGCGCAGCCGGACCAGCGCCGGGGGGATCCGCGACCGGGTCTGGCTCTCGGCGAGCACGCCCAGCATCGCGTCGATGAACGGGTGGTTGGTCTCCCGGTAGAACGAGTTGAACCGGTAGCCGAACCCGCAGAGCGCGATCGTGTCCAGGGTGAGCCGGGTGGTGTCGGCGGTGACGTCGACCGGCTCGCCGGGGTTGGTCCGTTCCCACTTGAGCATCAGCTGCTGGGCGATGTCGATCATCTGCGGGAGGTAGCCGCGCATAGAGCGGGTGCCGAACGACGGCAGCAGGATGTCGTGCGCGCTGCGCCACAGCGGGTCGCCGGTGTCCGCGGTGAACAGCCCGGCGCTGGGGAAGCGGCTGCGCAGCACCAGCTGGCCGCCGCCGACGAGCTTGGTGAAGCGGCTGTCGTCGCAGATGTCGTCGATCATGTCGAGCCCGGAGACGACGTAGCGGTCCCCGGCCGGGGAGTGCAGCCGCAGGATCGGCCCGTAGCGGCGGGTGAGCCGCATCAGCGACTGGATCGTCCGCCCGGACGGGACGCTCAGCGCGTTCCCGATCAGCGGGAGCGGCCGCGGGCCCGGGATCTCGGAGGTCACTGCGGGACGGGACGGTGCGGCCATGACGGCTCCTCGGTCGGTCCGGGTTCGGTCAGGTGGTGGACTGCTCGGTCGCGGGTGGCTCGGCCGCGGGCGTGGTGACGGCGCGCCGGGCGTGCACGACCAGGCTCACCGCGACCAGCACCACCCAGGCCGGCAGCACGAGCGCCGAGACGGGATCGGTGCTGGCGGTGAGCAGCAGGAACGCGGCGAGCAGGTAGCCGACGACCGCGACCGGCCCGGGGAGCACCCCGCCGTTGCGCAGCAGGGTGGTCGTCGTGATCGCGTACATCCCGGCGCCGCGGACGGCGAACACGAAGAACAGCGCGTAGCCCACCGCGGTCAGCGCACGTGACACGTCGGGCTCGACCGGGGACGCGTTGCCCAGCCAGGACGCGAGCGCCGGGGCCGACGCGGCGGCGGTGGCCGCGAAGAGCATGGCCACGAAGAGGACGCCGGAGAGCAGGTTGAGCCCGTGCGCCATGGCCGCGGGGGCGGGCGTCAGGGTGTCGAGCAGGGCCCGCATCGCGGTCATGTGCCACAGGAACGCGATGCCCGCGAGCGGCACGAGGTAGAGCCCGACGGCGACGAACAGGCCGTCGCCCCCGCTCGCCTGGAACGAGGCGTACCGGGCGTCGGGGTCGTCGAGCCCGGGGGCGCGGTGCAGCAGCAGCAGCGAGGCGACGAACAGGGCGGCGAACAGCAGCCCGGTGACGGCCGCGAGCCGGGCCCGGGCCCGGCTCACGCGGACACCACCGCTGGACTCATGGAACGACCAGAGCGCACCCGGGGGTGCGGGTCCATACCCAGTTTCGAGGGTTCCCGCAGGCCGCGGTCCCCTCCGGAGGGTCAGCGGTGGTCGGCCTGGGCCGCCGCGTGGTGGACGGCGGCGGGGGACAGCCCGCGCCGCGCGCCGTCCCACTCGCCGGTGTCGGGGAGCGCGCACGGCAGCGCGTGCACGTGGGAGCGGACCGGGGTCCCGGCCGCGGTGACCCCGCCGTGGGTGCGGAACCGGATCGGCTCGCTGGTGCGGTCGATCGGGTTCCAGCAGCGCTCGCAGAGCAGGTCGCGGGTCATGCGGCGCGGCCCTGCCGTCCGGCCGCGGTGACCGTTCCGGCCGCGGCGCAGGCGTCGGTGTGGACGACCGCGTCGCGCCAGACGACGTCGCCCGCGGCGTCGGCGTGGTCGATGTGGGACAGCCGGTAGTAGCGCTCGGTCGCGGGGTCGACCGGGGCGTAGCAGCGTTCGCAGAGCAGGATCATCGTTCGAGGACCTCGCACGAGGTGTCTGGATCGGGACCTCATGCTCTCCCCGGGGGCCTGCCCCGGGACACCGGAACGTGACCGGCGCCGCTGTGGGCTACCCCACCTGACCAGGGATTTCGTGGCGGGCAACCGACGCGCCGGGTCGCCTCGCGGTCACTGTCGGTGCCAGCTCCTAGACTCGGGCACTTCCCGGCCGTCCGACCCACGGAGTTCCTGCCTTGCGCCTGGTGCATGCCGCCGACCTGCACCTGGACAGCCCGCTGCGCGGGCTGTCCCGGCTCGGCGACTCCGAGCTGGCCGCCACGCTGCGGTCGGCGACCCGGCGCGCCTGCGAGAACCTGGTCGACGCCGTCGTCGACGAGCAGGCCGACGCGCTGCTCCTCGCCGGCGACGTCTACGACGGCGACTGGAAGGACTACGCGACCGGTGCCTTCTTCGTCCGCCAGCTGTCCCGGCTGCACGACGAGGGCATTCCCGTCTTCCTGATCAATGGCAACCACGACGCCGAGTCGGAGATCACCCGCTCGCTCCGGCTGCCGCCGAACACCCACCGGCTCTCGGTCGACGCCCCGGAGAGCGTCGTGCTCGACGATCTCGGGCTGGCCGTGCACGGCCAGGGCTTCGCGCGGCGGGCGGTGCTGGAGAACCTGGTGCCCGCCTACCCCGACCGGATCCCCGGCCTGGTCAACGTCGGGATGCTGCACACCTCGGTGCAGGGCGACGACCGGCACGACACCTACGCCCCCTGCCGTCCGGAGGACCTGTCCGGCTGCGGCTACGAGTACTTCGCCCTCGGCCACGTGCACGAGCAGCGGCCGGTCTGCGACGGGCCGCACCAGGCCTGGTTCTCCGGGAACCTGCAGGGCAGGCATCCGCAGGAGCGCGGGCCGAAGGGCGCGCTGCTCGTCGACGCCGCACCGGGGCGCTGGGCCGCGCCCACCCCGCTGGTGCTCGACGTGGCGCGCTGGGAGCTGGTGGAGGTCGACATCGCCGGCCTCGCCGACGCCGACGAGGTGTTCGACGCCGTCGGCGCGGCGATCCGGGAGCGGTGCGTCCAGGCGGTGCCGCGGGCCGTCGTCGCACAGGTCACGCTGTCCGGGGCCGGGCCGGCCGCGGCCGGGCTCACCGACACCGAGCGCGTCCGTACGGAGCTGGAGCTGGCCGCGGAGAGCGCGGGCGCGGTGCTCGAGAAGATCCGGAACCGGACCCGGCCGACCGCGGAGGCGCTGACCGTCGACCCGGAGCTGACCGCGGCGGTCTCCTCGGCCGCCGCGGAGCTGGCCGGTGAGCCCGGCCGCATCCGAGAGCTGGCCGCGCCGCTGGAACGGGAGGTCGGGCGCCGGCTGCGCGAGGCGGGCCTGCTCGACCTGCGCGACGACGAGCGGCTGGCCGCGCTGGCCCGCCAGGCCGAGCAGCAGCTGCTGGCCCGGATGGCGGGGGAGTCGTCGTGACGGCCCGCCTGCGCAGCCTGGTGCTCGAGCGCTACGGCGCCTACGAGGGCCGGGACCTGGAGCTCGGTCCCGGCCTGACGATCGTGTCCGGGCCGAACGAGGCCGGCAAGACCACCCTGCTCGACGCGCTGTCCGACCTGCTGTGGGGGATGCCCCGGCCGGCGAAGCACGCGTACGCGTTCAGCCCGGCCCGGCTCGCCGTCGCGGCGTGCGTCGAGGGCCCCGGCGGGGAACGGACGCTGCGCCGCACCACCCGCGGCCTGCACGCCGACGACGACGTGGCCGTCGACGCCCCGTGGGGCGAGGGCGGGGCGGAGGCCCGCAGGCGGTGGCGGGAGGGTTTCGGCCTCGGCCACGAGCAGCTCCGCGCGGGCGGGCGCAAGCTCTGCGCCGGGGGCGGTGACCTCGCCGAGCTGGTGTTCACCGCCCGCAGCGGCCGCGACGCCCGTGCGCTGATCGCCGCGCTCGACGCCGAGGCCGACGCGCTCTACAAGGAGCACCGTGGGAGCCGGTCGGTCGCCGTGCGCACCGCGTTCGCCCGGTTCACCGAGACCGAGCAGGCCGCCGCCGACCGGACGTCGCGGGCCGGCGAGGTCACCGCACTGGCCGACGAGATCGGCAGGCTGGAGCGCCGGGCCGCCGAGCTGGGCCGCACCCGCCGCTCGGCGGCCGACGCCGCCGACCGCGCCCGCCAGGCCGTCCGCGCCCAGGACCCGGCCCGTGAGCTGGCCGCGCTGCGGGCCGAACGCACGACGCTGTGCTCGACCGGTGCGGCGCTCGATGCCGACTCGCTGGCCGAGTACACCCGGGCCTCCGAGGACCGCGCCGCGGCCGAGCAGGAACGCGACGAGCACCGGGAGCGCGCCGACGGGTTGCGGTCCCGCCGCGCCGAGCTCGACCTCGACGAGGACCTGCTCGCCGACGCCACCCGCATCCGGGAGCTCGAGTCGGCCGCGCAGGCCCGCCGGGCCGACGCCGACCGCGCCGACCGGCTGCGGTCCGACGCCGCCGAGGCCCACCGCCGGGCCGAGTCGGCACTGGCGGGTCTCGTCGCGGAGGACGGCCGCAGTGCCGACGAGCGGCTGGCCGCCGTCCACCTGCCCGCGGACCGGGCCCGTGACCTCGACGCCATCGCCGCACGCCTGCACGAGGCCGCCGTCGAGGCGGAGCGGGCCGAACGCCTGCACACCGAGGCGCTGGCCGAGGTGCGGGAGGCCGCGGACGTCCCGGGCGGGCTGGACGCCGAGCAGGTCGGCCGCGTCGCCGAGGTCCGCCGGGCCATCGAGGCCGAGGGCTCGGCGGCGGCACTGTGCCGGGCCGCCGTGGTCGAGCGCGACGCCGCCGTCGCCCGCCGCTCCGAGGCGCTGGCCGCGGCCGGACACCGGGGCCCGGCCACCGGCGGCGCGGCCGGCACCGCCGGACCCACGGTGCTGGCGCCGCCGGTGCGCGAGGTCCGGTCCGCCCGGACCGCGCTGCGGGCCGCCGAGCAGGACCTGCGGGCCGCCGAACGCGCGGCCGCCGAGGCCGACGACCGCGCGCACCGGGCCCGGTCGGCCCGCGACGGTGTCGCCGCCCGCGGCAGGCCGGTCGGGCCGGACGCGCTCGCCGCGGCACGGACCGAGCGCGACGCCGCCGTCGCCGCGCTCCTGGAGGCCGGGCCCGACGGCACCGCGACCGCCGCGGGCCGGGTGACGGCCGCGGTCGCCGCGGCCGACCGGGTCGCCGACGACATGATCGCCTCCGCGGACCGGGTCGCCGAGCTCGCGCACCGCGAGGCCGAACTGGAGTCCGCGACCACCGGTTCCGAGGCGGCGGGGTCCGGCGTCGCCGAGGCCCGCGAGCGCACCGGTGCGGCGGGCAACGCCTGGTCCACGCTGTGGCGCTCGCACGGGGTCGCCGTGCCCGACCCGGACGACGCCGACTCCGTGCTCTCCGCGCTCGGCGACGCGGCCCGCGCGCAGGACGAGGTGGCCCGGGCCGACGAGCGCCTCGCCCGGCTGCGCGACCAGGCCGACGAGCAGCAGCGCGCCCTGGGCGCTGCCCTCGCCGCCGCCGGGCGCCCGCGTGACGGGGCCCCGCTGGACGTGCTCCTGCTCGCGGCGGAGGACCTCGCCACCGAGGCCGGGCACGCCCGCGACCGGCTGGTCCTGCTCCACCGGCTGCGCAGTGACGCCGAGCGGGCGGGCGGTGCCGCCGACGCCGCACGACACGAGCGGGAGCTGGCCGGCCAGCGGTGGCGGTTCGCCCTGCGGGGCGCGGGCCTGCCGACCGATCTGGAGCCGTCCGGCTGGGGCACCCGCCGCGACACCGTCGCCGACGCCCAGCAGGCCGGTGCGCTGGCCCGCCAGGACGACGCCGAGGCCCGCCGCCTCGAACGCGCCGTGAACGCGCACCGCCGCGCCGTCACCGCACTCGTCGAGCGGCACCTGGAGAAGGCGCCGACCGGGACCGCCCCGGAGGACCGCCTCGGCGAGCTGGCCGACCGGGTCCGCGAGGTCACCAAGGGCGCGGTGTCGGCCGGGCACCTCGACGACGGCATCGTCGCCGCCGAGGACGCCGCCGCCCGCGCTGCCCGCGCGGTGGCGACGGCCGGGGCGATCCTGGACCGGCTGGCCGTCGAGCTGGCGCTGACCGAGGCGATGGAGCCCGGTGGGCTGGAGGCCGCGGCGGAGCGGGGTGGCGTGGTCGCCGATCTCGACGCCCGGATCGCCGAGCAGTCCCGGCTCCTCGCGGCCGCGGCGCCGGACCTCGACGCCGGCGAGCTCGTCGCGTCGGCGCCCGACACCGAGCCGGGGGCGCTGGCGGAGGCGCTCGACCGGGCCGAGACGCACGAGACCGAGCTCGGCGCCGAGCAGGACGAGGTCCGCGAGCAGCTCGGCGGGCTGCGCGCCCGGCGTCGCGAGCTGGAGGAGGCCGAGGGCGCGGCGGAGCTGCACGCCCGTGCCCAGTCCGAGCTCGCCGGCGTCGCCGAGGCGGCCGAGCGCTACCTGGTGCTGCACCTGCAGCGGGAGATCCTGCGCCGGGAGCTGGAGGCCTACGAGCGCAGCCACGCCTCCCCGCTGCTGGTCCGTGCCGGGGCGCTGCTGGAGCAGCTCACGAGCAGCCGGTTCGTGGCGTTGCGGCCCCCGTCCGAGCCCGGTGGCGGCGCCCGCACGCTGGTCGCGGTCCGCGGTGACGGCGAGGAGCTGGTCCCGGAGAAGCTGTCCGAGGGCACCGCCGACCAGGTGCACCTCGCGCTGCGGCTGGCGGGGATCGAGCAGCTGCAGGCCGACCGCGCCGCCGCCGGGCTCCCGCCGGTCCCGGTGGTGCTCGACGACGTGCTGATGACGTTCGACGACGAGCGGGCCCACGCCGCGATCCGGGTCCTCGCCGAGCTGGCCGGCAGCCAGCAGGTGCTGCTGTTCACCCACCACGAGCACCTCGTGGGGCTGGCCCGCAGCACCGGGGCGGGCTTCGCCGTCGCCGAGCTGGGGCCGCCCGCCCGGGTCGACGCCGTCCTCGACGCCGACGCGGCGCGCGCCACCCCGCTGGCGGGCTGACACAGCCGTCCTCGACATCCGGACCGCCGACCCCCGGCCCACTCCGGGGACACCGTCGCGCAGACTGCTCCCATGGACGCGTGCGGTGAGCGGTTCGTGATCGTCAGCGGGGACGCCCGGGCCGAGGTCGACGAGGTCGGCGGCGGCCTGGCCGGGTTCGTCCAGGGCGGCCGGGTGCGGGTGGAGCCGCACCCGCCGACGGCGCGGCCCCCGAAGGGCTCGGGTGCGGTCCTGGCCCCGTGGCCGAACCGGGTCGCGGGCGGCAGCTGGAGCCACCGCGGCACCGCCCACCACCTCCCGCTGACCGAGCCCGCGGCCGGCAACGCCATCCACGGCCTGCTCCGGCACGTGCCGTGGACGCTCGCCGACCGCGCGGGCGACCATGTCTCGCTGACGGCCGTCGCGCCCGTCCAGCCGGGGTGGCCGCAGCCGGTGCGTGTGACCGTCACCCACACCGTCGGGGCGGGCGGCCTCACCGTCGAGACCCACGTCGAGAACCTCGGCGACGCGCCCGTCCCGTTCGGACTGGGCTTCCACCCGTACCTGCGGGTCGGGGACGTGCCCACCGACGAGCTGGAGCTCACCCTCGCCGCCCGCACCACCCTGCCGCTCGACGGCGGGATCCCGTCCGGCCCGGCGCGCCCGCTGGAGCGGGAGTTCTCGTCGACCCCGCTGGCCGGGCTGGAGCTGGACGACGCGTTCGGCGGCTGCGCCCCGGGCGACGGGGACGAGCTGGTCCGGCACCGCGTGGCCGCGCCCGACGGTGGCGGCACCGAGCTCTGGGCGGAGCCGGCGTTCGGCTGGGTGCAGGTCTTCACGCCGCCGGACTTCCCGCGCCAGTGCCCGGACGGCGCCGTCTCCGCCTCCCGCGCGGTCGCGGTGGAGCCGATGACCTGCCCGCCGGACGCGCTGAACTCGGGTACCGACCTCATCGAGCTGGTGCCGGGGGAGCAGCAGGTGCTCCGCTGGGGTGTGCTGGCCACCGGGTGATCTCTTTCACCCTGCAACGCGGAATCGGCCCGGGTCGTTGAACGTTCTACGGTTCGTGACTGCTCAGACCGCTTCCCCCGTGGACCTGCCCCTCCTCGACGAGACGGGGCGCGCCGCGCTGTTCACCGACGCCCGCACCGCGAACACCTTCACCGGCGAGCCGGTGCCGGACGAGACGCTGCGCGCGGTGTGGGAGCTGGCCCAGTGGCCGCCGACCGCCGCCAACACCCAGCCGCTGCGGGTCACGTACGTGCGCTCCGGCTCCGGCAAGGAGCGGCTGCTCCCGCTGCTGGCCGAGGGGAACCGCGCCAAGTCCGAGGCCGCACCGGTCGTCGCGCTGCTCGCCGCGGACCTCGACTTCCACGAACACACCCCGGTCACGTTCCCGGTGAAGCCGGGGATGCGGGAGAGCCTCGAGGAGCAGGGCCGCACCGGGCGCGAGGGCATGGCCCGGTTCAACGCCAGCCTGCAGGCCGGCTACTTCCTGCTCGCCGCCCGCGCGCACGGCCTCGCCGCCGGCCCGATGGCGGGCTTCGACGCCGACGCCGTCACCGACGAGTTCTTCCCCGGCGGGCAGCACCGGGTGCTGCTCGTCGTGAACCTTGGCCACCCCGCCACGGACGCCTGGCACCCGCGGCTGCCCCGCCTGGCCGCCGACGACGTGCTCTCCTTCGCCTGACACCTCTCACAGGCACGCGTGGAGCGCGCCGAGCAGCGCCGACGCGCGGTCGTCGGTGTCCTCGGCGCGCATCTCGTTGGTGAGGAACGAGAAGCCGATCCCGCGCTCCGGCCATGCCCCGTGCCGGCCGCCGCCCGCACCGCTGTGCCCGAACGCGACCGGCTCGGGACCGAAGGTGCCGATCGGGTCGGCCAGCTCGTAGCCGAGCCCGAACCGGAGCGGCCGGTCGTTGACGGCGTCGAGCCCCTCGGCGTGGGTGCGGGTCGCCCGGTCCAGGGCGGCCGCCGGCACCGGTGAGCGGTCCGGGTCGGCGAGCGCGCCGTAGAGCCGCGCGACCGCCGGGGCACCCGCGACGCCCGCACCGGCGAGCGCCCCGGACCGGTACCAGGCCGGGGTGTTGACGGTCTCGGCGTCGTCGAGCAGCACCCGGTACATCCGCTCGACGGTGCGGCGGCGCTCCTCGTCGTGCAGGAACGTCGAGATCCGGTAGCCCTCGGCCCGGACGATCCGGGCCGGTGACGTCGGCGGCGACGCGAGGTGCACCCAGGCCCCCGGCACCCGCGCGACGACGTCCTCGACGACGGTCCGCGGATCGGACCCGGTGACCCGGCGCAGCAGCTCGGCCACCAGGTTCCCCCAGGTCAGCGCGTGGTACGCGACCCGGCTGCCCGGCATCCACAGGGTCGGCTGCCGGGCCAGCGCCGCGGCCGAGGCGCGGTCGTCCAGCCCCGCCGCCGGGACCGGCTCCGGATCGACGTAGGGGAGTCCCGCGGTGTGCGAGAGGACCTGCGCCACCGTGACGGTGCCGTCGGTCGTGCTGCCGCCCTCGCCCGTGCCCTTGCCCGCCGCGGCGAACTCCGGCCAGTACCGCGCGACCGGTGCGTCCGGGTCGAGCCGGTCCGCCAGCGCCGCGCACGCCGTCGCCGCGAGGCCCTTGGTGCCGGAGAACAGGACCGCGACCGTGCCGGTGTCCCACGGGCGTCCGGTGTCCGGGTCGGCGAGCCCGCCGTGCAGCTCCACCAGCGGCTCACCGTCCCGGACCACCGAGAACGCGGCACCGCCCCGGGCGCCCGCGAGGACGCCGGCGAACGCGTCCGCCACCGGACCGAACCCGCGGGCGACCGTGCCGTGCACCCGAGGCTGCACCGTCACCGTGCCGTCACCGTGCCGTCACCGTGCCGTCACCGGACCTCGGCCATCGAGGGGGTGTGCTCCAGCAGCTGGCGCGTGTACTCGTGCTGCGGGTTCGCGAGCACCTCGTCGACCGTGCCCTGCTCGACGATCCGCCCGTCCTGCAGCACCGCGATCCGGTCCGCGACCTCACGGGCCAGCGCGATGTTGTGCGTCACGAACAGCATCGCCGTGCCCAGCTCCCGGCGCACCAGCGCCAGCAGCTCGATGATGCTGGCCTGGACCGACACGTCCAGCGCGGACGTCACCTCGTCGCACACCAGCACGTCCGGGGCGGTGACCAGCGCCCGCGCGATCGCCGCGCGCTGCCGCTCCCCGCCGGACAGCCCGCCCGGGTAGCGCTGCGCGAACGACCCGTCGAGCCGGACCTGCCCGAGCATGTCGAGCACCCGCGCGTCGCGGGCGTCGGCGTCGAGATCGGTCAGGTGCCGCAGCGGCACCTCCAGCGAGCTCGCGATCGTCCGCCGCGGGTTGAGCGAGGCGAACGGGCTCTGGAAGACGTACTGCACGCTCCGCAGCTGGGCGTAGCTGCGCGGCGTCGTGAGCTCGTCGCCCTTGAGGGTCAGCGTCCCGGCGTCGAGCGGGAGCAGCCCGGACAGGCCACGGGCCAGCGTCGTCTTCCCGGAGCCGGACTCGCCGAGCAGCATCAGGCACTCGCCGGGCCACAGCTCGAGATCGACGCCGTCGAGCACCGTCTTCGGCCCGTACCGCTTCCCGGCACCCGACATCCGCAGCAGCGGTGCCCCGTCGCCCGACGGCGACGGGTCCCGGTCCACGGCGCGGTCCAGGTCCGGCACCGCGCCGATCAGCGCCCGCGTGTACGGGTGCTCCGGTGCGGTGAGGATCTGCCGGACCGGTCCGGTCTCCACCACCTCGCCGCCCTGCATGACCGTCACCCGGTCCGCCAGCCCGGCGACGACGGCGAGGTCGTGCGTGATGTAGAGCGCGGCGGTCCCCGAGCGCGTCACGAGATCGCGCACGGTGTCGAGGACCAGGTCCTGGGTGGTGACGTCCAGGCCGGTCGTCGGCTCGTCGAGCACGACGACGTCGGGCCGGTTCGCGAACGCCGCCGCGATCCCGACCCGCTGCTGCTGCCCGCCCGAGAGCTGGTGCGGGTAGCGGCGCAGGAACGTGTCGTCGGTCGGGAGGCCGACGTCGGACAGCACCTCCCGCACCCGGGCGGCCACGTCGCCGTCGAAACCGTGGGCCTGGAGCACCTCCGCGACCTGGGTGCCGATCCGCAGCAGCGGGTTCAGCGACAGCGCCGGGTCCTGCGGGACGTAGGTCACCAGCCGCCCGCGGACACCGCGCATCGTCACCGGGTCCGCGGCGAGCAGGTCGTCGTGGGTCTCCGAGTGGCCGTGGAACGCGATGCTCCCACCGGTGCAGGCGAGCCCGTCCCGGAAGTGGCCGAGCGCGGCGAGCGCGGCCGTCGTCTTCCCGGACCCGGACTCGCCGACCAGGGCGAGGATCTCGCCCGGGGCGACGGCGAAGTCCACCCCGTGCAGCACCTCGCGGCCGCCGGTGGTGGCGACCCGCAGGCCGGTGCACTCGATCGTGAAACTGGCCGTACCGGTCATGCTCCGGCCTCCCCGGTCGTGTCCGCGGACTCCTTGGCGAGCGCGTCGGTGATCATGTTCGTGCCGACGGTGAGGATCGCGATCGCGAGCACCGGCAGCAGCACGCCCCACGGCGCGACGATCAGCGCGATCCGGTTCTCGTTGATCTGCAGGCCCCAGTCGGCGGCCGGCGGCTGCACCCCGAGGCCGAGGAACGACAGCGACGCCACGTAGCCGATCGAGTAGGTCAGCCGCAGGCCCAGCTCGACCATCAGCGGGCCGGTGATGTTGGGCAGCACCTCGGTGGCGAGGATCCGCCGCCGCGGGACGCCGTACATCCGCGCGGCCAGCACGTAGTCCTGGCCGGCGACCGCGAGCGTCGCCTGCCGCGCGACACGGGCGACGCGCGGGATGTGCGTGATGCCGATGACCAGCACGAGCAGCCAGCCCGACGACCCCAGCACGGCGACCGCCAGCAGTGCCAGCACCAGCTGCGGGAACGACAGCAGCACGTCGCCGCCACGCATGATCAGCGAGTCGAGCCGCCCGCCGGAGTACCCGGCGAGCATCCCCAGCACGGCGCCGCCGACGATGCCGATCGCGGTCGCGGCCAGCGCGTAGAGCAGCACCGGACCGCCGCCCGCGAGGAACCGGACGAACACGTCGCGGCCGAGATCGTCGGTCCCGGCGAGACCGTCGGGCCGGAACGGACGCCCGGCGAAGTCGTCGACGCCGTACCCGGTCAGGAGCGGGCCGAGCACCGGCCCGAGCAGCGCGATCACGACGACGACCAGGGTCAGCACGGCCCCGATCCGGGCCTGGCGGCGGCGGAAGGTCCGCCGCAGCAGTCCTGCAGGAACAGCGGGAGCACTCACGAGACACCTCCGGAGGCGGTCCGGATCCGCGGGTCGGCGAGGATCCCGGCGACGTCCGCGGCGAGGTTCACCAGCACGTAGAACGCGGCGATGATCAGGGTGATCGCCTGGACCACCTGGACGTCGCGGTTGGCGACGGCGTCGATGAGCGCCTCGCCGATCCCGGGGTAGCGGAACAGGAACTCGACGACGACCACGCCACCGGCCAGCCAGGCCAGCTGCATCGCGATCACCTGGGCCACCGGGCCGATCGTGTGCGGGACCGCGTGCCGCACCAGCACGGTGCGTTCGGGCAGGCCCTTGAGCCGGGCCATCTCGACGAACCCGGCGTCGAGCGTCTCCGACAGCGTCGCCCGGGTCATCCGCACCACGTACGGCACGACGACGAGCGCGAGCGTCAGCACCGGCAGCACCAGCTGCTCGGGCCGGGCCCACACCGGTTCGCCGGGCCGGGCGATGGTGACCGAGGGCAGGATCCGGAACACCGACGTCGCGAACACGACCACGAGCAGCACACCGATGACGAACTCGGGCAGCGCGGCCAGCACCAGGCTGAACCCCGACACCCCGGAGTCGGTCCGGGTGCCGCGCCGCACGGCCGCCCACGCGCCGAGCGCGAGCGCGATCGGGGTGGAGATCACCGCGGTGACCACCAGGAGCAGCGCGGACGCCGCGATCCGGCCTCCGAGCAGCTCGCCGACCGGGCCCTGGGTGGCCGCGGAGAAGCCGAGGTCACCGGTGAGGATCCCGCCGAGCCAGGAGAAGTAGCGCTCCCAGGCCGGACGATCGAGGCCGAGCTGCTCGGTGAGCGCGGCGATCCGCTCCGGGGTGGCCTGCTGGCCGAGGATGGCCCGCGCCGGGTCACCGGGCAGCAGCAGGGTCGCACCGAAGATCAGTACCGAGACGACGAACAGCACCAGCACGCTCACGAGCAGCCGGCGGAGGATCATCTTCGTCAGGACGTTCATGCGTTCACCCACGCCTTCCGGAACTCGTACCCGGACAGCGACAGCCCGGTGCGGTTCGGGACGAGCCCGCCGACGTAGGCCTGGTGCGCGTCGACGCGGTCCGGGTAGCCCCAGATGAGGTAGCCGCCGCGGTCGAACTCGATCTGCTGGGCGCGGCGCACGAGCTGCGCACGCAGGGTCGTGTCCACCTCGGACCGGGCCCGCCGGATGACGCCCTGGTACTCGGCGTCGTCCCAGTGCGTCTCGTTGAACGGCGCGTCGGGCATCGACGACTGCGAGGCCTGCGGGATGTAGTTGCGGGTGTTCCAGAAGCTCTGCGCGAACTCCCACTGCAGGTACTGGTCGGAGAAGAAGGTGGAGGTGTCCACCCGGCGCAACCCGATCTCGACGCCGGCGGCGCGGGCCTGGGTGGCGTACACCTGGGCCGCCTCGACGGCGCCCGCCTGGATCGGCGAGGTCACCAGCTCCAGCGACAGGTTCGGCTTCCCGGCCGCGGAGAGCAGGTCACGGGCCCGCTCGATGTCCTGCTCGCGCCGCGGGTCCAGGTACTCGGGGTCGAACCGGGCGTACAGGTCGGACGCGTGGGTGCCGAGGCCGGAGAGGACCTGGTTGACCATCTCGTCGCGGCCGGCGATCAGGCGCAGCGCCTGCCGGACCCGGACGTCGTCGAACGGGGCGACGTCGACCCGCATCGTGAAGGGCAGCCAGCCCCCGGTCTCCGAGGTCAGCAGCCGGACGGACTCGTACGCCCCGACCACCTCGGTGAGCGACAGCGGGACCTGGTCGATCGCGTCGACCTGGCCGGAGAGCAACGCGTTGATCCGGGCGTCGTCCTCGGAGAAGTTGATCAGCTCGAGCCGGTCGACCCAGGGCTGGTCGGGTCGCCAGTACCCGTCGTAGCGGACGAACGCGCTCTGCTGCCCGGCGGCGAACGACTCGAACCGGAACGCGCCGGTGCCGACCGGGCGCTCGACGTCGAAGTCGGTGGGCACGATCCCGCAGGAGTACTCGGCCAGGTACTGGTCGAACACGGGGGACGGCTCGCTCAGTACGAACCGGACCTGCCGGTCACCGGCCACGACGACGTCGTCGAGGATGCCGAGCTGCGACGCGCCGGACTTGGGGTCGTCCGGGTCGGTGATCCGCCGGAAGGTGGCGACGACGTCGTCCGGGGTGACCGGGCGCCCGTCGTGGAAGGTGATGCCGGATCGGATCGTCGCGGTCCAGGTGCGGGCCCCGGGGTCGGGGCGCACCGCCTCGGCGACGGCGGGCTGCAGCGTGTAGGCGTCGTCCCAGTGCAGGAGCGGCTCGTACAGGCTGAGGGTGCGGGCGATGTCCGGGTTCGTCGCGGGGCTGTGCGGGTCCAGGGTGTCGGAGGCGCCGCCTCCGGTCACACCGACCCGCAGCACGCCGCCGCGGCGGGGCGGTCCGGCGTCCCGGGCCGCGGCCGGCCCGCCGCAGCCGGCGAGGAACGCCGCTGCGGCCAGACCGGCCGCTCCGCCGAGCAGGCGGCGCCGGGTGAACGGCGCCGCTGTCGGGCTGATCATGAAACTGTCTCCTCGGGGCTGGGCCCCGGGGAGGACCCGGGGCCGCGGTCGCGGGCTCAGGTCGGGGGCCGGTTCACCGCCGTTCCGCCGGTGCCGACCGGCGCGATCGACCGTCCGGCGTGCTCCGGTTCGGTCACGTCGCCGCCGGTGAGCCCGTCGAGGGCGACGGCGACGTCGTCCGGGAACGGCTGCGTGCCGTCGGCGCCCACGTGCAGGCACATGAGCTCCTCGGTGGCCGCGAGCCGGCCGTCGACGTGCAGCTCGTGCCAGAGCCGCAGCCGCTTGGCGTCGCGTCCGAGCACGCGCGTGCGCACCTGGAGGGCGGCGTCGGGGCCGACCTCGCTCAGGTACCGCACGTGCGCCTCCACCGTGTACAGCGAGCAGCCGCTCGCCGCCCGGTAGGCCTCGTCCATCCCGGTGCGGTCCATCAGCGCCGTCGTCGCGTCCCCGAACACCAGGACGTAGTACGGCTCGGAGAGATGTCCGTTGTAGTCGATCCACTCCGGACGGACCACGTCGGTGTGCACCAGTTCGGTCACGGTCGGCCCGGCTCCCCGGACGGCGAGCCCGCCCTTCCCGCCGTGCCTGCTGCCCGGGCCGTATCGACGGCCCGCCGGACGGCGATCACCGCCCGGTCCCGCTCGGCGACGAGCTCGGCCATCGGGCGGCCGCCGGCGCTGACCTCGGCCCCGGCGACCATGTCGTCCCGCAGCGCGGTGGTCAGCTCGGGGGCGTCGAGCCGGGTCCACGGCGCCTTCAGCGACGGTCCGAAGTGGTCGAGCATGTGTGCCATGCCGCCCTCGCCGCCGGCCAGGTGGAAGGTCAGGCAGGGCCCGTGCACCGGCCAGCGCAGCCCCGGTCCGTCGGTGATCGAGCGGTCGATCTCCTCCGGGGTGGCCTCGCCCTCGGCGACCATGTGCAGCGCCTCGCGCCAGATGGCCTCCTGCAGCCGGTTCGCGATGAACCCGGGCAGCTCCCGTTCCATCTCGATCACGGACTTGCCGATGTGCCGGTAGAACTCCGCCGCGGCGGAGGACGCCCAGGCCTCGCTCTTCTCCCCGCCGACGACCTCGACCAGCGGGATCAGGTACGGCGGGTTGAACGGGTGCCCGACGACGAGCGCACCGGGGTCGGCGGCGTCGACGGCCATGTCGGACATCGGGAAACCCGACGTCGACGACGCGACGATGACGCCCGGCCCCGCTGCCGCGGCCAGCTCGGCCAGCAGCGAGCGCTTGAGCGCCAGGTCCTCCGGCGCGCTCTCCTGCACGAAGTCCGCACCGGTCACGGCCTCGGCCGCGGTGTCGAACAGCTCGATCGCGTACGGGTCGGCACCCTCGGCGAGGCCCAGCTCGGTGAGCGCGGGCCACGCGGCGTCGATCAGGCGGCGGAGCTTGTCGCCGGCGTCCGGCGCCGGGTCCCAGGCCCGCACCGTCAGCCCGCGGGACAGGAAGTAGGCGGCCCAGCCGCCCCCGATGACACCGGCGCCGATGCAGGCGACGGTCCGGATCTCCGTGACGGGACGCGTGACAGGACGCTGCTCAGGCACCGGCGCGCTCCTTCAGACCCAGGATCTCGCGGGCGCGGTCCGGTGTCGCCACCGTCGCGCCGAGGTCCTGCACGATCTGCACGGCCCGCTCGGTGAGCTGCTCGTTCGTCGCCTTGACCCCGCGGGACAGGTAGAGGTTGTCCTCGAGCCCGACCCGGGCGTGGCCACCGGCCAGGATCGACTGCGCCACCCACGGCAGCTGGTTGCGGCCGATCGCGAACGACGCGAAGTTCGCCCCCTCGGGGAGCATGTTCACCTCCGCGGCCAGGACGCCGGGGTCGGCGGGAGCGCCGTAGGGGATGCCCATGCACAGCTGGAACAGCGGCGGGGCGTCGATCAGGCCCTCCTCGACCAGGGTGGTGGCGAACCACAGCTGCCCGGTGTCGAAGATCTCGAGCTCCGGCTTCACCCCGAGCTCCTGCACCCGCTTCGCGCCGGTGCGCAGCATGTCCGGCGTCGAGATGTAGAGCTGGTTGCCCTCGCCGAAGTTCAGCGAGCCGCAGTCGAGCGTGCAGATGTCGGGGAGGAGCTCCTCGACGTGCGGGAGCCGCTCGAGGGCGTTGACCAGGTCGGTGCCGTCGACCGGCTTGAGCGGGTCCTCGGCGTCGATCACGAGGTCGCCGCCCATGCCGGCGGTCAGGTTCAGCACGACGTCGACGCCCGAGTCGCGGATCCGGGTGACGGTGTCGCGGTAGAGCTCCACCGCCCGCGACGGGTCGCCCGTCTCGGGGTCGCGCACGTGGATGTGCACGACGGCGGCGCCGGCGCGGGCGGCGGCGATCGCGTCGGCGGCGATCGCGGCCGGGGTGACGGGCACGTGCGGGCTGCGGCCCACCGTGTCTCCGGCCCCGGTCACCGCGCAGGTGACGATGACGTCACGGTTCATCCGTTCTCCGTCCTGTGTGGCTCGTCCTGTGTGGAGTCGCGTGGGGGTGGTGCGGGTCGTCCCGGCGCCGCGAGCACGGCCCGGTCGATGTAGTCGTGCAGCACCGCGCGCATACCGTCCGGCCCGGTGCCGGGGGTGCCGGCGAGGACCTGGATGCCCAGGCCGTCGACGAGCGCGGTGAGCTGGCGCGCGAGACCGTCGGCGCCGGGCACGAAGACGCCGGTCGCGGCGCCGTCGGCGAGCGTCATGGCGACGCTGCGGTACCAGCGGTCGTAGGAGTCCCAGTAGAGCTCGCGCCGGTCCGGGTCGATCGCCGACTCGGCCCAGACCTGGATCCAGATGGACCACTCGCGGCGCAGGAGCTCGCCCTCGGGGAGCTGCAGGTCGATCAGGCGCAGCAGCCGCCGGTGCGGGTCGGTGATCTCGCCGAGCGCGGCGACCTGCCGGTCGAAGGCGAGCTTCACGTTGTGCCGCAACGCCTCG
The DNA here is from genome assembly GCF_001420995.1 of Pseudonocardia sp. EC080619-01. Classification (NCBI taxonomy): domain Bacteria; kingdom Bacillati; phylum Actinomycetota; class Actinomycetes; order Pseudonocardiales; family Pseudonocardiaceae; genus Pseudonocardia; species Pseudonocardia sp. EC080619-01. The sequence goes on along the minus strand of NZ_CP012184.1, from coordinate 6,127,247 downwards.
TCGAGCAGCTCGGAGCGGGTGGGGAAGTGGTAGTGGATCGCCGCCGGGCTCGTGCCGCACGCGTGCGCGACGTCGGCCGTCCGCACCCGGTGGTAGCCGCGGTCGGCGATGAGCCGCCACGCGGCGTCCAGGATCCGGCGGCGGGTCTCCCGGGAGCCCCGGGTCGTGGGGCCGCCGGTGGACGCGGCGCTGGTGGTCGCGGCCGCACCGCCCGGGACGGCCGTGTGGGTGCGTGCGTCGTCCCGGCCGTGCAGGAGCCGGTTGACGGTCTCCCCGGTGACGTCGGCGATCGCGACGAGCTCCCCGGCGGCGAACCGGCGGCGCCCGGCGAGCGACTTGGACAGCTTCGTCTCGTCCAGCCCGATCGCCGCGGCGAACCGCCGCTGTGTCCAGCCGTCCCGTTCGAGCAGCTCACGCACCCGGGAGGCGACCACCGCGTCCCCCTGCGTCGCGTCCACCGGTGCGGGGTCTCCGGGGGTGGAGCCGCTGCGGGCGGACGGACGTGAGGGGTGCACGATCCGGAACCGTAGGCCGGGCTTGCGAAAGCCGCAAATAACGATTCGCATACGTGCAGCTCAGAGCGTGTTTGCGATGTCCGACCGGTGCGCCGCTCAGATTGCGCTACCGGTCCGCACGGTCGCGCGGTGAACGGTAGGGTCGCCACTGCCGACGTAGCCGACCGGGGGAGAAGCAACCATGCGCTCGCTGGACGAGACCGCGATCTGGACCGAGGGCGTGGAGGGGGTGGACGTCCCGGGCTACGACCGGGCGGGGGTGCGCACCGGCATCGTCCACATCGGGGTCGGCGGGTTCCACCGGGCGCATCTCGCGATGTACGTGGACTCGCTGCTCACCGCCGGGGAGGCCCGCGAGTGGGGGATCTGCGGGGTCGGCGTCCTGTCGTTCGACGAACGCATGCGCGACGTCATGGCAGCCCAGGACGGGCTGTACACCCTCGTCCGCAAGGAGCCCGACGGATCGCTGTCGCCGCGCGTCGTCGGGTCGCTGGTGGACTACCTGTTCGCCCCGGACGACCCGGAGGCGGTGATCGAGCGGATCGCCCACCCGGACACGCGGATCGTCTCGCTGACGATCACCGAGGGCGGCTACGCGATCGACCAGAAGACCGGTGAGTTCGACCCGGACTTCCCCGGTGTCCGGGACGACCTGGAGTCGATGGCCGCGGGGCGTGCGCCGAGCGGCGCGTTCGGCCTCGTCGTCGAGGCGCTGGCCCGCCGGCGCGAGCGCGGCACCGGCCCGCTCACGATCATGAGCTGCGACAACATGCAGGGCAACGGCGACACCGCCCGGCGGGTGTTCACCGGCGTCGCCCAGCTGCGCGACGCCGAACTGGGCGTCTGGGTGGCCGAGCAGGTCACCTTCCCGAACTCGATGGTCGACCGGATCACCCCCGCCACCGCGGACTCCGACCGCGCCGCCCTCGAGGAGCGGTTCGGCCTGCGCGACGGCTGGCCGGTGGTCTGCGAGCCGTTCACCCAGTGGGTGCTGGAGGACGACTTCGCCGCGGGCCGCCCGGAGTTCGAGCGGGTCGGCGTGCAGGTCGTCGACGACGTCGTGCCGTACGAGTTCATGAAGCTGCGGCTGCTCAACGCCACCCACCAGGCGCTGGGCTACCTCGGCTATCTCGCGGGGCACCGCTACGTGCACGAGGTCGCCCAGGACCCGACGTTCGCGACGTTCCTGCGCGGCTACATGGACGCCGAGGCCACGCCGACCCTGCGGCCGGTCCCCGGCATCGACCTCGACGAGTACAAGGACACGCTCCTGTCGCGGTTCGCGAACCCGGGCGTCGCCGACACCCTGAAGCGGATCAACTACGGAAGCTCCGACCGGATCTCGATCTTCCTGCTGCCGGTCGTGCGGGAGCAGCTCGCGGCCGGGGGACCGGTGGACCGGGCGGCCGCCGTCGTCGCGGGGTGGTGCCGGTACGCCGAGGGTGCCGACGAGCAGGGCGAGGCGATCGAGCAGCAGGACCGGCTCGCCGACGAGCTGACCCCGCTCGCGCTGCGGGAGCGCTCCGAGCCGCTGACCTTCCTGCGGTACCGGCCTGTCTTCGGCGACCTGGCCGACGACGAGCGCTTCGCCGAGGCGTTCCGCAGGGCGCTGGAGTCGCTCTACGAGCGCGGGGCGGCCGCGACCGTCGCCGACATCGGATGAACCGATGAGAATCCGGCACGTCTCCGGTCCCAGGTACTGACGCATCCGCCCGATCCGGGGAGACACCATGGGAACCATCGACGTGCACGAGTTCATCAGTCTCGACGGCGTGATCGAGGATCCGTCGTGGACGGCCGAGTACGGCTTCACCGACGGGATGGGTGCCGCCATCGGGAAGCTCTGCGACCAGGCGATCCTGCTGGGGCGCACCACCTACGAGGCGTTCTACCCGGCGTGGTCGGCGCGCGGGCACGACGAGGAGTCCGGCGCGGCGTTCTTCAACGGGTCGCCGAAGCACGTCGTGACGTCCACACTGGCCGATCCGCTGGAGTGGGAGAACTCGACCGTGCTCGGCCCGTACGACCCGACGCGCATCCAGGCGCTGAAGGACTCCGTCGACGGCGGCATCTACGTCAGCGGCAGCGCCACCCTGGTGCGGGCGATGCTCGCCGACGGGCTGGTCGACACGCTGAACCTGTTCGTCTACCCGGTCGCGCTGGGTGCGGGCGAGCGGCTGTTCGCCGCGGGGCAGCGGATCCCGCTGCGGCTGGTGGAGACCGAGGCCTACGAGAACGGCGTGGTCAGGATGACCTACGGGTCGCCCGCGTCCTGAGCGCCCGCCGGCTCAGGACGCCGGTGCGGTCCGGTCGCGATCCAGTGTCGCGACCGCCCGGCGTGCCGCGTCGAGGACCCGGGTGTGGACCGCGCGCGCGTCCGGGGCGTCCTGCTCGGACAACCACGTCGCGACGGTGACCTGCAGGACGGCCATCGCCGTCGCCGCGGCGATCCGGTGCGACAGCTCGGGCTCCGGCATGCCGTCCCGCTCGGCCAGTGCTCCGGCGACGGTCTCCTCGACGGTCCGGCCGACCCGGGCCATCCGGCCGTTCAGCTCGGGGTGGGTGCGCAGCAGCTCGAGCTGGTCGTGCCAGACCGGGCTGGTCGTCAGTGTGCCGGCGAGATCACCGAGGACGGCGGTCGCGGCGGCCAATGCGGACGGCTCCGGCCGGGTCCGGACCTCGGCCGCCAGCTCGGCCAACGACACCTCGTCCCAGTCGAACAGCGCGGCGTCCTTCGACGGGAAGTGGTTGAAGAACGTCCGCGGGGCGACGTCGACGTCGGCGCAGACCTCCTCCACGGTGAAGTGCTCCGGCCCCTGGCTGCGGGCTCGCTCGAGCGCGGCCACGCGCAGCGCGTGGCGGAGGCGCAGCTTCTTGCGTTCCCGCAGACCCGAGCAACGCTGCTCCTGCTCCGCGACGGTCGTGCCGATCATCGCGTCACCTCTCCTTCGTGCGGGGGCTGCACGTGTGCAGTCCCTGCAGTGTGCGCGCAAAGTCGTGAGCACAGCAAACTATCGTGCGGCACGGTCCGATCGGGCGCTTCCCCTCGGTCGGCGGCCACCGGAGCTGACGGGCCCGCACGGCATCGTCGGCGGTGCGACGCGCACGTCGCCGTCGGGTCGCTCGACCCCGTCGCCGACGCCGTCCGGCGGGGGATCCGCGTTCCGCGGAACGCGGTCCCGAGGCGCCACCCGCCTCGTCGCTCCTCGCCGAATCGCGTCCACGTGTCCGGGTGCGCGAGGGCCGGTCGAGGGGTTCCGCACGGTCCGTCGCGCACGTCTCTGCGAGTGCGCTGCCCACCATGCGGGTTCCGCGCGGTGCGTTCCGCGGAACGCGATCTCACGGACCGGGGCGAGACTGTCGGGCCCCGCTGCGACACTCGTTCGAACATCAGTGCGATACCGCTGGGAGTGTTCGCATGTCTCTCACCACGCCCTCGTCCGATGCGTTCCCCGGGTTGAGCCTGCCCGTCCTGGAGTCCGAGCTGCTGGGGCTCGCGGGCCACATCGCCGCGGCGGAGTGCCGTTTCCTGCAGCTGCTCGCCGAGTTCGACCGGCGCGGCGGATGGTGCGGCGTCGGCATCCGCTCGTGTGCCCACTGGCTGACCTGGCGTGCGGGGATGAGCCTGCGGACCGCGACCGAGCACCTGCGCGTCGCCCGTGCTCTGGAGAACCTGCCGCTGGTCACGGCCGAGTTCGCCGCGGGGCGCCTGTCGTACTCGAAGGTTCGCGCGATCACCCGGGTGACCGGCGCGGACGGCGCAGCCCTCACCCGCGCTGCCGCGGCGGTAGGGGTGGCGGCCGGCGGGGAGGCGCAGCCCGGTGTGGACGCGCAGCCCGGTGGCGGAGCGATCACCGTGGGGACAGCGGTGATCGGTGAGGAGACGGAGCGCGGCGAGAGCACAGAGCCCGTCGAGAGCACGGTGCCCGTCGAGAGCACGGTGCCCGTCGAGAGCACAGTGCCCGTCGAGAGCACAGCCATCGGTGACGGCGCATCGCCCCGCAGCGCCACAACGACCCAGCGTGAGACTGTCGACGACGGGGCGGGCGAATGCAGGTCCGGCAGTGCCGAATCCGTGCCGTCGCCGCGGCCGGAACCCACGGTGGCCGATGCCGAGACGGCCGAGCGGGTGATGCTCGAGCTGGCCATGTCGTCGACCGCGAGTCACGTCGAGACGGTGGTGCGTGCGGTGCGACGCCGGACCACCCCACCGGTCGACACCGCGGCGCGTCGTTCGCTGAGCTGGCACCACGACGTCGACGGCTCGCTCGTCCTGCGTGGCCGCTTCACTCCCGAGGACGGCGCGGCGCTGATCGCCGCGATCGAGGCGCTGGTCCCGCCGCCCGCTCCGGCCGGGACGTCCCCGGCCGGGCGTTCGGCGGATCTCCTGGACCAGGGCCGGGAGCAGGAACCCGGCTCGACGGTGGACCGGACGGCGGCGCGTCGCGCGGACGCGCTGCTCGAACTCGTCCGGCACGGGGACAGCCCCGGTGCGACCGGGCCGGTGGTCACGCGCGGGAGTGCCCAGGTCGTCGTCCACATGGACGTCGGCTCCGGCAGCGCACGGCTGGCGGGCGGACCCGAGATCCCCACGACGACCGCGGAGCGCCTCGCCTGCGACGCCCGTGTCCAGGTCCTGCTCGGTGACCGGGCGACGAACCGGCTCTACCTGGGGAGATCCCGTCGCCTGGCGTCACCGGCCCAGATCGCTGCACTCACCGCACGCGACGCCGCAGATGGTGGTGGCTGCCGCTTCCCCGGCTGCGACCACACCCGTCATCTGCATGCCCATCATGTGCGGTCGTGGCTGAGCGGGGGAGCGACGGACATCGACAATCTCGTACTGCTCTGCAGCTACCACCATCGGCTCGTGCACGACGCCGGTTACCGGATCCGCTACCGCGCGGACGCCTGGGACTTCCGCCGCCCGGACGGTACCCCGGTCAGCCCCCTCGGTCCGCCGCTGAGCGGAGCCGCGGCCGCGATCGTCGAGATCAACACCAGGGCCGACCTGCAGATCGACCGCGTCTCCCTCACCCCGGACTGGTACGGCGACGCGGTCGATCCCGGCCCGATCCTCGACGCCCTGCTGCCCCCGCGGACCGCAGCGACGGCCGCCTGAGCGACGACACCGGGCTCCGCGGGACCGTCCTTCAGCCGTGCGCCAGCAGCGCGGCGCCGATGATGCCGGCCTCGTTCAGGAGCGTCGCCGGGACGATCGTGGTCCGCGTCCGGACGTACGGGGACCACCTGTCGAACCGCTTGCTGACGCCGCCGCCGACGACGATCAGGTCCGGCCAGACGAGGTTCTCCACGTGTGTGAAGTACCGCGTCAGGCGCTCGCCCCACTGCTCCCAGTCGAGGTCCTCGCGTTCGCGGGCGGAGTCGGCGGCACGGCTCTCGGCGTCGAACCCGTCGATCTCGAGGTGCCCGAACTCGGTGTTCGGGACGAGATGCCCGTCCGCGATGAGCGCGGTCCCGATCCCGGTGCCGAGGGTCGCCAGGAGTACGACGCCGGACTTCGCACCCGCCGCGCCGAACTCGACCTCGGCGACGCCGGCCGCGTCCGCGTCGTTGACCAGCAGTGCGTCCCGTCCGGTGACCTTGCGCAGCACCGCGGCGGCGTCGCAGTCGATCCACGACGGATCCACGTTGGCCGCCGTGCGGGTCACCCCGTGCTGGACGACGGCGGGAAAGGTGCAGCCGAACGGCCCCTTCCAGTCGAACTCGTCGAGGATCTGCCTGACCGTCTCGGCGACCGCCTCCGGTGTCGACGGCTGCGGGGTCGGGATCCTGACCCGGTCGTCGGCCAGCTTCCCCTTGTGCAGGTCGACCGGTGCGCCCTTGATGCCGGACCCGCCGATGTCGATCCCGAAACCGAGTTCGTGCTTCTTGCTCACGAAGGTGATCCTCTCTCAGGGCTCAGGAACCGAGTGCGGCGGCGACGACCTCGCGGGCCTCGGACTGCACGGCCGCGAGGTGGTCCGCGCCGCGGAAGCTCTCGGCGTAGATCTTGTAGACGTCCTCGGTCCCGGAGGGCCGGGCCGCGAACCAGCCCGCCTCGGTGACGACCTTCAGGCCGCCGATCGGGGCGTCGTTGCCGGGGGCGCGCGTCAGCTTCGCGGTGATCGGGTCGCCGGCGAGCTCGGTCGCGGTGACCGCGGACGCGTCGAGCTTCGACAGCGCGGCCTTGTCCTCGCGGGAGCACGCGACGTCGGTGCGGGCGTACGCCGGCTCCCCGAACCGGCCGGTCAGGTCCCGGTAGTGCTCACTGGGCGTGCGCCCGGTCACCGCGGTGATCTCGGAGGCGAGCAGGGCGAGCAGGAGGCCGTCCTTGTCGGTGCTCCACGGCGAACCGTCGCGGCGCAGGAACGAGGCCCCGGCGCTCTCCTCACCCCCGAACCCGATCTCCCCGGACCGCAGGCCGGGAACGAACCACTTGAAACCGACCGGCACCTCGACCAGCGTCCGGCCCAGGTCGGCGGCCACCCGGTCGATCATGGACGAGCTGACCGCGGTCTTGCCGATCCCGGCGGTGGCCGGCCAGCCGGGGCGGTGCGCGAACAGGTAGCCGATCGCGACGGCCAGGTAGTGGTTCGGGTTCATCAGCCCGCCGTCGGCGGTGACGATGCCGTGCCGGTCGGCGTCGGCGTCGTTTCCCGTCGCGATCCGGAACGGCGCCGGGTCGGCCTCCATCCGACTGCGCAGCGACGCCATCGCGTACGGCGACGAGCAGTCCATCCGGATCTTGCCGTCCCAGTCGAGGGTCATGAACCCGAACGCCGGATCGACCGCCGGGTTCACGACGGTCAGGTCGAGGCCGTAGCGCTCGGCGATGACACCCCAGTAGTCGACCGAGGCCCCGCCGAGCGGGTCGGCGCCGATGGTGACGCCGGCGTCGCGGATCGCGTCCATGTCGAGGACCTGGTCGAGCTGGGCGACGTACTCGCCGAGGTAGTCGTAGCGCCCGGCCTCGAACGATGCCGTCCGCCGGACCCCGGAGAGCCCGGCCTCGAGGAGCTCGTTCGCCCGGTTCGCGATCCAGGACGTCGCCTCGGTGCCGGCCGGACCCCCGTCCGGCGGGTTGTACTTGAAACCGCCGTCGGCGGGCGGATTGTGCGACGGGGTGACGACGACGCCGTCGGCGAGGTGCTGCGACCGGCCGGCATTGGTCACGAGGATCGCGTGCGAGATCGCGGGTGTCGGGGTCAGACCGTCCCGCGAATCGATCACCAGCTCGACCCCGTTCGCGGCGAAGACCTCGGCGGCGGTGAGCCACGCCGGCTCGGACAGCGCGTGCGAGTCCCGGCCGAGGAACAGCGGGCCGTCGATGCCCTGCCCCGCCCGGTACTCGACGATCGCCTGGCTGGTCGCGGCGATGTGGTCGTCGTTGAACGTGGCGGTGAATGCCGAGCCCCGGTGCCCCGAGGTGCCGAACGCGACCCGCTGGACGTCGACCTTCGGGTCGGGGTGGGTCTCCCGGTACGCGGCGAGCAGCGCGTCCACGTCGATGAGGTCCTCGGGGCGGGCCGGCGTCCCGGCGCGCTCGTGCACGGACATGCGTCGTCCTTCCGTCCGTATCGTTCGGACTGCACACACTGCCGCATGGGCGGGTGTGGTCGCAGCACCTACGCTCGTCCTCGTGCGGATCGCGTCGTTGCTGCCCGCGGGCACCGAGATCGCAGGCCGGCTCGGGCTGGCCGATCGTCTGGTCGGTGTCACCTTCGAGTGCGACGACCCGCCCGGTGTCCGCGACCGGGTCCCGGTCGTCGTCGACACCGCGCTCCCGCACGGCGCGACGCCGGGTGAGATCGACGCCGTCGTCCGGTCCCGCGCCGCGGCCGGACTCCCGATGTACGAGGTCGACGGCGCGACGCTCGCCGCCGCGGATCCGACGCTGATCCCGACCCAGGACCTGTGCGCGGTCTGCGCGCTGCCCGGCGCCACCGTCGCCGAGGCGCAGGCCGCGCTCGGCACCCGTGCGGAGGTGCTGTCGCTGAACCCGCACCGGCTCACCGATGTCCTCGCGATGATCGCCGACGTCGGCGCGGCGGCCGGGGTACCGGCGGTGGCCGCGGAGCTGGTGGGGGTGCTGACCGACCGGTTGGACGCCGTCGCGGTGGCGGTGACGGACCGTCCCGCGCCGCGCGTGCTGGTGCTGGAGTGGACCGACCCGCCGTTCCTGCCCGGGCACTGGGTGCCCGACCTGGTCACCGCCGCGGGCGGCGTCCCGGTGGCGGGGGACCCGGGCGGGCGCAGTGTCGGCGTCGGGTGGGAGACATTCCCCGGCGACGTCGACGCGGTGCTCGTCGCCCCCTGCGGGTTCGGTCTGGACGACGCGGTGGCCCAGGCCCGTGCGGTGCTCGACCGCCTCCCGGCCGGGGTGCCGGTGCACGCGATCGACTCGGCGGGGCTCGTGGTGCGGGCAGGGCCCCGGCTGGTCGACGGGGTCGAGGCGATCGCGGCGGCGCTGCACCCCGGGACCGTCGCGGAACCGCCGCCGGGGCGGACCGAGCGCGTCCGTTAGGTGCGTGCGCCCGCGCCGAGCCGCCGGCCGACGAACCGGGCGATCCACGGCGCGACCATCAGCATCAGGATCACCCGTAGCACCTGCACCGCGACGACGGTCGTGACGTCGGCCCCGGACGAGATCGCCGTCGCCAGGACCGCGTAGATCCCCCCGGGCGTGGTCGCGAGGTAGCCCTCGAGCGGGGTCATCCCCGTGAAGTGCGACAGCAGGAGCCCGAGACCGGCGCAGACCGCGACGACGGCGAGGATCAGTGCGGTGGCCAGCGGCAGCACCCGGACCACCGTCCCGAGCGCCGCGCGGGTGAACCGGAGCCCGGCCTGCCAGCCGATGACGGCGTAGGCCACGTCGACGATCGGCAGGGGCACGGACGCGTCGAAGGAGAACCCGGCCAGGCTGATCACCAGCGCGACGACCATCGGCCCCAGCAGCGAGCCGGCGGGCACCCGGGTGACGCGTCCGAGCGGGACGCCGATCACGATGCAGGCCACGGTCACGCCGAGGCCGATCCACCAGGGTGCGGCAGGGCCGGCGGGCGGGCTCCCGGCGGGCTCCGCGACCTGTGCGCCGTAGGCCAGCGCGGCGACGACGGGCATCGTCGCGGTCACCAGCCCGACGCGGAGGTACTGGATGACGGCGACGGTGCGCTCGTCACCGCCGAGCTCGCGGCTGATGGCGACCAGGCCGGATGCCCCGCCTGCGGTCTGCGCGAGCATCCCGGTCAGCGGGGTCACACCGCGCTGCAACCCCATCAGCAGGCCCGCACCCATGCTGACCAGCAGCGTCAGCAGGCTGATGACGAGCACCGGGATCCACTGCGTCGCGACGGTCGCGAGCGTCTCCGGGCGGGCCAGCAGCCCGATGACGATGCCGATCACCGCCTGGGAACCGGCGGTGGCCGGTCGCGCGACCCGCGTGGGGCCGAGCCCGGCGAGGGCGAGGACCGTCGCCACGAACAACCCGGCGAACAGCGCCGGTGAGGGGACGTCGAGTGCGTCGAGCGCGACCGTGGCGGCGACGGTGAGCGCGGCGAGCAGCAGCCATCGCCACCAGGGGAAACTCCGGAGGCGCCCGGGCGCCGTCACCGTGCGATCACCGGTTCAGCCTAGGCGTCGGCCACGGGAGGTGTCCCGGTGAAACCGGCCACGGTCGTTGGCACGGGACAAGTACTTTCGGTCCCGGCGCGGACCGGGTAGTACGGACGGGCGAGGCGGGTCGGCAGGACGGGCGAGGCCGACGGGGGAGACGGACGGGCGAGACTCACGGGCGAGGAGGTGCGCCGATGGCGGAGCACGCCGACGAGATCGGGCTGGGACCGGTGATCGCGGGTCTGACCGGACCGGGCGGGGAGTTCGAGCTGGAGACCGTCGGTGCCGGCGGTGGGCGCCCGGTGCGGGTGTACCGGCGCGGCCCGCACACGCTGCGCGAGCTGTGGGAGACGACGGCCACGTGGCCGGAGCGGATCTTCACCGTGCACCACGGGGAACGGCTCACCTACGGCGCGCACCGGTCGCTGGTCGCGGACCTGGCGCGGCATCTCATCGACGGGCTCGGGCTGCGCCGCGGGGACCGGGTCGCGATCGCGATGCGCAACCTCCCGGAGTGGCCGGTCGCGTTCTTCGCCGCGCAGGTCGCGGGCCTCGTGACCGTTCCGCTGAACGCGTGGTGGAGCGCGCCCGAGCTCGCGTGGGCCGTCGCCGACTCGGGAGCACGGGTCGTGGTGGCGGATCCGGAGCGGGCCGCGGCACTCACGACGGCGTGGTCCGCGGACGAGGGGCCGCCACGCGCGGTCCCGGTGATCCGCGTCCGCGGGGACGTGCCGGCTGCGGCCGCTGCGGGCGTCGTCGACTGGGACGCGCTCGGCCTGCGCACGGACGGCCCCGGCACGCTCGACGGGCTGCCCGCCCCGGACGTCGGTGACGACGCCACGATCCTCTACACCTCGGGCACCACCGGCCGTCCCAAGGGCGCCGTGGGGACGCACCTCAACCACGTGACGAACCTGCTCAACGTCGCGCTGCAGGCCCGGGCCACCGCGCTCCTGACCGGCGCAGAGCCGCCCCCCGGGCAGCAGGGCACGCTGCTGATGTACCCGATGTTCCACATCGCGGGCATCAACGGGCTGGTCGGCGCGGTGCTCGGCGGGTCCAAGCTGGCCACCCTGCACCGCTGGGACCCGGTCGCGGCACGGTCGGTCGTCCGCGAAGAGCGGCTGACCCGGTCCAACGGCGTTCCCTCGACCACCGCCGAGCTCGTCGACGGCGCGGACCCGGCCGACCTGGCGTCGTTGCGGATGTTCGGGATGGGCGGTGCGCCGGTACCGCCGGAGCTGGTGACCCGGATCGGCCGCGAGCTCGGTGCCGGTACGGCGAACGGGTACGGCCTCACCGAGACGACGTCGGCGATCTGCGCGAACACCGGCTCCGACTACGCGGCCCGCCCGGACAGCGTGGGCAGGCCTGCGCCGGGGGCGGACCTGCGGATCGCCGGGCCGGCGGGGGACGCGCTTCCCGACGGCGAGGTCGGCGAGCTGTGGTTCCGCGGACCGAACATCGTGCGCGGCTACTGGAACGACCCGGACGCCGACGCGGCCGCCTTCACCGACGGCTGGTTCCGCACCGGCGACCTGGGGCACGTCACCGACGGCTGGGTGTACGTCGTCGACCGGCTCAAGGACGTCGTGCTCCGCGGCGGCGAGAACATCTACTCGGCGCAGGTCGAGGCGGCGATCCACGAGGTGCCGGGCGTCGTCGAGGCGGCCGTCGTCGGCGTGCCGCACCCGCGGCTCGGCGAGGAGGTCGCGGCGATCGTCCGGGTGTCGCCCGGCACGGCCCCCGACGACGACGCGGTGCGCTCGGCCGTCGCGGAGCGGGTCGGCGGGTTCGCGGTGCCCGCACACGTGCGGTGGACCGTCGAACCGCTGCCGCGGACGGCGACCGGGAAGGTGCGCAAGCGGGAGCTGCGGGACGGGTTCACCGCGGGCTGACCGTGGTCCGGCGCAGCGCGTGACGTCGCGTGACGTCGGAGCGGCACACCGGCGCACCGGCGCACCGGCAGAGCGGCGGGGCGGCGGGGCCGGCCGAGTGGGCTGGTCCGAGTCGGGGACTCCGGTCCGAGTCGTCAGTCCTCCAGGTCCGCGAGCGCCCGCTCGGCGTGCGTGACCTCGGCGTCGGCACGCCCGGAGCGGCGTGCGGCGTCGGCGGCGTCGCGTTCCGCGGAACGCAGGGCGCGCTCGGCGTCGGTGACATCGGTGCGGGCCCGGTCGAGGTCCGCGCGCAGCTCGTCGACGCGGCGGTGGGCGTCGTCGCGCCGGGTCGTGGCGGCGTCGGCGCGTTCGCGGGCGTGGTCGCGTTCGCGGGAGGCGTCGTGGGCGGCGAGCCGGGCCCGCTCCACCCGGTCCTCGGCCTCGGCGTGTGCCTGCTCGCGCCGGCGGCGCTCCCGGTCCTCGGCGGCGGCGCGGTCGCGCTCCCGGCGTTCCGCGGAACGCTGCTCGGACGCCCGCTCGTCGATCTCGCGACGCTTCCGGCCGAGCTCGCCGCCGGCACGGGCGCCGGCACCGGCATCGGCTCCCGCAGGTGTCTCCGCCGTGGCGCCGGCCGCGGCCCCCGCCCCGGCACGGTCTCCGGGGTGCTCCCGACCGTCCTCGCTGCCGCTCGAGCCGCTCGAGCCGCCCGAGCCGCCGGAGCCGTCGGAGCCGTCGGAGCCGCCCGGGTCTGCCGGGGCGTGCCGCGACGGTCCACTGCGGCGTTCCGCGGAACGCCCGGAGCGGCGGCCGGCGGCCGTGTCCGGTGCGTCGGCCCGGTCCCGGGGCGCGGCGTGGGAATCGGCGGTGCTGCCCGCGGTGCTGCCCGTTCCTGTGCCGACTGCCCCGGTGCCGCCTGCCCCGGAGCCGCTCGGCGCGGAGCCGGTGGTTCCGGGGTCGGCAGTCTCGAAGCCGAAGGTCCCGAAGCCGCTGTGGCGCTCGGCGCGCACCAGCCGTCCGGCGCGGACCTGCTCGGCCAGCTCCGGATCGGCCAGCGCCGCCTCCAGCACCGCGCGGACGTCGCGCTCCAGCCCGGAGTCGATCCGCTGCCCGGCGTCGCGGCCGAGCCCGGCCGCCCGCCGGGCCAGCCCGCCGACCAGCCGGGACCGCTGCGCCGAGACCCGGCGCAGCTCCGCACCGTCCAGGGAGCGCTGGGCCTCGGCCAGCGGACCGGCCAGCTCCAGCAGACCCGCCACCTCGTCCGGGACGGCGGCGACCAGCAGGTTCGTCAGCCAGGCCGCCCGCGTCGGACGCTTGAACCCCGCGATCTCCTTCGCGGCGGCGCGCTCCCCGGCGGCCCGGGCCTGCGCGACCAGATCGTCGCGGACGGCGACGAAGTCCTCGGGCGCGACCCGGTAGAGCCGGTCCGCGGCGTCGCCGACGTCCACGACCGACTCAGCTCAGGTTCGCGTGCGTACCCACCAGCACCGCGCGGGCGAGGGTGTGGCCGAACAGGTTGAACCCGAGGAACGACGGCGTCGCGGTGGCCGGCACCTCCAGCGACGGGACGTCGACCGCGTGGACGACGAAGTAGTAGCGGTGCGGTCCGTGCCCGGGCGGCGGGGCCGCGCCGAGGAAGCGGCGCAGGCTCGCGTCGTTCGCGAGTTGCACGGCGCCGTCCGGCAGGCCGGAACCCGTGTCGTCGCCCGCGCCGGTCGGCAGCTCCGTGACCGAGGCCGGGATGTCCAGGACGGCCCAGTGCCAGAACCCGGCGCCGGTCGGGGCGTCCGGGTCGAAACAGGTGACCACATAGGAGCGGGTGCCCTCGGGGGCGCCGGACCAGGACAGCTGCGGCGACACGTCCTCACCGCCGGCACCGAAGATGCCGGACAGCTGGGGCGTGGAGAGGGCAGCGCCGTCGTTCACGTCCGTGCTGGTCAGGGTGAACGACTGGACCGGGGGCAGCTCGTCGTAGGGGTTGCGGGGCACGGGGTGGACCTCCTCGTCTCGGATGCATGTGATCGGGTGAATCCTGGCACGGCGCGCCGCTCCGCGGTGCGGTGAGGAACGGGCAGGGTGGTGCGGGTGGAGATGCTGCTGGTGGTCGTCGGCCTGATGCTGGCGGCGGTCGTCCTGGTCGGGGTGGGGGAGCGGCTGCGACTGCCCTGGCCTGCCCTCATGGTCGTCCTCGGCGCCGCCGTCGCGCTGGTCCCGGGTCTGCCCGACGCGTTCGTCGTGGATCCCGAGCTGATCCTGCCGCTGTTCCTGCCGCCGCTGCTGTTCGCGACCGCGCAGCGGACGTCGTGGGCGGTGTTCCGGGCTCGCTGGCGGACGATCGCACTGCTCGCCGTCGCGCTGGTCCTGGTCACCGTCACCGCGGTCGCAGGGACGGTGTGGGTGCTGGTCCCGGGGATCGCGGTGACCGCGGCGATCGCGCTCGGGGCGATGGTGGCGCCGCCCGACCCGGTGGCGGTGGAGGCCGTCGCGGGTCAGACGCCGATCCCGCGCCGGATGATCTCCGTGCTGCAGAGCGAGGGCCTGTTCAACGACGCGACCGCCCTGGTCATCTTCCAGACCGCGGTGCTCGCGACCGTCTCCGGCGACGAACTCAGCCCGCTCGCGCTCGGCACGCGGTTCGTCGCGGGAGCCGTCGCCGCCGTCCTCCTCGGGCTGGCGGTCGCCTGGCTCGCCCGCACCGTGCTCGGCCGTCTCACCGACTCCACCGGCCGCAGCGCGCTGACCCTGGTGCTGCCGTTCGCCACCTACCTGGCCGCCGAGGAGATCCACGCGTCCGGGGTGATCGCCGTCGTCGTGCTCGCCCTGCAGTTGCGCGCCGGGGCGGACGCCGACGAGGCCGCCGAGCGGATCACCCAGTCGTCGCTGTGGAACGTCGTGGAGCTGCTCGTCACCGGCATCGCGTTCGGGCTGATCGGGCTGGACCTGCGCCAGGTCGTCGCGGCCGCCGGGGACGAGCTGCCACGGATGCTCGGGCACGCCGCGCTCGTGTGTCTCGTGGTGGTCGTCGTGCGGACGGTCTGGATGGTCGCCGCCTGGCGGGTCGTGCGCCGCACCGACGACGTCAGCGCCGCGCCGCGCACCGGCCGGGAGGCGGTGCTGCTGGCCTGGTGCGGGATGCGGGGACTCGCGACGCTGGCGCTCGCGCTGTCCCTGCCGACGACGCTGGCCACCGGCGAGCCGTTCCCGTACCGCGCCGAGCTGGTGCTCATCGCCGTGTCGGTGCTGGTGGTGACCCTGCTGGTGCCCGGGTTCACGCTGCCGCTGCTGGTCCGCGCGCTGGGTGTGGACGACGAGGCCGAGGCCGAGGAGCGCGCCGAACGGGAGATCGTCCTGCGGGCCCGGCGGGCCGCGATGGCGACCATGGAGTTCGAGCAGAAGGTCCGTGACCTCCCGGAGGAGGTCGGCGCGCGGATGCGCGACCGGGTCGAGCGTCTGGAGGCGGTGCTGTCCGGGGAGACGCCGTCCGACGAGGAGCGCAAGCAGTTCGCCACCATGAAGGCGGTGCGCGGGCAGATCGCCGACGCGCAGGCCTCGGCCCTGGCCGCGGCCCGGACCGAGGTGCTGGCGGCCCGCCGGGAGCCGGGGGTGGACCCGCACGCCGCCGACCGGGTCCTGCGCCGCCTCGACCTGCGGACCGTGCTGCTCGACTGAGACACCGGCGCGGTGTGGGCCGGCCGGACGTGCCGTCCGGCCCACACCTGCCGCTCGGCCCGGCCGCTCAGCGCAGGACGATCGCCGCGTCCGGTTCGGTGACCCGGAAGGTGAAGGACTCCTCCAGGTAGAGGTGCACCTCGCGGGCGTCGTGGTCGGAGTAGCCGATCGCGACGTCCTGGCCGACGTCGAGGACGAAGTCCCCGCCGCGCTGGGACACGACGAGCGCGCCGTCGAGGCCGGGCGCGCGCAGGATCTGCCCGCCCAGGATCCGGGTCAGGTGGTCGAACAGCGGGTAGCCGCCGTGCTCGGCGGTCTCCGCGATCCGGGTGAAGCCCTCCGGTGCGACGGCCAGCGCGAACGGCCCCTCGATGCCGTTCCGCCGCAGCACGTCCACCGCCCGCGCGACGACGGCCGGGTACCGGTCGGTCTCCTCGCCGAGCCCCAGCGCGTCGTACGGGCTCGACGCGGCGATGCCCTCGATGAGGGCGTCCGGCCAGCCGTGGAACAGCGCCCGGTTCTCGATCTCGGAGGCCTCCCGGGCTGCTCGGGCGAGGTCGTCGAACTCGGGGTCCTGGGCGCCGCGCTCGAGGTCGTCGATCTCGTCACGGGACACCGTGAAGGGCACCCGCACCTCGGCGAGCGGCTGGACCCGGCGCAGCCGCGCCGTCGCGTCGGTGGCCTTCACCCCCGGTGGCGGCCCGGACAGCCGCGTCGAGCGCCCGAGCGCCACCGACGACGCCTCCCAGCCGGCCGTCCCGCCCCAGTCGGCGATCCGGCGTCCGGCGAGCAGCGGGGTGAGGCGCTCGCGGGCCTCGTCGTCGATGGCCTTCCAGGCGGTGACGGGGATCGGGGCCTTGTCGCGGAGGAGGTGGTCCTGGACCGTCACTGCTGCCGTCCCTTCAGGTCGCCGATGCCGAGCCCGGTGGTGGACGGGTCCGGCGGGTCGATGCGGTTCTCGATCTCCTCGACGTAGGCCTCGGGGTCCTTGTCGGAGTTGTCGAGCCCGGCGGGGGTGGGGTGGGCGCCCATGAACTCCTCGAACTGCCGGCCGAGCGACTCGCGCAGGCCGGTGGTGGCGTGCAGCCGGAAGTTCGCGAGGCCCTCGTTCTCCTCCTCGCCCATGTGCTCGTCGTTGGCGCGGCGGGCGTCCCAGACGCCCGCCCACCACTCGGCCGAGCCGACGGGGTTGCGCTCGGCGCGCGCGACCCCGTCGCGGATCTCGTTGTGGTCGCCGATCGCGTCGAGGGTCTCGTCCTCGGGGTCCTCGCCGTGCTGCAGCAGTTGCGGGTAGAAGATCTTCTCCTCGGCGATCGCGTGCACGTCGAGCCGGGCGGCCAGGGGCTCCCAGAGCCGTGTCAGCTCGCGCGTGTCGGTCCCGGCGCGCGCCTGGAGCTCGTCGAGCTCCGCGAACTGCCGCCGGAACCAGGCGTGATCGTCGAGGATCAGCGTCGTGATGTCGGGCACACGGCGAGCCTAGGACCGCGCGGCCCGCCCGGCGCGCCGGGAACGCGCTCAGGTGATGGTGATCCCACCGTCGACGGCGACGGTCTGCCCGGTCAGGTAGCCGCCGGCGTCGGAGGCGAGGAACAGCACGGCCGCGGTCAGCTCCTCGGGGTCGTCCTTGCGGCCCATCGGGATGCGCTCGGCCATCTTCTCCAGGTACCCGGGCTTGTACTGCTCGGTCATCTCGGAGGCGAAGAAACCGGGCGCGATCGCGTTGACCCGGATCTCCCTGCGGCCGGACCACTGCTGCGCGAGGTCCCGGGTCAGGCCGATGACGCCGGCCTTCGACGCCGAGTACGCGGCCTGCGGCAGCCCGGCCGTCGTGAGGCCGAGGATGCTGGAGATGTTGACGATGCTCGACCCCGGCTGCATGTGGGCGGCGCAGGCCTGCGCCATCCAGTAGCTGCCGTTCAGGTTGATGTCGACGACCTGGGAGAACTGCTCGGGGGTCTCCTTCAGCGCGGGCACCGCGGTGCCCACCCCGGCGTTGTTCACCAGCACGTCGAGCCGGCCGAACTCGTCGACGGCGGCCTGGGCGAGGGCCCGGCAGTCGTCGGGTACCGCCACGTCGGTGGCGACGGCGACGGCGCGCCGCCCCGCGGCCTCGACCAGTTTCACGGTGTCGGCCAGCTTGTCGGTGCGCCGGGCGCCGAGCACCAGGTCCGCGCCGGCCTCGGCGAGGCCCTTCGCGAAGGCCACCCCCAGCCCCGACGACGCACCGGTGACGACGGCGACCTTGCCGTCCAGTCGGAATCGCTCCATCACGCTCACGGTCGAGACCCTAACCGGCGCCGGCTCAGCCCTGCTGCTGCGTGGCCGCCAGCTGCGGCACCAGCCGCTCCAGCGCGAACGGAGCCGAGAGCACGCTGTTGTAGGTCATCGCGCCGCGGGTGTCGGCGTCCGGGACGACCATGCGGCCCTGCGCGACGACCGGCACCTGCTGCAGCACCGGGTCGCCGTCGACCTGGGTCTTCGCGGCACCCTCGTCGGCCAGCATCACGAGTGCGTCGCCGTCGAGCAGGCTCGCCTGCTCGGACGACACCTCGACGTAGAAGCTGCCGGTGTCCTGCTCGGCGATCCGCGGCGGCTGGACGAAGCCCAGCCCGGCCATGAACTGGCCGCGGGCGTCGGCGGTGGTGAAGGCGCCGTACTTGCCGTCGAAGGGCAGCACGGTCGCCCCGACCTTCCCCCGGAAGGCGGGGTTGGCGGCGACGGCGTCGGCGAACGCGGCGTCGGCCTGGCGGATCAGCTCCTCGCCGCGCTCGGGCTGCCCGAGCGCGGTCGCGACGGTCCGCATCTGGTCGCTGCGGGGCACACCGAACGCGATCGTCCCCGCCGGGCGGGCGACGACCGGGGCGATGGCGGAGAGCTGCTCGTACATCGGCTGCTCGATGCCCGCGCTGACGGCGATGATCACGTCCGGGGCGAGTGCGGCGATCTGCTCGAGGTTCGGGTCCCCGGTCAGGACGACCGGCGGTTCGCCCTGCACGAGGTCGCGTGCCCACGGGCCGAGGCCGCCGGCCTCCTCGTAGAACGTGTACGTGGCCGTGGCGACCGGCGTGACGCCGAGCGCGAGCACCGGGTCGGCGTCGGTGACACCGAGTGCCACGACGCGCTGCGGCTGCTCGGGGATCTCGGTGCTGCCGTAGACGTGCTCGATCCGGGCCGGGAAGGCGCCGTCGGAGGCAGGGGCGGGCGCGCCGGAGGCGGAGTCCGGGGCGGGGGCGGAGGAGCACGCGGTCAGCAGGCCGAACAGGGCCAGCACCGGAAGCAGCTTGCGAAGCACGTGCCGACATTAGCCGAGCCTCCCCTTACGGGCGAGATGCCCGTTTTCCGTACCGCGTTCGCGCCCGCGTCGATCGCGCCGGTGCGGCCGACGCGGGCGCTCCGGTACTACGCGCGCGGGCGGCGCTTGCGGGCCACGACGGCCCGGTAGAGCAGGGGATCGCGAGAGGTCGCGAGGCGGTGCCGGTAGACGGTGGAGCCCAGCTGTTCGAGCTCCCCGGTCTCCAGCAGTGAGGTGATCAGCCCGGCGAAGCCGGAGGTGTCGGCCTCGGAGAGGAAGTCGTCACGCAACGTGATGGCGACGAATCCGTCCACCGCGACCATGTCCAGCGCCGCCCGGAAGGCCGCGGGCGGGATGTCCCCGAACCCGAGCGCGGCCACACAGGTCAGCGCGTCGAACCCGCCGGAGGCGATGGCCGAGGCCTCGCCGTCGTCCAGCGCCGTGAGGTCGATCACGTGGTAGTCGTCGTAGACACCCGGACGGTCGCGCTCGGCGGCCTCGCGGGCCTCCGGGATGATGTCCACCCCGACGACCTTGCCGATCCCGCGGGTCCGGAGTTCCTCGGCGACGATGCCGTTGCCGGCCCCGACGTCGAGCACCCGCAGGCCCGAGGGGTCGACGTTCTCGCCGGTCAGCTGCTCGGCGAGGAGGTCGCACACCACCGGTGGCGACTGGCACTGCAGGATGTCGTAGAAGAGCTTCTCGTAGAGGCCCGGGATCCGGTACAACGCGTCGTAGTCGTGGAACCGGTACTCGGTCCACCCGTCCCCGTCGTCGAGGACGCAGTACTCCACGTCCTGCTCGAACGAGGCGGTGGGTTCCGGCAGGGCCAGCCGGTAGGAGGGGTGGGAACGCTCGACGGCCATGAAAATCCTTCCTGGTCGGGAACGGACGCTCCGACGTTAGTCGAACCTCGCCGCCGCGTAAGGGGTGAGCAATCCCGCACAGCCGCCTGCCCATTCGCGTGCGCGGGGTGACACGATCGGCTCCGGCGGCGCCCCGGACCCGGGCGGACTCTCGCGTCCGGTGGTGTGCCGCACCGGGATCACCGGCGATAACCCGAGACGCGAGGAGAGACATGACCCAGCAGCAGAGGACCGCCATCGTCACCGGGGGTGCCCGCGGGATCGGCGCGGCCACCGCTATCCGGCTGGCGGCCGACGGGCACAAGGTGGCCGTGCTGGACCTGG
Organism: Pseudonocardia sp. EC080619-01; assembly: GCF_001420995.1. Lineage (NCBI taxonomy): Bacteria > Bacillati > Actinomycetota > Actinomycetes > Pseudonocardiales > Pseudonocardiaceae > Pseudonocardia > Pseudonocardia sp. EC080619-01. Next base: position 6,107,092 of record NZ_CP012184.1, on the reverse strand, counting down.
AGGAGTCGGCGGCGAAGGCGACCGTCGAGGCGATCGAGGGCGCCGGGGGCACCGCGGCCGCCGTCGGGGCGAACGTGGCCGACGAGGCCGCCGTCGCGGCAGCGGTCGAGACGGTCACCGAGAAGCTCGGTGCCCCGACGATCCTGGTCAACAACGCCGGGATCACCAAGGACAACCTGCTGTTCAAGATGAGCACCGACGACTGGGACGCCGTGATGGGCGTGCACCTGCGCGGCTCGTTCCTGATGACCCGCGCGGTCCAGAAGCACATGGTCGACGCGCAGTGGGGCCGGGTGGTCAACCTGTCGTCGACCTCGGCGCTGGGCAACCGCGGCCAGGCGAACTACTCCACCGCCAAGGCAGGCCTGCAGGGCTTCACCAAGACCCTCGCCATCGAGCTGGGCAAGTTCGGCGTGACCGCGAACTGCATCGCCCCCGGGTTCATCGCCTCCGAGATGACGAAGGCGACCGCGGAGCGGCTCGGCGTGGACTGGGAGGAGTTCAAGTCCGCCCGCGCCAAGGAGATCCCGGTCCAGCGCCCCGGCGCGGTCGAGGACATCGCCCACACCGTGTCGTTCTTCGCCGACGAGCGGTCGTCGTTCGTCAGCGGCCAGATCATCTACGTGGCCGGTGGCCCCAAGGCCTGACCGGGACCCCATGACGACGACGGGGCCGGCCCACCGCGCAGGTGGACCGGCCCCGTCGTCGTCCCGGGTGCGTCCGGATCAGGTGCCGGCCTCCATGGGGACGATCGCCCAGCCCGGGATGTCCTCCTGCCCGGGGACCTCGACCGGTTCGCCGGCGAGGTTCATCAGCAGGACGGAGCCGTCCGGGGCGCGGAACGCGGCGAGCGTGGAGCCCTGGGCGCGGCCGAGCTCGACGGTCCCCTCGCGCAGCTTCGGGACCAGCCAGCGCCAGGCGTCGGTCATCGCCGTCGGCTGCCCGCCGTCCTCCTCGGTGGCGGGGCTCCAGAGCGACGAGTACTCCAGCGAGTCGCTGCCCTCCGGGCCCCACAGCAGCGCGCCCTGGGTGCCGGACCGGGCCATCGACTGCAGGACGGCCAGGGTCGAGACCGCGCTGGCCGGGGTGCCGTAGCCGGCCTGGGCGTCGGCCGGGACGTTCGCGTAGAACTCGGCCCACCAGATCGGCAGCTGGGTCCGCTCCTGGATCCACCGGTCGATGACGGAGAACTTCTCGGCGCCGACGTCGACCGGGGAGATCGCGTCCTGCTGGCCGCGGTTGGTGGTCGAGCCGTCGACGACGATGAAGTCCGCGCCCACGTTGTTGCGCAGCCAGTAGTCGAGGACGTCGAGCGGGCGCTGGTCGAGCGCGCCCCACGGGCCGCGGATGTCGGAGGCGTCCGAGGAGTCCGCCGGCACGCTGCTCATGACGACGTAGGGCCCGCCGACCTGCACGTCCGGCCGGACGGACTTCACGGCCTGGTAGACCTTGTTGTAGAGCTCGGTGTAGCCCTCGTAGTCCCAGCGGTTCTGGTCCTCGTGGTAGAAGCCCTTGAGCTCGTTCCAGACCAGGACGCGGTCGACCTGCGGGTAGCGCTGGACGGCCTCGCGGGCGAGGTTCGCGTAGTCGTCGAAGAACTCCGGCAGGATCTGGCGCTCCAGCTTGTCCCACGCCGTGACCCCGGGCGGGCCGCCCTTCATCCAGTCCGGCCCGCAGCACAGCGTGAGCATCGCCTTGCCGCCGGTCTCCTCGGTGAGCGCCATCCGGCGGTCCAGGGAGCCCCACTCGAACTGGCCGGGGGCGGGCTCCGGGTTCAGCGTGCCGAAGCCCATGAGGTGGTGGTTCTGGTACTCCTGGCCGAGGCTGGACAGGATGTCCGTGCCGCGCTGCCGGGCGGCGGCGGGCTCGGTGTCGTCCAGGCTGTTCTGCGTGTGGGTGACGCCGAGCTCCATCGGACCGGGCTGCGGATCCCACGTCCAGCCGTCGTTCAGGTCGACGGCGCGTGCCGAGGCCTCCAGCCCGGAGGCCGGGGCGGCGCCGGTCGCGTCCTCACCGGTCCCGCCGGAGGTGCACGACGCCAGGGTCAGGACCCCGGCCAGGAGGGCGGCCGGCAGGGACACCCTCCGCGCCCGGCCGGTCGGCCGGGGCCGCCGGGGGGACGTCGTCGGGGAGGGACGGCGCAACACTCGCACGGGTGGGGACCTCACGTTCTGACACGGTCTCGGCTCGTTCACGACCACGGGGCGGGACCGTGTCACCCGATGGTCGCTCCCAGCGTGGCAGCGGGGTCCTGTGATCCACCTGAGAGCGGTGCGCGACCGGTCGTCCACGCGCCGCACCCGGTGTTCGGAGCAGGGTAGGGGCGCGGTTCGGCTGCCGGTTCGTCACCCCCCGTTGCGGGGGTGCAACCGCCCGTCGCGCAGTGTGTGCACGGCGTGCACCCGGTGCAGGACGGCCGGGTCGTGGGTGATCAGCAGCAGGGTGCGACCGGCCGCCGCGACCAGCAGGTCGTCGAGGACGGCGTCGCGGGTGTCCGGGTCCAGGTGGGCCGTGGGCTCGTCGAGCACCAGGACGGCCGGGTCGACGAGCAGCGCCCTGGCGAGCGCGAGCCGGCGCCGCATCCCGCCGGAGAGCCGGGCGCCGTGCGCGCCGACCTCGTCGTCGAGCGCCAGGCCGCCGAGCCCGACCCGGCGCAGGACGCCGGCCAGCTCGTCGTCGGGCGCCGCGGGCCGGGCCAGGCGCAGGTTCTCCCGCACCGTCGAGTCGAACACGTGCGGGTCGGCCGGGACGCCGGAGACGACGACCCGCACCTCGTCCGGCGGACGGGTGGTGAGCTCCTGCCCGCCGAGGGTGACCGAACCGGCGACCGGGTCCAGGAACCGGAACAGCACCGAGGCGAGCGTCGACTTCCCGGAGCCGCTGGCGCCGACCAGCGCGACGTGCTCGCCCTCGGCGACGTCGAGGTCGAGCCGGTCGAGGACGGTGCGGCCCGGTGTCCCGTCCGGGTCCGGGTGGGCGACGACGAGACCGCGGATCCGCAGCCCGCCGCGCCGGGGGAGCGGCTCGGCCCCCGGGGCCCGGTGGGTCACCGCCGGCTCGGCGGACAGCACCGGGACGAGCCGCGCCAGGCCGGCCCGGACGCTCGCGAGCCGGGCCGCGGCGGCCGGTAGCGGCGCCGTGATCTCGAACGCGGCGAGTGCGGTGAGCACGAGGACCGCCATCGGGACGGCGCCGAGGGTGCCGTCCCCGACGGCGGCGACACCGAGCAGCAGCGTCCCCGCGAGGGTGAGCCCGGCGACCAGCGCACCGGACCCGGCGCCCAGCCCCAGCAGGACGGCGTCGCGGCGGGCGGTGTGGGTCAGCTCCGCGTCGGCCCGCTCGACGGCGGCCACGGCCCGGCCGGTGGCGCCGTACGCGAGCAGGTCGGGGGCGCCGTCGAGAAGGTCGACGAGCCCCGCCGACAGCCCGGCGCGGGCCCTGCCGGCGCGGGCGGCAGGCCCCCGGGACAGCGCCGCGGCGAACGCCGGGACGGCGACGCCCGCCAGCAGCAGCCCGGCCGCGAGCAGCGCGCCACCGGGCACGAGCAGCACGGTGGCGAGCAGCACCGCCCCCGAGCCGACGAGGGCGGCGGCCACCACCGGCAGTACACCCCGCACGACGAGGTCCTGGACCGAGTCGGTGTCGGTGACCAGCCGCGACACCAGGTCGCCGGACCGGAACCGGCGGACCGGCTCGGTCGCGGCGAGCCGGGCGTAGACCCGGTTGCGCATGTCGGACAGCGCGCGGAGGGCGGCGTCGTGACCGACCAGCCGCTCCGCGTAGCGGGTGACGCCGCGCCCGACGCCCAGCGCCCGGGTGAGCACGACGGCGACCGACAGCGCCGTCACCGACGGGTGCTGCGCGGCCGTGGCCAGCAGCCACGCGGCCAGCGACAACAGCCCGGCCCCGCAGGCCGTCGCGAGCGCGCCGAGCAGGGCGCCGCCGAGGACACCGCGGGCCTGCGGGCGGAGCACGGACCCGGCGAGCGACCAGGGGCCCCCGGGGGCGCTCGGGGTGCTCATCGGCGGGCCTCGTCCCGCTCGGGGCCGTGGGCCGGGACGGGCCCGGTGATCCGGCCCCGCTCCAGGTGCACGGTGCGGTCGGTGTGCTCGGCCCAGCCGGCGTCGTGCGCGACGACGGCCGCCGTCCGGCCGCGGAGCAGGTCCGCGGCCGCGGAGCGGACGGCCTCGGCCGAGTCCGGGTCGAGGTGCGCGGTGGGCTCGTCGAGCAGGACCAGCGGGGCGTCCCGCAGGAACGCCCTGGCCAGCGCGACCCGCTGCCGTTCCCCGGACGACAGCCGCGCGCCGCCCTCGCCGAGCGGGGTGTCCCAGCCCTGCGGCAGGCCCGCGACGACGGCGTCGAGACCGGACCGGCGGCCCGCCTCGCGTACCGCGGTGTCGGACGCACCGGGCTCGCCGAGCCGCACGTTGTCGGCGACCGACCCGGCGAACAGGTGCGGTTGCTGGGGCACCCAGGCGACAGTGCGCCGCCACGCGTCGAGATCCAGGTCGGCGAGCTCCCGGTCGGCGCAACCCGGGCCGGGCACGCGCACCGTGCCGCCCGTGGGGGCCACGAAGCCGAGCAGCACCCCCAGCAGGGTCGACTTCCCCGACCCGGACGGTCCGCTGAGCAGCACCGACTCCCCGGGGCGCAGCTCCAGTGAGAGACCGGTCAGTGCGTCGGCGGGGGCGCCCGGGTACCGGACGTGGAGCGCGTCGACGGCCAGCGCGCGCCCGGCGGGGGCGGGCGCCGGTGGGGGGAGGGTCCCGCCTGCCGGGCCGGTGGAGGGGCGGTCGAGCTCGTCGAACACCTGCCGGGCGGCGGCGACGCCCTCCAAGCTCGCGTGGAACCGGGCGCCGACCTCGCGCAGCGGCAGGTACGCCTCCGGCGCGAGGATCAGCACGAACAGCGCCGTCGCGTAGTCGAGGTCGCCGTAGAGCAGCCGCAGCCCGACCTCGACGGCGACGAGCGCCACGGCGAGGGTCGCGAGCAGCTCCAGCACGAACGCGGACAGGAACGCCACCCGCAGCGTCCCCATGGTGGCGGTGCGGTGCTGGTCGGTGGTCTCGCGGACCTTCTCGGCGACGACGGTCGCCCGCCGGAACAGCGCCAGCGTCGGGAGGCCCTGCACGACGTCGAGGAAGTGCCCGCCGAGCCGCGACAGCAGCCGCCACTGCCGGTCGGTGCGCGCGCGGGTGTGCATCCCGACCAGCGCCATGAAGACCGGGATCAGCGGCAGCGTCACGCCGATGACGACCGCGGAGATCCAGTCCGCGCCGCCGACGACGACCAGCACGGCCACCGGGACCAGCACCGCGAGGACGAGCTGGGGCAGGTAGCGGGCGAAGTAGTCGTCGAGTGCGTCGAGGCCGCGGGTGGCGAGTGTGACGACCTGCCCGGTGGACCGCGACGGGTCCGGCGGGGCCGCGGCGAGCCTCCGGACCAGCTGCATCCGCAGCTGCGACTTGGCGCGTGCGGCGCTGCGCAGCGCCGCGGACTCCGCCCCGTAGGACAGCAGGGCGCGGGCCAGCGGCACGCCGGCGACCCCCACGACGAGCGGCCACAGCACGTCGAGCCCGGAGCCCGGGCCCAGCGGTGACCCGTCGCCGGTGAAGGCCGGGGTCGCCCCGGCGACGACCCGGGACACCAGCCAGGCCTGCGCCAGGATCAGGCCGGTCGCCGCGACCCCGCAGACGGCCGCGACCAGCAGGTGCACCCGGACGGCGCTCGCGGTCCGGACGAGCCGGGGATCGACCGGCGGGGAGGCGGGAGCGGGCCGGGACACGACGCTCATCGTGGCGCCGGTACCGCCGCGCCGCCAGAGCCGTCGGTCCCGGCGGGCGACACCCGGTCGCCGCCGAGCCGCCTGCGGAACACCCAGTAGCTCCAGCTCTGGTAGAGCAGCACCAGCGGCAGGAACACGACCGCGACCCAGCTCATCACGGTCAGCGTGTACGGCGCGGACGCCGCGTTCGCCACCGTCAGGGTGTGCGCCGGGTCGGTGGTCGAGACCAGCAGCTCCGGGTGGAGCTGCCCGAAGAGGACCACCGACAGCGCCCCGACCGCGGTCGCGGTGGCGGTGAACGCCCAGCCCTCGCGGCCCAGGAGCAGGGCGAGCCCGGCGAGCGCCAGCGCCAGCCCGGACGCCCAGGCCACCGGGGTGGTCCAGGACGGGGCGCGCAGGGCCAGCGTGGCGGTCAGGAACGCGACGGTCACCAGCAGTACCGGGACCACCGCGCGGACCGCGAAGCGGTGGGCCCGGCGGCGGACCGGGCCGTCGGTCTTCAGGGCGAGGAACACCGCGCCGTGCAGCAGGAACAGGGCGGTGGTGACGACGCCGCCGAGCAGCGCGTAGCCGTTGGCGAGGTCGAGCAGCGACGCCGTGACCACGGTGTTCGCGCCGTTCCCCGGCGCCGTCGTGGTCGTCGGCAGTCCGCGTACCAGGTTCGCGAGCACCATCCCCCACACGAAGGCGGGGACCAGCGACCCGATGCCGATGCCGACGTCCCAGCGGAGCTTCCAGGCGTCGTCGTCGCGCTTGTGGCGGTACTCCAGCCCGACCCCGCGCACGATCAGCGCCAGGAGCACCAGCAGGACGGGGACGTACAGGCCGGAGAGGGTGGCCGCGTACCAGGCGGGGAACGCGGCGAACATCGCGCCGACGGCGGCGATCAGCCAGACCTCGTTGCCGTCCCAGACGGGGCCGATGGCGCCGAGCGCGACCTCGCGGTCCTCCTCGTCGCGGCCGAACGCGCGCACCAGCATGCCGACGCCGAAGTCGAACCCCTCGAGCACGAGGTAGCCGGTCCAGAGGACGGCGACGGCCAGGAACCAGATCGTGGGCAGGTCCATGACGCTCTCCTCAGTAGCTGAACGCCGGGTCGCGGCGCTCGCCGGGTGCGGCGGTGGGGCCGTCGGGCTCCGGGGGGTCGGGGTAGGGCATCGCGGCGGCCGGGCCCGCCTTCACGTAGCGGAACAGCAGCCCCACCTCGACGACGGCGAGGACGCCGTAGAGCAGCGTGAACGCGGCCAGCGAGAACGCCACCTGCCCGAGGCTCACCCCGGGCGACACGCTCGCCGCGGTCAGCAGCTCGCCGTGCACGGTCCACGGCTGGCGGCCCATCTCGGTGAGGATCCAGCCGAAGATGTTCCCGGCCAGCGCGGCCGGCAGCGCCGCGACGACGACGCGGTACATCCAGCGGTGCCGGGGCAGTCGTCCGCGGCGGGTCAGCCACAGTCCCGCCGCCGCGACGGCGACGCCGGCCAGCCCGAGCCCCATCATCATGCGGAACGACCAGTAGAGGACCGCGATGTTCGGCCGGTAGTCGCCGGGGCCGTAGAGGGCCTCGTACTGGGCCTGGACGTTCTCGATGCCCTGCACCGGCCCCCAGGGGTCGCCGGTGGCGAGGAAGCTGAGCACGCCCGGGATCTGGACGTTGATGTGGTTGCGGCTGCCCTGGATGTCGCCGACCGCGAACAGCGAGAACCCGGCGGAGCCCTCGGTCTGCCACAGCGCCTCGGCCGAGGCGAGCTTCATCGGCTCGTAGGTCGCGGCGAGCTTGGCCTGGTGGTCCCCGGAGGCGACGACGAGCGCGCCGGCGATCAGGGTGACCAGCAGGCCGGCCCGCAGGCTCTTCCGGAACAGCTCGTGCTCGGAGCCGTGGGGGACCGCGTCACCGGTCCGCGGCCACCGCTCCCGCATCAGCTTCCAGGCGCTCACGGCGGCCACGAACAGCCCGGCGATGACGAACGCCGCGGCGACGACGTGGAAGTACGTCGACCACGCCTGCGGGTTGGCCAGGACGGCGCCGATGTCGGTGAGCCGGGCGCGGCCGGTGGCGGGGTCGACCTCGTAGCCGACCGGGTTCCGCATCCAGGCGTTCGCGGCGAGGATGAAGTACGCCGACAGGTTCGACCCGAGCGCGGCGGCCCAGATGCAGGCCAGGTGGACGCCCTTCCGGAGCCGGTCCCAGCCGAAGATCCAGAGCCCGATGAAGGTCGACTCCAGGAAGAACGCGATCAGCGCCTCCATCGCGAGCGGCGCCCCGAAGACGTCGCCGACGAAGGTCGAGTAGGTGCTCCAGTTCATCCCGAACTGGAACTCCTGCACGATGCCGGTGACCACACCCATCGCGAAGTTGATCAGGAAGAGCTTCCCGAAGAACTTCGTCGCGCGCAGGTACTCGGTCCGGCCCGTGCGGAACCACGCGGTCTGCAGTGAGGCGACGATCACCGACAGGCCGATCGTCAGCGGGACGAACAGGAAGTGGTAGATCGTCGTGATCCCGAACTGCCAGCGTGCCAGGTCGAGCGCGTCCATTCCGGCCCCGTCCTCCGCGAAGTTCTACGTTCAGTAGTAGTTCTACCGTAAGTAGAAGATCGACGGGGGCCGGGGCCGGGGTGGGGCCCGCCACTCAGGACTGCGTGAAGGCTCCGTGCTCGCGGAGGACGTCGAGCACCGGTGGCAGGCCGGCGAACGCGCGCTCGACGTCGGCGGGCCCGGCGACCCGGTGCGCGTTCGCGTCGAGGTAGCCGCGGACCGCCTCGTCGAACCGCTCCGCTCCGACCCGGCGGCGGCCCTCCAGCAGGGCGGCGGCGCCCTGGTCGTAGACGCCGGTGACGTAGCCGTCGAACCCGCCGCGGCGGTCCCACACCCGCATCGGGTCGCCGATCCGCCCGTCCGACCCGGCCGAGTACTTGTCGAGGCGGTAGTAGTCGAACTGGTCGGAGACGATCGCCTGGGCCCAGGTCGCGAACGACTCGTCGAGCCACGGGTCGCGGGCCTGGTCGTTGCCGACCAGCGCGTAGAACCACATGTGCGCGAGCTCGTGGGCCACCAGCGACGGGCGGGTGCCGTTCGAGACGTCCCCGAACTGGACGTGCGTCGGGAACTCGACGCCGTCGCTCTGGGTGGGGACGATCGTCACCCACAGGTCCGGATACGGGTGCGGGCCAAGGAGCTGTTCGAGCCGGGTCAGGTTGTCGGCGACGCTCTCCGACCAGTCCGAGGCGGACCCGCGGAGATCGCCACCCTGCTCGCTGCCGCCGCTCTCACCGTCACCGGCGCCGGCGCGGCCGGCCGCCGGGAGCGCGACGTGCACCCGGGTGCCGCCGACCGTCGTCTCGGTGATCCGGTAGGCGCCCACCGCGATCGCGACGTCGCGGATCGCGTCGGCGGTGAAGGTGCGGGTCGTGCGGCCCGGGGCCGCCGGGCTGCTCCCGGTCGGGGTGCCGACGCCCGCGACCTGCTGGTCGTCGCCCGAGGTGACGGCCAGCGAGTTCAGCCGGACGTCCTCCGACACGACCGTCTCGCCGGAGATGTCCAGTGCCGGCTCGCGCACCCAGCCGCGGCCCCGGACGTGGTCGAGCACCGGCAGCGGGCTGCCGAGCCAGGCCGTCCCGGCGCTCGGCGAGTACCCGATCCGCTCGGCGGAGTCCGCGCCGAGCGTGAGCCGGAAGCCGAGATCGGCCGTCACCGGGGTGCCCGCCTCGGCGCACGACGGCAGCGGCAGCTCGACCAGGGTGCCGGGCGCACCGTCCGGGGCGCCCGCCTGCTCGACCCGCGGGGTGACCGGCGTCCCGCCGACCGACGCCCGGGTGACCTCCGACGACGTGCCGTCCTCGGAGGCGGTCGGCCGGTTCGCCCAGAGCCGGAACACCAGCTCGCAGACCCGGGTGTCCGGGGTGAAGCGGACGGTCTGGGTGCCGGTCGCCGACGACAGGTCGGGTGCCATGTCCAGGGTGGCGTCGACGACCGGACGGTCGGGCGCCGGGGCCGCCCGGTCGGTGTCCGGGACACCGGCCGCGCAGCCGCCGACGACCGCCAGGACGACCGCCACCCCGGCGAGACCGCGGTACCGCCGGGTGAGGTCGATCATGGACGCGAGGCTACCGGCGGTCGCGGCCCGCAGCGATCGGCGAGCGCGGCGCACCGGCGGGTGCCACCCGATCGCGGGTACGGGCCCGGACCCGGTCGCGCACGGCGTGCGCGGGTGCGGAGACCAGCGTCTCCAGCGGCCCGCGGCCGACCGCGCGGCGCCACGCCGTCCCGGCGGCCAGGGCGACGCCGATCTGCCACAGGTAGCCCTCGACCGGGTCGAACACGTCCAGCGGGGAGTTCATGAACAGGATCGAGGCGACGTAGAAGGTCAGCGTCATCGACCCGGCCGCGGCGAGCGGGCGGACGAGGACGCCGGCGACCGGTGCGACCACCCGGTGCGTGGCACCCGCGAGCAGCAGCGCCGCCCCCAGTACCGCGAGCGCGGAGCCCGCGGTCTGCAGCACGTCCAGCGGCGTGCCGGAGTGCGGGGCGACCGTCGCCAGCCACCACCAGGTGGTGGTGGGGGTGACGCCGTCGGGGTAGCCGGCGACGGCGTCGGCGATCGTCGGGGCGGACGCCGGCAGCGCGGGCGGGCTCGCCGCGGCGATGGCGGCGTACCCGCCGCCCGGGCCGAGCAGCCACATCGACGTCACGGTCGCGACGACGGCGACGGCGGTGCCCCCGCCGAGCAGCGCGAGCGCCGTGCGCGGCGACGACAGCCGCAGCCGCCCGACGACGATCCCCACCGCCATGTACGACACCCACAGCACCGCGGGGTAGGCCCCGGTCACGGCCAGCTCGGACAGCACCCCGCCCGGGTCGGTGACGATCTCGACGAGCGACGGGTTCGCCAGCGACGGATCGGGAAGCGCAGGCCGCACCAGGTGCGACAGCACCGGCACCCCGGCACAGAGCAGCACCGCGAGCGGCGCGAGCACCCGCGTCGGGACGGCGACCAGCGGGATCGCCAGCAGGAACGCCACCGCGTAGTACGGCAGGATCAGCGCGGCGATCGTCGGGTCGGTCCAGCTCAGCGCCAGCCCGACCAGCATCAGCATCCCCGCGCGGGTGGCGAGCGACGCCGCGGCCGCCGCCAGGTCCGGTCCGGGTCGGACCCGGGCCCGCGCGGTCAGGAACGCGAACGACACCCCCGCGAGCAGTGCGAACAACGCCGCGGACCGGCCGCCGAAGATCAGGTAGCTGGGGGTGGGGACGCCGTCGTCGGTGGTCTCGACGAGAGCGTGCACCGCGACGATCCCCAGCAGCGCGACACCACGGGCGGCGTCGACGCCGATCAGCCGGTTCCCGGACCGGTTCCCGTCCGGTGCCCGGTCCGGTCGCGGCCGTGGGGCGGGGACCGCGCGCTGCTCCGGCAGCCGGACCGGCTGCAGTGCCGGGACGGTCCGTTCGGCGTCGGGGGTCGGTCGGGTCACGCCATCACCTCGTCGATCAGTTGCAGGCCGAGGTCGCGCGCGTCGGTGCGGGGGAGCCCGGCGTCGTCGAACCAGTCGGGCCCCGCCTCGGGGTGCGGGCCGACGACGCCGACCCGGCCGGCGCCGAACGGCGTCACGGCGGCGGCGACCTCGTGGTCGGGGTAGCGGGCCAGCACGGTGCCGCCGGCGTCCGCGTCGAGCAGGAAGCGGGGCCCGTCCTGGAAGTAGAGCGCCCGGTCGCGGCCGCGCCAGTCGACCCGGACGACGGCGTCGCCGTCGTGGCCGACGGTGGCGCCGGGCCGGCCGATCCACCGGTCGGTGTCCCCGGGCAGCAGCCCGAAGCCCGGTGTCGCCCCGGCCAGGTACGCGCCGAGGCAGAAGCCCAGGTAGCGGCCCCCGCCCGCGACGAACTTGCGGACCGGGCCGCGGGCGCTGCGCATCCGGCGCCAGGCCGCGTCGAGCGTCCCGCCGCCGGGCTGGGCGTACAGGGCGGCGCCGGCCAGGGTCTCCGCGGTCAGGGGGAGGTCCTCGCGGCGGCCGACGAACCGGACGTCGAACCCGTGCCGGGACGACGCCAGCAGCGCCGCCACCGACTCCGGGCAGCCGGGCACGCTCGCCCGGCCGCGGTAGACCAGCGCGAGGGGCCGGTCACCGGAGGGCCGCCGTGGGCCGCCGACCAGGTCGCGCAGCCTCACCGCGGGTCCGGCCCGGGGCGGTCGCCCGCCGGTCCCGGCGACGGCCGGGAGGCCTCCTGCGCGGGGCCCCGGCGGTGCCGGCCCTGCCCGGCACCGGGACGCCGCGGACCGGGCGCCGCCGGCGGGGCGGGCCGGGAGGCCGGGGCCGGAGGGCCGGACCGGCTCGCGTGCCGTGGAGCCGGGACCGGGACCCGCTGCGGCCCCGGACCGGACGTTGCGGGGACGACGGGCGCCTGCCGGGCCGTCGCCTCCACGGGTGCCTCCGCGGGTGCCTCCTCGGGCCGGCGCGCGGCCGGGACGGCCGGGGCCCGGCGCACGGTGTCGCCACCCGACCGCCGCGGCGCCGACCGGGCCGCCTGCACCGAACGGAGCCGCACCGTGCGGCCCGGGTCGGGTGCCCCGCCGACCCGCGCGAGCGCGGTCGTCCGCTCCGGGTCGGCGTGGTCGGTGACGGGGGCGATCCGGGTGGTCCGCTCCGGGTCCGGCGCCGGGAGGGCGGGGAGCGGCTCCGCCGGCGCGTCGAGCACGGCCTGCGCGGTGATGCCGCGCCAGCGCGTGCCGTCGGGCAGGTGCTCGCCCTTCATCACCAGCGACAGCGGGTCCAGCCGGGTCCCGGCGCCGACGACGGCGTCGTAGAGCACGATCGCGCGGTCGCCGACCGAGGCGCCGGGGCCGACGGTGACCGTCGACATCTTCATGACCCGGTCCTCGAACAGGTGGGTCTGCAGGGAGACGTCCCGGCCGACCACGGCGTCGTCGCCGATCACCACGAGGTCGAACTCGGTGAGGTAGGTGGTCGACACGCACGTCCGCCGCCCGATCCGGGCGCCGAGCAGCCGCAGCATCGGGGGCAGCAGCGGGGTCCCGGACAGCATCGTCAGCAGCCCGGGGACCGCGGACGCCTCGTAGAGGCCGGTGACGAACTCCGAGCGGCGCACGAACCGGCTCCACAGCGGTTCCCGGCGCGGCCGGTAGGTGCCGACGACCAGCCACTTCACGGCCGCGACCAGCAGCACCAGCAGCAGCGCGGTGCCGAGCGCGAGAGCGGGCGCCGCGAGCACCACCGCCCACGCCGGGGCGGTCCGTGCGACGTCGGACAGGCCCTGCAGGAACAGGTAGAGCGACACGGAGATCGCCGACGCGGGCAGCGTGGCACGCAGGAACTCGATCCCGAGCCGCTCCGCGACCCGCCGCCGCGACGGCGCGAACGTCATGCTCTCGGGGTGGTCGCCGGAGTCCTGCCGGACCGGTAGGTGCATCGCGGGGGACCCGAGCCAGGTGGTGTCACGCGGGACGCCGGACGTCGGCGGCACCGTGGCGACCCCGACCAGCGACTCGTCGCCCAGTTCCGACCCGGCCGGGACGACGGCGGCGTTCCCGACGAACGCCCGCCGGCCCACCAGCGTCGGACGGCGGACCATCCAGCCGTTGTGGAAGGTGGCGCTGCCGACGCTGGCCATGTCGGCGACGAACGAGCCCTGCGCGATCGTGAGCATCTCGGGGTCGATGTGCGATGCCGTGGAGACCTCGGCGCCGCGCTCGATCCGGGCGCCGAGCAGCCGCAGCCAGCCGACCGTGTAGAGCGTGGAGTACAGCGAGTTGGTGTAGGCCAGGCTCATCTCGAGCAGCTTGTCGCCGAACCACTTGCGCAGTCCCAGCGCGGACCGCGCGGGGAACACGCCCGGCCCGGTGCGGGGCCGGACGATCCGGCGGCCGAGCGCGACGAGCACGCAGACGGTCACCACGAACACCGGGCCGACGGCGACCGCGACGGCCAGCGCGGGGCCGTCGCCGAAGAACAGCAGCGACGTCCACACCAGCAGCACCGCCGGGACGAGCGACGCCAGCGCGACCAGTTCGAGGGCGGCGACACCGGCGGCCGCGGCGGCCATCTGCGCCCGGGTCCACGCCGGTGCGGGCCCGCGCTCGGACAGCTCGGCGACGGCGGCGTCGGCCGCGTCCGGCGCCGAGGGCGACCCGGCCCAGTGCTCGCCGGGCGGGACCAGCTGGTCGGCCGCCACCGCCGACTGCTCGCCCAGGACGGCGTCGGCACCGATGACCGCGCCCGGTTCGACGACCGAGCCGGCCCCGACGTGGGCGCCCTCGCCGATCATGATCGGGGCGACGGTGATCCAGCCGTCCGCGGCCGTCCACGGGCGCAGCGCCGCGCTGTGCCCGACGGTGGCGCCGTGGCCGAGGTGCAGCATCCGCGGCAGCGACAGCACCGAGCTGCCCAGGTGGACGTCGCGGCCCGCGCGGGCCCCGAGCATCCGCAGGTAGCCGGGCGCGAGCGGGCCACCGGAGAGCACCGGCAGCGGGGACATCGACAGCAGCAGGTCCGCCGCCCACAACCGCAGGTGCACCCGCCCCCACATCGGGTAGCGCCCGGGACGGACGCCCGCGCTCAGCGCCCGCACCGCGAGCGGCGCCAGCAGCCAGCGCTGCAGCAGGAAGACCGCGGTGGCGCCGAGCGCGAGCTGGGCCAGCACGTCCGGGGCGACGCGGCCGCCGTGCCAGGCGTAGACCCCGGCGGCCGGCAGCGTCATCACCAGCATGAGCACGAACAGGGACCCGGCCTGCGCGGCACCGGCGGCGGAGTAGCGGCGCCGCGAGTGCCGCAGCGGCTCCGGGCGCGGCGGCGGCGGGACCGAGCCGGGCGTGCCCCCGGTGCCGGTGCCGGCGTCCGGGTCGAGCGCGGCGGCCAGCGCGCGGGCGTCCGGGTTCTCGTAGAGGTCGCGCACGGCCGGGCTGCGCCCGACGCCGCGCTCCCGCAGCAGGGTGACGACGCGGGCGGCGAGGAGCGAGTGGCCGCCGAGCTCGTCGAAGAAGTCGGCGGTGACCGAGACCAGGTGCGGTTCCAGCGACAGCGCCTCGGCGAGCACCGACCGGACCCGGGTCTCCAGCTCCGTCGCGGGGTCGACCACCGGCCCGTCCGTCACGACGATCCGCGGCCCGGACGGTGCGGGCAGCTTCGGCCGGTCGACCTTGCCGCTGGGCATCATCGGCAGCCGGTCGAGCACCTCCAGGTACCCGGGGACCATGTACTCGGGCAGCCGGGTCCGGAGCAGCTCGTGCAGGGCTGCTCGGTCCACCGGCCCGCCCGGCCCGGCCGCGGGCACGACGTGGACGACGAGCTCCTCGCCGGTGCCGTCCCCGGGCTTCGTCAGGGCCGCGACGGCGCTCTCGACGTCGGCGCGCTCCAGGGCGACGCTCTCGATCTCGCCGAGGTCCACCCGGTGGCCGCGGATCTTGACCTCGTCGTCGGCCCGGCCCAGGTAGACGATCTCGCCGTGGTCGTCGATGCGGCCGAGGTCGCCGGTGCGGTAGAGGCGGCCGTCGCCGTTCGGCGGTGCCGCGGGGTGCCGGACGAACCGGTCGGCGGTCTTCTCCGGCAGGTTCACGTACCCGACGGCGACGCCCGGTCCGCCGATGCAGATCTCGCCGACCTCGCCGCGGGGGACCTCGCGCAGGGCGTCGTCGAGGATCACCACCGAGTAGGTGGGCACCGGTCGGCCGATGGTGACCGCGCGGCCGGGCACCAGCTCGCCCCAGGTCGCGGTGACGGTCGCCTCGGTCGGGCCGTAGGTGTTGAGCATCCGGCGGCCCGGCCGCGCCCAGCGCTCGACCAGCCCGGCCGGGCACGCCTCGCCACCGACGAGCAGGGTCCGCAGCGCGGGCAGCTCGCGCGGGATCGTGGCGAGCAGCGTGGGGACGCAGCACATCACGGTGACGCCGGTGTCGGCGAGGAAGTCGCCCAGCTCGGCGCCGATCCGGCGGGAGTCGGTGGGCCCCACGACGAGGGTCGCGCCGGCGGCGAAGGTCGTCCAGATCTCCTCGATGGAGAAGTCGAACGAGATCGTCATGCCCTGGTAGACGCGGTCGTGCGGGCGGACGTCGTACACCTGGGTGATGACGTGCACGAAGTTGCAGATGCTGGGGTGCGCGACGGCGACGCCCTTGGGGCGGCCGCTGGAGCCCGAGGTGTAGATGATGTACGCGAGCGGGTCCGCGCCGGGCCGGACGGGCTCGAGCGGGTGCCGCGGCAGCGCGGCGACCTCGGCGGCGCACAGGTCCAGCGGCACGACCCGGTCGCGGGGCAGCTCCTCGGCGAGGTCCGAGGTGGTGACGAGCAGGTCGAGCCCGGCGTCGTCACGGATGTAGACGACCCGGTCGGCGGGCGCGGCCGGGTCGATCGGCACGAACGCCGCACCGGTCTTCAGCACGGCGAGGAGCACCGCGTAGGTCCGCCAGCTGCGGTGCAGCAGGATCCCGACCCGGCGCCCCGGCCCGGCACCCCGCGCCAGGTACCGGGCGAGCTGCGCCGCACGGGCGTCGAGCTCGGCGTAGGTCAGCTCCAGGGCGCCGTCCTGGAGGGCGACGGCGTCGGGGCGGCGGGCCACCGACGCCTCGAAGAAGCGGTGCAGCCGATCGGGGTGGGGCGGTCCGGCCGGAGCCGGGCGTGTCTCGGTGCCCGCCCGGGGCGGGGACAACGTCAAGGTCATTCTCCTTGGGGGAGCTGCTGGGGAGCGCTCCGGTCACGAGGCCGTGGTGCTCCCGGTACGTCGGTCCGGAAACCCGATCGTGTTACGCCGACAGCGTTCGAGGTGACCTATCTCAATCACGTTGCGTGAGCATGGGGAGCGGTCTGCCCGCTGTGTGGGTGCCGCCGGTCGGCTACCCGGGGGAGTGCCAGGTCCGGGACGGATCAGCTGCCGGTGGGGCCGAACTGCTCGATCCGGATCGCGTCGTCGGGCACGCCGGCCTCGGCCAGCAGCGCCGCGGCGGCGTCGGCGAACGCGGGGGAGCCGCACACGTAGGCGGTCTCCCCGCCGCGGACGAGCGGTGCGACGTCGTCGAGTACGAGCCGGCCCGCCGGGCGGGCCGAACCGTCCGGCGCGGTGCGGGTGAACACCGGCGTCACCTGCGGCACGTGGAGTTCGTCGCCGTAGTAGAGGTCGCTCGGGGTCCGCACGGACAGGATCATCCGCACCAGGTCGGGACGTCCGGCGGCGCGGGCGTGCCGCAGCATCGCGGTGAGCGGGACCTGCCCGGACCCGCCGCCGACCAGCAGCGCGGGGGAGTCCCCGGTCCAGGCGAACCAGCCGCCGACGGGGCCGCGCACCTCCAGCACGTCCCCGGGGACGACGACGTCGTGCAGGAACTCCGAGACCTCGCCGTCGTCGAGGCGCTCGACGGTCAGGTCGATCTCGGGGCGCCCGTCCGGGGCGGAGGCGACCGAGTACGACCGCTGGGCGGTGTAGCCGTCCTCGGCGGTGAGCCGCAGGACGTAGTACTGGCCCGGCAGGTGGTGGGCGGGCTCCTCCAGGCCGAGGGTGAAGGTCCGGACCGCCGGGGCCTCGTCCCGGATCCCCAGGACGGTGGCGGCCTGCCAGCGCAGGGTGCGGCGCGGTGTCGTCGGGCGGGTGCCCGGGTCCGTGCTCATCGGTGCCCTCAGTCCCCCTGGAACCGCTGCTCGCGCCACGGGTCGCCGCGGTCGTGGTAGCCGTTGCGCTCCCAGAACCCCGGCTCGTCCTCGGCGAGCACCCGCAGCCCCGCCACCCACTTGACGCTCTTCCAGAAGTACAGGTGCGGGACCAGCAGCCGGGCCGGGCCGCCGTGCTCCCGGGTCAGGGGCCCGCCCTGGGCGTCGAACGCCAGCCACGCCCGCCCGCCGGTGACGTCGGCCAGCGGCAGGTTGGTCGTGTAGCCGGAGTGCGAGTGCGCGACGACGAACCGGGCCCGCGGCAGCGGGCCCGCCGCCTCGAGCAGGTCGTCGACCGGGATGCCCGACCAGCGCATCCCGAACTTGCTCCACGTCGTGACGCAGTGGATGTCGCCGTCCCACCGTTCCCGGGGCAGCGCGCCGATCTCGTCCCAGGTCCACTCGACCTCGCGCTCGACGAGCCCCTCGATCCGGAACGTCCACCGGTCGGTGTCGAGGTGCGGCGCCCGCTCGGCGGTGAGCACCGGCCACTGGTCACCGGCGTCGTACTGGCCGGGCGGCAGCCGGGAGTCGCGGGGGCGGCGGCCGACGAAGCCACGGGTCACACGGGGCATGACGACGACAATGCACCCGGAGGGCCGGTTGTTCCCGCCGGCGGTCGGTTGCGTCACAGCCCGTGCGCGCCTCGCCACACCTGAGACCGCACGGTGCCGGCCCGTCACTACACTCCCGACGACTTCGGTGACGCCGCGACGGCGTCGCCCCGGCGGGCAACGAGGCCGCCCCGCGGGCCGGTGAGGAGATACTGAGCGGATGACGGACAGCGACCGCGGAGCGGTCGGCGCACCTGACACGGACGCCCCGGTGGAGCCGGACGAGCTCGTCCTGGCAGGGGGCTTCGACCCGGTCACCCGCGAGCAGTGGACGGCGGCCGCGGACGGCGTGGTGCGCAAGTCGGGCCGCATCACCGACGACGCCGAGCCCGGGGCCGGGGTGGACACCCTCACCCGGACCTCGGCCGACGGCTTCCGGGTCGCGCCGCTCTACGCCGCCGAGGACGTCGAGGGCCTGCCGGAGACCGGCGTCCCGGGCTCGTGGCCCTTCACCCGCGGCGCCCTGACCGACGGTCACGTGCCCGAGGGCTGGGACATCCGGCAGCGGCACGCGGGCACCGACCCCGCCGCCGTCCGCGAGGCCCTGCTCGCCGACCTGGAGTGCGGCGTCAACTCGATCTGGCTGCGGGTCGGCGAGGGCGGTGTCCCGGTCGCGGACCTCGCGCGCACCCTCGACGGGGTCTACCTGGACCTCGCCGCGGTCGCGCTGGACGCCGGCACCGACGCCGTCCCCGCCGCGCACGCCTACCTCGACCTGGCCGCCCGGAACGGCGTCGAGGACGCCGACCTGCTCGGCTCGCTCGGCGTCGACCCGATCGGGCTGCGCGCCCGCGCCGGGTCCGCCGCCGGTGCGGCGGGCGAGCCGGAGACGGTCGTCGAGCCGGCCCGGCGGGTCGCGGAGTCGTTCCCGAAGGTCGCCGCGGTCACCGTCGACGCGACCGTGGTCCGCGAGGCGGGCGGCTCCGACGGCCAGGAGCTGGGCTGGTCGCTCGCGGCCGGCGTCGCCTACCTGCGGACCCTCACCGCGGCCGGGCTCGACGTCGCCGCCGCGGCCCGGGTGCTGGAGTTCCGCTACGCCGCCACCCCCGAGCAGTTCCCGACGATCGCGAAGCTGCGCGCCGCGCGCCGGCTGTGGTCGCGGGTGCTGGAGGCCAGCGGCACCACCGAGGTCGCCCAGCGCCAGCACGCCGTGGTGTCGGAGGCGTCGTTCTCCCGCCGCGACCCGTGGGTGAACATGCTGCGCGGCACCGTCGCGGGGTTCGCGGCGGGTGTCGGCGGCGCCGACGCGGTCACCGTGCCGCCGTTCGACGCCGCGCTCGGTGCGGCCGAGCCGTTCTCCCGCCGGATCGCGCGCAACACCCAGAGCCTGCTGATCGAGGAGTCGCACCTGGCCCGGGTGATCGACCCGGCAGGCGGCTCCTGGTACGTGGAGCACCTGACCGAGGACCTCGCCGCCGCCGCCTGGGCCTTCTTCCAGGAGATCGAGGCCGCCGGCGGGGCCGTCGCCGCGCTGGACTCCGGCCTCGTCGAGGAGAAGGTGGCGCAGGTGCGGGCCCGCCGGGAGACCGACGTCGCCCGCCGCAAGGTCCCGCTGACCGGCGTCTCGGAGTTCCCGGACCTCCACGAGCGCCCGGTCGAACGGACACCGCTGCCCGAGCCGGTGCGGCGCGGGGGACTTCCGCTCTACCGGCCCGCCGAGGCCTACGAGGTCCACCGCGACCGCTCGGACGCCGTGCTGGAGGCGACCGGCAGCCGTCCCACCGCGTTCCTGGCGACGCTGGGCCCGCTGGCCACCTACACGGCCCGCGCCGGGTTCACCCGCAATCTGCTCGCCGCGGGCGGGATCGACGCCACCGAGGCCGGCCCGACCGAGTCCGTGCAGGACGTCGCCGACGCGTTCCGCGGGGCCGGGACCACGGTCGCCGTGCTCTGCTCGTCGGACGCGCTCTACGACGAGCGCGCCGGCGCGACGGCCGCCGCGCTGCGCGAGGCCGGCGCGACCCGCATCCTGCTGGCGGGGAAGCCGAAGGACGACGTGCCCGGTGTCGACGGGTACCTGTTCGCCGGCTGCGACGCCCTCGCCGTGATCGACGACGTGTTCAGCGCGCTGGAAGCGCGCACCGGTACCGCCCTGGAGGGATCGAAGTGACGCAGATTCCCGACTTCACCTCGGTGCCCCTGGGCCCCGCGACGACGCCGTCGTCGGACTGGGCGGGGTCCGCCCCCACCTGGGAGGCGCCGGAGGGCATCGGCGTCAAGCCGCTGTACACCGCCCGCGACCTCGACGGGCTCGACTTCCTGGGCACCTACCCGGGGATCACGCCGTACCTGCGCGGCCCGTACCCGACGATGTACACGAACCAGCCGTGGACGGTCCGGCAGTACGCCGGGTTCTCCACCGCGGCCGAGTCGAACGCCTTCTACCGGCGCAACCTCGCCGCGGGCCAGAAGGGCCTGTCGATCGCGTTCGACCTGGCCACCCACCGCGGCTACGACTCCGACCACCCGCGGGTCGCCGGCGACG
Organism: Pseudonocardia sp. EC080619-01; assembly: GCF_001420995.1. NCBI lineage: Bacteria > Bacillati > Actinomycetota > Actinomycetes > Pseudonocardiales > Pseudonocardiaceae > Pseudonocardia > Pseudonocardia sp. EC080619-01. The sequence goes on along the minus strand of NZ_CP012184.1, from coordinate 6,086,563 downwards.
TCGGCATGGCCGGTGTCGCGATCGACTCGATCCTCGACATGCGCCAGCTGTTCGACGGCATCCCGCTGGACCGCATGTCGGTCTCGATGACGATGAACGGCGCCGTGCTGCCGGTGCTCGCGCTGTACATCGTCGCGGCGGAGGAGCAGGGGGTGAGCCCCGACAAGCTGACCGGAACCATTCAGAACGACATTCTGAAGGAGTTCATGGTCCGCAACACCTACATCTACCCGCCGCAGCCGTCGATGCAGATCATCTCCGACATCTTCGGCTTCACCAGCGCGAAGATGCCGAAGTTCAACTCGATCTCGATCTCCGGGTACCACATCCAGGAGGCCGGGGCGACGAACGACCTGGAGCTCGCCTACACCCTCGCCGACGGCGTGGAGTACCTGCGGGCCGGCGTCGACGCCGGGCTGGACATCGACAAGTTCGCGCCGCGGCTGAGCTTCTTCTGGGCGATCGGCATGAACTTCTTCATGGAGGTCGCCAAGATGCGGGCCGCGCGCCTGCTCTGGTCGAAGCTCGTCCACCGGTTCGACCCGAAGAACGCGAAGTCGCTGTCGCTGCGGACCCACTCGCAGACCTCGGGCTGGTCGCTGACCGCGCAGGACGTCTACAACAACGTCGTCCGCACCTGCGTCGAGGCGATGGCCGCCACCCAGGGCCACACGCAGTCGCTGCACACCAACGCCCTCGACGAGGCGCTCGCGCTGCCCACCGACTTCTCGGCGCGGATCGCCCGGAACACCCAGCTGCTGCTGCAGCAGGAGTCCGGCACCACGAACGTCGTCGACCCGTGGGGCGGCAGCTACTACGTCGAGAAGCTGACCTACGACATCGCGCGGCGCGCGTGGGCGCACATCGACGAGGTCGAGAAGGCCGGCGGCATGGCCGAGGCGATCGACGCCGGCATCCCGAAGATGCGCGTCGAAGAGGCCGCGGCCCGCACCCAGGCCCGGATCGACTCCGCCCGCCAGCCGGTGATCGGCGTCAACAAGTACGTGCTGGAGGCCGACGAGCAGATCGACGTCCTCAAGGTCGACAACGCGAACGTGCGCCGCGAGCAGCTCGAGAAGCTGCAGAAGCTGCGGGCCGAGCGCGACGACCGTGCCCTGGACGAGTCGCTCCGCAGGCTGACGGGCGTCGCCGAGAAGATCGCCGAGGGGTCGCGGCGCGGTGCCGAGGACAACCTGCTCGGCCTGGCCGTCGACGCGGCCCGCAACAAGGCCACCGTCGGGGAGATCTCCGACGCACTGGAGAAGGTCTTCGGGCGCCACGCCGGTCAGATCCGCATCATCTCCGGTGTGTACTCCGAGGAGGCCGGGCAGAACCCGGCGATCGACCGCGCCCGCGAGCTCGTCTCCGAGTTCGCCGAGCACGAGGGCCGCCAGCCCCGGATCCTGGTCGCGAAGATGGGCCAGGACGGCCACGACCGCGGCCAGAAGGTGATCGCGACGGCGTTCGCCGACATCGGCTTCGACGTCGACGTCGGGCCGCTGTTCCAGACCCCGGCCGAGGTCGCCAAGCAGGCCGCCGAGTCCGACGTGCACGTGATCGGCGCCAGCTCGCTGGCCGCCGGGCACCTCACGCTGGTCCCGGAGCTGCGCAGCGAGCTCGCCGCGCTGGGCCGCGAGGACATCATGGTCGTGGTCGGCGGCGTGATCCCGCCCGCCGACGTGCCGGAGCTCCTCGACATGGGTGCCGCCTCGGTCTTCCCGCCCGGCACGGTCATCGCCGAGGCGGCGGTGGACCTGCTCGGGAAGCTGTCGGCGGCCCTGGGCCACGGCGACGGCGCCGGTGACGGTGCAGGCGACGGTGACGCCCCCGCCGCGGCGGGGAGCGTGTTCGCCGACTGATGGGCAGCGACTGATGGGCGGATCCACCGGGCCCGGCCGCGCCGCCGGCCGCGTCCCGGACCCCGCCGCGCTCGCCCGCGGGGTCCTCGACGGAGACCGCACGCTGCTGGCCCGGGCGATCACGCTGGTCGAGTCCAGCCGCCCCGACCACCAGCGGGCGGCCCAGGAGCTGCTGCTGGAGCTGACGCCGAAGTCCGGCGACGCCGTCCGGGTCGGCATCTCCGGGGTCCCGGGGGTCGGGAAGTCGACGTTCATCGAGGCGATGGGCACCCGGCTGACCGGCCAGGGGCACCGGGTCGCGGTGCTGGCGGTGGACCCGTCGTCCACCCGGACCCGTGGCTCGATCCTCGGTGACAAGACCCGGATGCCGCGGCTGGCCACCGACCCGGACGCCTTCGTCCGGCCGTCGCCGTCGGCGGGCACGCTGGGCGGGGTCGCCCGGCGCACCCGGGAGACGATGGTGGTCATGGAGGCCGCCGGCTACGACGTCGTGCTGGTGGAGACGGTCGGGGTCGGCCAGTCCGAGACGACGGTCGCCGGCATGGTCGACACCTTCCTGTTCCTCACGATCGCCCGGACCGGCGACGCCCTGCAGGGGATCAAGAAGGGCATCCTGGAGCTCGCCGACGTCGTCGCGGTGAACAAGGCCGACGGCAAGCACGAGCAGGACGCCCGCGCGGCGGCCCGCGAGCTGGCCGGGGCGCTGCACATGATGACCCCGGCGTCCGCGCACTGGCGCACCCCGGTGCTGTCCTGCTCGGCGCACACCGGCATGGGCCTGGACACGGTCTGGGAGAAGGTCGGCGAGCACCGCGAGGCGCTGGACAAGGCCGGCGAGCTCGCGACCCGGCGCGCGGACCAGCAGGTCGACTGGATGTGGCAGATGGTGCGGGACCGGCTGATGGACCGGGTGGTGCACGACCCGGAGCTGAAGCAGCGGCTGCCGGAGCTGACCGCCGACGTCCGCACCGGCGGGCTCACACCGACCCTCGCCGCGCAGACCATCCTCGACGTCCTGCGCTGACGTCCTGCGCGGGCGGCGGCCGCTGCGGGTGCTCCTCGGCGGTGGCGGCCGGCCGGGCGGACGCGCCGTGATCACCGGCCTCGCCACACCGGGCGGCGCTTCTCCACGAACGCCGCGACCCCCTCGACGCGGTCCTCGCTGGTGTACGGGTCCGGTCCCACCGACAGCCGCAGCGCCGACGCGAGGGGGAGCTCGCCGCCCCGCCCGACGGCCGCCTTGTACCGGCGCACCGTCAGCGGCGCGTTCCCGGCGATCCGGCCGGCCAGCGCGGCGCAGTGCGCGGCGAGCTCGTCGCCCGGGACGACGTGGTTCACCAGCCCCCAGCGGTGCGCCTCGGCCGCGTCGATGTCGTCGCCGGTGTAGAGCAGCTCGTAGGCGATGCCGCGCGGCACGGTGCGGGACAGCAGGTGCACCCCGAAGTTGGCGCCCATGCCGCGTCTCGCCTCGGGCAGCCCGATGCGGGCGTGGTCGGCCGCGATCCGGATGTCGCAGGCCAGTGCCAGCTCGCAGCCCCCGCCGAGCGCCCAGCCGTTGAGCGCGGCGACGGTCGGCTTGCCGCACTCGAGGACGGTCTCGAACACGTTGCGGGAGGTCCCGCCCATCGGCCGCAGCCCGTTCCCGGCCCCGTCGTCGTGCTCGCGGACCTCCTTGAGGTCGACACCGGCGCTGAACGCCCTCGACCCGGCACCGGTGAGGACCACGACCCAGACGTCGTCGTCGGCGTCGAAGCGGTCGAAGGCCTGCACCAGGTCGGCCTGCAGACCGGCCGACAGCGCGTTGAGGCGTTCCGGCCGGTCCAGGGTGACGGTGGCGACGCGGCCGGCGACGCGGACGTCGAGGCCGTTCTCCGTGCGGGTCGGCGCGCTCACGCCACGGCTCCCCGCGCGATCGACGGCCACAGCGCGTCCGGCCCGCCCGCGACCAGGGACGCCCCGAGCCGGGTGCTCCACTCCCGTTCCGCGCCGTACTCCTCGCGCCACGACCAGAGGCGCCGGGTGAGGCGGCCGAGCTCGTACTCGCGGGTCATCCCCATCGCCCCGGTGGCCTGGTGGGCGGCCGTCGCGATCGTCCCGGCCGCCGCGGAGGCGACGGTCTTGGCGGCGGCGACGTCGAACTCCGCCGGGGTGCCCCCCGGTGCGGCCGTGGCGTTGGCGGCACAGACCCGGGCGGCCATCCGCACCGCCTCGGTCTGCTCGGCCAGGCGCACCAGGTGCGCGGCGACGGCCTGGAACCGGGCCACCGGCCGTCCGAACTGGTGCCGGTCGTTCGTGTAGCCGACGGTCAGCTCCAGGACCCGCCCGGCCGCACCCGCGACGAGCGCCACCCGGGACAGCGCCCCGCGGCGGCGCAGCGCGGCGAGGGTGACGCCGTCCGGTGCCGGCGCGGCCTCGTCGACGGCGACGCCGTCCAGGTGCACGGTGTCGCGCGGCTCGCCGGCGAGGTTCCGACCGGGCTCGACGCGGGCGCGCGCGGGGTCGACCGTGACGACCTGCGGGCCGTCGTCGGAGCGCGCCAGCAGCACCAGCCGCTGCGCGGACCGCGCCCACGGCACCCGGGCGACGGTCCCGTCCACCACCCGGCGTGCACCCTCGCGGCGCAGCGCGACCCCGGTGGGCGCCGTCGTCACCGGGCCGGGTGGGACGTCCGTGCCGGACGCGGCCAGCAGCCACCCGCCGAGCAGCCCGGTCTCCGCGACCGGGAGCGGCGCGGCGAACCGGCCGATCTGCTCCAGCACCGCGCACGCCTCGGCGACGGTGCCGCCGACCGCCGGACCGCCCGCCGTGTCGGGGACCGACACCCACGGGAAGCCGCCGTCCGCCGTCGTCGCCCAGAGGCCGCCCGCCCAGCCGGTCTCCTCGGCGGCGTCGACGACCTCGGCGGTGCAGCGGTCCCGCAGCACGTCCGCGACGGCCTCGCCGACGAGGTCCGCGTCGCTGCGCGCCCCGCTCATCGCCGTGCCCCCGCGTACTCCGCCGACAGGCCCCGGGCGGCGATGCTACGCAGCACCTCCGTGGTCCCGCCGCGCAGGGTGAAGGACGGGCCGGTGAGGACGGCCTCGGCCAGCAGCCGGCCGAACATCCCCGGCGACCCCGGGTCGATCTCCTGCGCCGCGACGTGGCGCAGCGCCTCGACCACCTCCTGCTCGTGGACCGTCCCGATGTCCTTGACCAGTGCCGCCTCCACGGCCGGCGCGGCACCGTGCTCCAGCGAGCGGGCCACGGCGAGCGACAGCTGCCGGATCGTCCACAGCGTCGCGGCGGCCCGGCCGACGGCGGACCGCCCGGCGTCGTCGAGCCGGTCGCCGCACTCCCGGACGAACGCGGTGAGCAGCCCGAACACCGACAGGTAGCGGTCCGGCCCGGACCGCTCGTAGGCCAGCTCCGAGGTGACCTGGTGCCAGCCCGAGCCGATCTCGCCGAGCACCATGTCGTCGGGCACGAACACGTCGGTGAAGACGACCTCGTTGAAGTGGTGTCCGCCGTCGAGGAACCGGATCGGGGACACCGTGATCCCGGGCGCGTGCAGGTCGACGATCAGCTGGGACAGGCCGCCGTGCCGGTCGTCGGACGGCGAGGTGCGGCACAGCACGACGAAGAAGTGGTTGAGGTGCGCCGCGCTCGTCCAGATCTTGGTGCCGTTCACCGTCCAGCCGCCGTCCACCCTCGTCGCGGCGGTCCGCACCGACGCCAGGTCGGAGCCCGCGTCGGGCTCGCTCATGCCGAGGGAGAACCAGCACTCGCCGGCCGCGATCCGGGGCAGGAACCACCGGCGCTGCTCCTCGGTGCCGAACGCGAGCAGGGTCGGCGCCGTCTGCCGCTCGGCGACCCAGTGCGCGACGATCGGTGCGCCCGCGGCCAGCAGCTCCTCGACGACGACGAACCGCTCCACCGGGGTGGCCCCCTGACCGCCGTACTCGCGCGGGATCGCCATGCCCACCCACCCGCGGGCGGCGAGACGGCCGGAGAACTCCGGGTCGTGCGCGCCGCCGAGGCCGAGCCCGGGCCGGAAATCCGGCGGCAGTTCGGTGGCGAGGAACCCGCGCACCTCGTGGCGCAGCTGTTCCTCCCGTTCGGTCAGCACGGTCGGGGTGAAGATCATGCGCTGCTCCTGCTCCGGTCGTCCGTGCGGCGGGGGCGGGCCACCGCCGCGCCGGAGCGCAGCAGGCGGCGGGCCTCGGCCGGGGTGAAGCCGAGCTCGTCGAGCACGGCGGTGGTGTGCGCCGCGAACGGCGGCGAGGGACGGGTCGGCTCGGACGGGGTGCCGCCGAACCGGATGGGTGCGCCGAGGCCGCGGTAGCGGCCGATCGCCGGATGCTCGACGTCGGCGACCAGGCCCTCCGCCTCGACGTGCGGGTCGGTCAGCACCTCGTCGAGGGCCCGCACCACGGCGCACGGGATCGCCACCTCCCGCAGCCGCGTCACCCACTCCGCGCTGTCGCGGGTGACGAAGAGCGCCGCCAGGTCGGCGCGGACGGCCTCGGTGCCGGTCCGCAGCCGGTCCACCGGCATCCCGGCGATCGCGGCCAGCCGCTCCTGGGTGGGCGGGCTGCCCGCCCCGACCGCGATGGCGCCGTCCGCGGTGCCGAACACCCGGTAGTGCCCGGTCAGGGTGAGCCGGTCGGGCTGGTGCGCCTCCCGGGCGGCGGCGATGCGGTCCCGGCCGGCGCCCGCGCGGCGCAGCCGGGGCAGCTCGTCGGCGACGAACGCCGCGCGCCACCCGTCGACGGCGTCGACGTGCGAGAACTGGTTGTTCTGCAGGGTCAGTGCCGCACCGAGCAGCGAGACGTCGACCGGCTGGCCGCGACCGGTGCGGTCGCGGGCGACCAGCGCCATCGACACCCCGGCGAGCAGGAGCAGCGACGACGCGTAGTCGGCGACCTGCACCTCGCTGTGCCGCGGGACGCCGTCGGCCTCGGCGCCGAGCGCCGCGACCAGCCCGGAGTGCGCCTGCACCACGACGTCCATCCCGGGCAGCCCCGCGTCCGGGCCGACCGTGCCGTAGCCGGTGACCGCCCCGTGCACGAGCCGCGGGTTCACCGCGGACAGCGTCGCGGCGTCCAGGCCGCGGCGCGCGACGGCGGCCGGGCTCATGTTCACGAGCACGACGTCGGCGAGCGCGGCGAGCCGGCGGACGACCTCGCCGGCGTCGGGGTGGCCCAGGTCCAGCGCGACCGACTCCTTGCCCCGGTTCTTGATCGCGAACTGGCGGCTCTCGCCGGGCGCGAGCTCGTGCGAGCTCCGGTAGGAGTCGCCGCCGGGCGGTTCCACCTTGATCACCCGGGCTCCCGCGTCGGCCATCAGCTGGCCGCAGAACGGCACGGACACGAACTGCCCGAACTCGACGACCGTGATCCTGTCCAGCGCGCCCGTCACGGCGCGACCGCCCCGGCCGGGACGCCGGTCTCCAGGTGGCAGGCGACCTCGCCGCCGCCGTCGACGGGGGTCATGGCGGGCGGGGTCTCCCGGCAGACGTCCATCGCGAACGGGCACCGGGTGACGAACGGGCAGCCCGCGGGCGGGTCCGCCGGGTCGGGCAGGTCGCCGGAGAGCAGCATGCGGGTCCCGGTCCCCGCCCGTCCCGGGTGCGTCGCGGGGATCGCCGACAGCAGGGCGCGGGTGTAGGGGTGGGCCGGGGCGTCGTAGACCCGGTCGGTGGGGCCGGTCTCCACGACGTGCCCGAGGTACATCACGGCGACGGTGTGCGCGATGTGCCGCACCACGGCCAGGTCGTGCGCGATGAACAGGTAGGACAGCCCGAACTGCTCCCGCAGGTCCTCCAGCAGGTTGATCACCTGGTTCTGGGTCGACACGTCGAGTGCGGACACCGCCTCGTCGCACACCACCAGGCTCGGGTGGAGCGCGACCGCCCGGGCGATCGCGACGCGCTGCCGCTGCCCGCCGGAGAACTCGTACGGGTAGCGGTCCGCGTGGCTCGCGGGCAGCCCGACGACGTCGAGCAGCGCGCGGACCCGGCTCGCGGCGTCGCGCCGGGACAGGCCCTCGTGCTCGCGCAGCGGCTCGGCGATGCTGTCGCCGATCACCGCGCTCGGGTCCAGCGACGAGTACGGGTCCTGGAACACCATCTGCATGGTCCGGCGGGCGTCGCGCAGCGCCCGCCCGCGGAGCGCGGTCAGGTCGGTGCCGTCCAGCCGGACCCGCCCGCCGGCCACCGGGACGAGCCGCAGCACGGCCCGCCCCAGCGTGGACTTGCCGGAGCCGGACTCGCCGACCAGCCCGAGCGTCTGCCCGCGCGCGAGGCGCAGGCTGACGCCGTCGACGGCGCGCAGGGTCCGCCCGCGGCCGCGCAGGCCACGGGACCCGAACGTGACGCGCAGGTCGTCGACCTCCAGCAGGCCGGCCGCTCCGCCGCCGGTCACCGGGCACCGCGCAGGGTCAGCTCGTCGTGCCGGACGCAGCGGGAGAGGTGCCCGGGCCGGGCGGTGACCAGCGGTGGCGGTTCCCCGCAGACCGTCGTCGCACGGCCGCAGCGCGGCGCGAACCGGCAGCCCGGGGGCATCGCCCACGGTTCCGGGGTGCGCCCCGGGATCGACGGCAGCCGCTGCCCCCTCGACCCCAGCTGCGGCATCGCCGCCAGCAACCCCTCGGTGTAGGGGTGGCGCGGATGGTCGAACAGCTCACCGACCCCGGCCCGCTCCACGACCTGCCCGGCGTACATCACGACGACCCGTTCGCACACCTCGGCGACGACGCCGAGATCGTGGGTCACCAGCAGCACGCTCATCCCGAGATCGCGCTGCATCGTCGCCAGCAGCTCCAGCACCTGGGCCTGGATGGTGACGTCGAGTGCGGTGGTGGGCTCGTCGGCGATCAGCAGGCGCGGCTCGCAGCTGACCGCCATCGCGATCATCGCCCGCTGCCGCATCCCGCCGGAGAACTCGTGCGGGTAGTCGTCCACGCGGCGCCGGGCGTGCGGGATGCCGACCAGGTCGAGCACCTCGACGGCCCGTTCGCGTGCGGCCCGGCGGGACACCCCGCGGTGCAGCCGGACGGTCTCGGCGATCTGGTCGCCGATCCGGAACGCCGGGTTGAGGCTGGTCATCGGCTCCTGGAAGACCATCGCCACCTCGTTGCCGCGCACCGCCCGCAGCTCCCGACCGGAGAGCTCGGACAGGTCGCGGTCGCCGAACCGGACGGCCCCGGAGGTGATCCGGCCGACGCCGCGCGGCAGCAGCCCGAGGACGGACAGGCCGGTCACGGTCTTGCCCGAGCCCGACTCCCCGACGAGGCCGACGATCTCGCGCTCGCGCACGTCGAACGAGACCCCGGCGACGACCGTCGACCACCCGTGATCGGTGACGAACTCGACGTGCAGGTCGTCCACGCCGAGCAGGGTCCCGGCACGGGTGGGGGCGGCAGGTGCGGTCATGATCCGGCCTTCCTGGTACGTCGGCCGAGGGCGTCGCGCAGCCCGTCACCGATGAGGTTGAACGACAGGGTGGCGACGGCGATCGCGACGCCGGGCCAGAACACCAGCAGGGGAGTGGACCGGATCTCCCGGAACCCGCTCCCGAGCATCACGCCCCAGCTGGGCGTGGGCGGGACGACACCGAGCCCCAGCAGGCTCAGCGCGGCCTCGGCCAGCAGCGCCGCGGCCAGCATCACCGAGACCTGCACCAGCACCGGTGAGGCGATGTTCGGCAGTACCCGCCGGACGACGATCCGCCAGGCCGGGGTACCGATGCTGATCGAGGCCTCGACGTAGGTCTGCGCGCGGACCTGGAGCGTCGACGCCCGCGCGACCCGGAACAGCCGCGGTGCGTACACGATCCCGAGCGCGATCATCGCGTTCTGCAGGCCCGGCCCGGTGGCGGCGATGATCGCGATGGCCAGCACGATCGCCGGGAAGGTCATCAGCACGTCCCCGGCCCGGCCGAGCAGCCAGTCGACCCGGCCGCCGACGTAGCCCGCGAGCAGGCCCAGCGGCACGCCGATCACGGTGGCGACGGCGACGGCGAGCGCGGCGGCGAACAGGGACACCCGCCCGGCGTAGAGCAGCCGGGTGAACGTGTCCCGGCCCAGCGCGTCCGTGCCCAGCCAGTGCTGCGGCGTGGACAGCGACAGGCGGCGCGGCACGTCGATCGCCTCCGGGGCGTAGGGCGCGATCAGCGGGGCCGCCAGGGACCCCACGACCAGCAGCCCCAGGACGACGAGTGCGACGGACGCCGGCCGGTTCTCCCGGAAGCGGCGCCAGAACCCGGCACGGACGGGGACGGCGGGCGCGGCGGCGGTACCGGCCGCGGCGGTGGGCGCGGTGGTCGTCATGACTGCCGGATCCTCGGGTCGAAGTAGCCGTAGGACAGGTCGACGAGCAGGTTGATCAGCAGCACCAGCGCCGCGACCACCAGCAGCACGCCCTGCACCATCGGGAAGTCCCGGGCGAACACCGAGGTGTAGGCCAGGCTGCCGAGCCCGGGCAGGGCGAACAGCTGCTCGATCACGACGGTCCCGCCGATGAGGCGGCTCGCCTCCAGGCCGAACGCGGTGACCACCGGGACGGCGGCGTTCTTGAGCGCGTGCCGCCCGACGACGCGCGCCGGCGGGAGCCCCTTCGCGGTCGCGGTGCGGACGTAGTCCTCGCGCAGCACGCCCGTCATCCCGGCCCTGGTCTGGCGGGCGATCACCGCCGCGGGGGCGAGACCGAGCGCCGTCGCGGGCAGGACGAGGTGCAGGAACCACTGCAGCGGGTTCTCCGTCAGCGGCACGTAGCCGACGGCCGGGAAGATCGTCGCGTTGATCGCCAGCAGCAGCACGAGGATCATGCCGACCCAGAAGTACGGGACGGCGACGCCGAGGCTGGCCGCGAACGTCGCCACCCGGTCGAGCCGGCTGCCCGGCCGCATCGCGGCGACGACACCGACCGTGACACCCAGCACGAGCGCGACGGCGAGGCTCAGCAGCGCCAGCGACAGGGTGGCGGGCAGCCGCGAGAACACCGCCTCGGACACCGGCTGGCTGGAGAACAGCGACTGCCCGAGGTCCCCCTGCACGACCCCGGAGAACCAGTTCCAGAACTGCACGAGGAACGGGTCGTCGAGACCGAGCCGCTCCCGTACGGCCGCGATCTGTGCGGGATCGGGGTTCTCCCCGGCGAGGGCGACCGCGGGGTCGCCGGGCACCAGGACGATCAGGCTGAACACGCAGAAGCTGACGACGACGAGCATCGGGACGGTGAACGCCAGCCTGCGGACGAGAAGGCCGAGCATGGGAACCTCCGCCTCTAGGGGTTGATCGCCGCGCCGCGGAACTGGCGGGACGCGTCGGCGTAGATCTCCACACCACCGACCTTCGGGTTCATGACGTACGGGGTGGTGAGGTTGCACAGCGGCAGGTGTGGCGCCTGGACCTCGGCGACCCGGTCGAAGAGCTTCTCGAACTGCGGTGCCCGGTCCTCCGGCGTCGCGCCGCGGGCCGCGGCGTCCTCGGCGGCGACGACCACCGGGTCGCTGTACCCGCCCGGGTTGTTGAAGCCGTCGGGCCGGTAGTACTCGGCGGTGAGCACGCTCGGGTCGGACTCGGCCTTCTGCTCGAACAGGATCGCGTCGACGCTCTTGGCCACGGAGAAGTCCTCCGCGAGCTTGTTGAGATCGACCGGCGTGATCGACATCGTGATGCCGACCTCGGCGAAGTTGGCCTGCAGGATCTGCGCGATCTGCTGGTAGACGTCGAGGTTGACGACCTCCAGGTCGAACGAGAAGCCGTCCGGCAGACCGGCCTCGTCGAGCAGCCGCCGGGCCTGCTCCGGGTCGTGCTCCGGCGGTGCCACGTTCGTCGACGACGCGTAGTAGAAGTCCGGGAACATCTGGCCCGCGGGCTGGCAGAGGCCGCTGACGAGCAGGCTGATCGACCTCCGGTCGACGGCGACGTTCATCGCCTGCCGGACCTTCTCGTCGCCGAACTCCGACCGGGCGGTGTTCAGGTTGAGCGTGTAGCTCGACAGCGACGGCTGCTGGCAGATCACCAGCCCCGACTCCTGCGCCGGTCGCACCATGTTGGCCCGGAGGAACGTCACGTCCGCGGCGCCGGTGGTGACGGCGTTGAGGCGGGCGTTGTCGTCGCCGGAGATCAGGTAGGTCAGCCGCTCGACCCGCGCACCGTCCTGGTCCCAGTAGCCGGGCACCCGGGTGTACTCGACCCGGTCACCGGGGACGTAGCGGCTCATCGTGTAGGCACCCGAGCCACCGGTGGGCCGGACGTCCTCGCCGGGCCGGTCGAAGGCCGCCGGGCTCATCATCATCCCGGCCGAGCCGCCCAGGATGGTGATCAGCGGGCCCGCCGAGGAGTCGGTGACGAGACGGACGGTCCGCTCGTCGAGCACCTGGACGTCGGTGAGCGACTCGAGCCGGTTCGCGTTGAACGAGCCCTCGAGGTCGCGGTGGCGGAGCAGGTTGGCGCGCACCGAACCGGCGTCGAACGGGACGCCGTCGTGGTAGCGCCACCCGGGGATCAGCCGCATGTCCACCGACCGGCCGTCGGGGGACAGGCTCCACGACTCGGCCAGCATCGGCTCGGCCTCGCCGGCGGCGTTGACGTGCACGAGGCTGTCGTAGACGGGGTAGAGGTACATCTGGCTGTTGTTCGTGGTGATCCGGTCCGGGTCGAAGCTGGTGTTGTCGACCGTGTAGATCCAGGTCAGCTCGGCGGCGCGGTCCGATCCGGGTGCGACGGGCGGGCAGTCGACCGGGCCGGTGTCGGCCTGCGGGATCGCACCGCTGCCCGCGCCGCAGCCCGCGGCGAGTCCGAGCAGCAGGCAACCGAGCAGGCCGGCGACGAGGGTGGTGGGGGACGGGCGCACGGGGGGACCTCCTTGTCCGGCGTGCGACGTGGCGCCGTCAGCGGGAGTTGCGCCGCCGCTGGGACCACATCTGGGTGGCGCGCTCGAACTCGACCGCCGCGTCCCAGCCGATCCCGGGCGGACCCAGCTCGGTGCGGAACGAGCGGACGGCCTCGCGGGCGAGGGCGGGGTCCTTCGCGGGCTCGGCGGCGAGCCGGTGCGCGGTGTCCTCGACGTCGGCGTCCGGGACGGCGGACCAGGCCAGACCGATCTCGGCGGCACGCCGGCCGTCGATCTCCTGGCTGAACAGCCCCATCGCGGCCGTGGCCTCGCGACCGGCGGTCCGCCCGGCGATGGTGAAGAACCCGCCGCCGGGGTGCAGCCCGATCCGGAGGAACCCGGCCAGCAGCCGGGCGTCGGTGGCGACGACCCGCAGGTCGGTGGCGAACATCAGGTTGATGCCCGCGCCGACGGCCGCGCCGCGGACCGCCGCGACCGTCGGGACGGCGAGGGCGCCGACCCGCACGAAGGCCCGGTACACGGCGCCGGTCTCCCGGAACGTCGCGTCCTTGGCCTGGTCGGCGCCCGGGTTCCAGGTGCGCCGGTCGGCGCCGGAGCAGAACGTGCCGCCGGCCCCGCGGACGACGGCGGCGCCGATCGCGGGGTCGGCGTCGATCTCCTCGCAGGCGGCGACCAGCTCGTGGCCCATCGTCGGCGTCAGCCCGTTCCGCACCTCCGGCGAGTCGACGGTCAGGGTCGCGACCCCGTCGGTCTTGTCCAGGACGATCGAGCCCATCTGTGTGGTCCTCCAGGGTCGGTGGGTGGGTCAGGAACGGGTGGTGACGAGGACGTCGACGGCGACCACGCCGTCGCCGGCGGCGCCGACGATCAGCGGGTTGATCTCGAGCTCCTCGATGTCGGGCCGGTCGGCGACCGCGGCGCCGAGCCGCACCAGGACGTCGACGACGGCGTCGACGTCGCGTGGCGGCGCGCCGCGGTGCCCGGCCAGCAGCGGCCAGGACCGCAGCTCGCGCAGCAGGCCGCGGGCCTCGTCCGGGGTGGTCGGGACCAGGGCGGTCGCGACGTCGCGGTGCACCTCGGTGGCGGTCCCGCCGAGGCCCACGGTCACCACCGGCGGCCAGCCGTCGCGGGCACCGGCGACCCCGACCAGCAGCTCCAGGCCCGGCGGCACCGCCTCCTGGACCAGGACCCCCTCCAGCTCCGGGACCCGGGCCGACAGCTCGTCGAACACCTCCGCCGCGCTCGCCACCGGGACCCCGAGGCGGACGCCGCCGGCGTCGGTCTTGTGCTCCAGCCCCGGCGCGACCGCCTTCATCACCACGGTGCCGACCGCACCGGCGAGGTCCCGGGCGGCGGGCAGGACCTCGTCGCGCCGGCGGACCTCGGCCGACGCGGGCGCCGGGACACCGGTCCGGCGCAGCAGCGCCCAGCCGTCCGTCCGCGGTGGACGGTGCGCCGGGCCGGGCACCGCGTCCCCGGCGGGGAGGAGGGGCGTGTCCGCGGTCGCCGGCGGGGCGAGCGCGCCGGCGACCCGCGCGGCGACGGCGATCGAGGAGAACACCGGGATCCCGGCCCGGCGCAACGTGGCGCGTGCCTCGGTGGTCCGCTCGGCGGCGGCGAGCCACACCACCGAGCAGGGCACGTCGGTACCGGCCATCGCCCCGGCCAGGTCCTCGGCGAGGTCGGTGGCCTGGTCGCCGACGACCATGGTCAGCAGCACCATCAGGGCGTCGACGGAGGGATCGGCGCAGACGATCGAGCAGACGTCGCCGAACGCCCGGTCGTCGCGGTTGAACAGCTGGGCGGTCACGTCGACCGGGTTGGCCAGTGCCCCGAACTCCGGGACGACCCGGGCGAGCTTCGCCCGGGTCTCCGGGGCCAGCCCGGGCAGCTCCAGGGCGGTGCTCTCGCACCGGTCGGCCGCCAGGATCCCGGCACCCCCGGACGTGGTGACGGCGGCGATCCTGCGGCCTCGTGGCCTCGGCCCGCCGCGGAGCGCGGTGGCGGCGGCGAGCAGCTCGTCGACGTCGTCCACGAGGACGACCCCGTGCCGGTGCGAGACCAGCCGGAACGCGGTGTCGTCACCGAGCATCGCGCCGGTGTGCGACACCGCGGCCCGGCGCCCGGACTCCGACCGGCCCGACCGCAGCACGACCAGGGCCGTGCCGCTCGCGGCGGCCTCCGCGGCGAGCCGCGCGTAGGCGGCGCCGTCCTGCACCGCCTCCAGGTACACCGCGAGGACCGAGACCTCCGGCTGCCGGACGAGGAACCGGCCCACCTCGGCGACGTCGACGTCGGCCTGGTTGCCGGTGCTCACCCACGCCGTCAGGTCGAGGCCCTGCTCCGCGGCGAGGTCCAGGACCGATCCGCCGACGGCGCCGCTCTGCCCGGCGTAGGCGATCCCCGACGTGCCGGTCAGCGGGCGGTCGGCCGCCGCGGTGAAGGTGGCGAACAACCGCGCGGGCGGGTAGATCACGCCCTGGCAGTTCGGCCCCAGCACCCGCACGCCGGACTCGCGGCCGGCCCGGACCAGCGCGTGCTGCAGGTCCGCGCCCTCGGGGCCGGTCTCGGCGAAGCCGGACGCGAACACGACGACCGCGGCGGCTCCGGCCGCCCCCGCCTCGCGGACGGCCGCCTCGGCGTGCGGCGCCGGGACCATGGCGAGCACCAGGTCCACGGGGCCGGGGACGTCCGCCAGCGACGGGAAGCACGGCAGCCCCGCCAGCTCGTCGTACTTCGGGTTGACCGGCCGGACCGCTCCCGCGAACCCCCGCTCGGCCAGCCACCGCAGCGGGCGTGCCATCGGGCTGTCCGGCCGGCCGGTGGCACCCAGTACCGCGACGCCCCGGGGCCGGAACACCCGCTCCCAGTCGGTCGGGCCGGGGGTACCGGCCGGGCCCGGCCGGGTCGCGCCGGCTGTGTCCGTCACGGTGGGACCTCCTCGTCCGCAGGGCACGACCGGTCACCCGTCGCTCGGACGGGTGAGGAAGGTCGATGCTGGTCAGGGCGCCGATCCGCGGCCCGCGAGATCGTGTCCTGGGCCACACGGTAAGTCGACATCGATATCGACTACAAGTCTTTCGGGTGATGCGGTGCTGTGCCATCCTCGGCACGCGAGTGAGGGGAGCTGCAGGTGACCGAGCAGGCGACGAGCCCTGCCCGCAGCGGGATCGGCAGCCGCCGCCGGGCGAGCATCGGCACGATGCCGAGCACGGCGCGCGGACGGCGCACCCGCTCGCTGCTGCTCGACGGGGCGCGCACCGTCTTCGAACGGGACGGCTTCCTCGACGCGCGGGTCGCCGACATCGCCGCGGCGGCGGGGACCGGCCACGGCAGCTTCTACACCTACTTCGACTCCAAGGCCGACGTCTTCCGCACACTCGTCAACGAGGTGATGGAGTCCGGGCTCTACGCCCCGGAACCGACCGGCCCGCACGGGGACGGCCGCCCGCCGACCCTCGCCGAGGCGTGGGACCGGATCGAGCGGGGGAACCGCCGCTACCTCGGCCTGTTCCGGCGGGACCGGAAGCTCCTGGCCCTGTTCGAGCAGGTCGCGTCCTTCGACGACGAGATGCGCCGCTACCGGCTGGAGCTGCGGGAACGCTCGGTGGCCCGGGCCGAGACCGGGATCCGGCGCCTGCAGGAGTGGGGCCTCGCCGACGACGACCTGGACCCCGTGCTGGCGTCGCACGCCCTCAACTCGATGGTCACCCAGTACATCTACTACTGGCTGGTCCTCGGGCAGGACCACGACGAGGAGGAGTCGGTCGCCGTGCTGACCCGGCTGTGGGGACGCTCGCTCGGGCTGCCGCGCCGCTGACGCGGCTCAGGGGCGGCTCGCGCCGAGCGCCTCGGCCGCCGCCGCCCGCAGGATCACGTGCTCGGCGGCGAGCATGGCGAACGTGGCGCCCAGCTCCCGGAACCGCCGGACGTGCGCGGGGGAGTCGCAGTAGGCCCCCACCGGCACACCGGCCGCCGCGCACCGCTCGGTGATCCCGCGGACGAGGTCGCCGTACTCCTCCGCCCGCGGCCCGCCCGGACCCTGTGCGGCGAGCGGGAAGCCGTGGGCCAGCGCCAGGTCGGACGGCCCGACGAAGACGGCGTCGACACCCTCGACGGACAGGATCTCCTCCAGGTTCGCCACCGCGGCGACCGTCTCCACCATCACCACGCACCGTCCCGGCGCCAGGGGGTCCCGTCCGAGCCAGGACGGGCGGACCGGCCCGAAGCTGCGGATCCCGCCGTCCGGCGGGTAGCGGCAGGCGGCGACGGCGGCCGCGGCCTGCTCGGCGGTGTCCACCAGCGGGACGATCACGCCGTCCGCGCCGCGGTCCAGCGCCCGGCCGATCGGCTCCGCGCCGTGCCCGGGCACCCGGACCAGCGAGCGGGTGCCCGACGCGGTCAGCGCCTGCAGCATGCCGAGCACGGTGTCGTCGCCGATCAGCCCGTGCTGGGTGTCGACGCAGATCACGTCGAACCCGACCGCGCCCATCACCTCGGCGACGGCGGGGGAGGGCAGCTGCAGCCACCCGCCGACCGCGTCGCCGGTGAACATCGGATCCCCGTCGATCACTGCGCTCATGACGTCGACCGTGCCCGCCCGCGCGGCCGCGCGCCAGCCGTGGGGCATCATCGCCGGATGGCCCCGCCCGCGCTGTCCCTCCCGCCCCGCCCGGTGATCGGGATCCTGCACCCCGGAGCCATGGGCGCCGCGATCGGCTCGGCGCTCAAACCCCGTGCCGGGGCGGTGGTCTGGGCGGACGCCGGACGCAGCCACGCGACGGCGAAGCGCGCCGAGCTGGCCGACCTGGTCGCCGTCCCGGACGTCGCCGAGCTCGCCCGCCGCTCGCACGTGATCGTCTCGATCTGCCCGCCGCACGCCGCCCGCGAGGTCGCCGGGCTGGTGGGGGCCGCGCTCGCCGACCGGACCGACCGGCCGCTGTACGTGGAGGCGAACGCGATCGCCCCGGACAGCGTCCGCGGCATCGCGACGCTGCTGGGCGACCGGGCGACGGTGTGCGACGGCGCCGTGATCGGCCCGCCCGCGTGGGACCGTGGCACGACGGTCCTGTGGCTGTCCGGCCCGGGCGCCGACACCGCGGCCGCGCTGTTCGAGGGCAGCCCGTTCGACGCCCGGGTGCTGGCCACCGGGCCGGCCGACGTCGGCACGGCGAGCGGGCTCAAGGCCTGCTTCGCGTTGCAGAGCAAGGCGCTGCCGACCCTGTGGCTCGCGCTGGAGGAGGCCGCGGCCCGGTTCGGGGTCACCGAGGCGCTGCACGGCGAGCTGGACCGGACCGGGTCCGCCTACGCCGGCGCGCTGGCCGACGTCCGCGCGACGGCGGCGGCGAAGGGCTGGCGCTGGGCGGGGGAGATGGAGGAGGCCGCCGACGCGCTGGCCGCGATCGGTGTGCCCGACGGGTTCTCCCGCGCCGCGGCCGAGCTGTACCGGCGGGCGTCGGACGGCGGCTGACGGACGCGGGTCCCGCCGCCACCCGAGGGTGCGGTGGCGCACGACGGCCGAGCGCCCCGGCGCCGGGAGGACCGGCACCGGGGCGCCTTGTGTGCCCGTCGGGTCAGGCCGCGACGGAGCCGTGCGGGTCGATGACGAACTTGCGGGCCACGCCGCCGTCGAACTCCTGGTAGCCGCGCGGGGCGTCGTCCAGGGAGATCGTCGTCGCGTTGACCGCCTTCGCGATCTCCGCCCGGCCGGAGAGGATCGCGTTCATCAGCTGCCGGTTGTAGCGCTTCACCGGGCACTGGCCGGTGGTGAGCTGGTGCGACTTGGCCCAGCCCAGGCCGATCCGGACGCCGAGGGTGCCCTCCTTCGCACTGTCGTCGACCGCGCCCGGGTCCCCGGTGACGTAGAGCCCGGGGATGCCGAGCGCGCCGCCGACCCGGGTGATGTCCATGACCGAGTTCAGCACGGTCGCCGGCGCCTCGTCGGCGTCCTTGCCGTGGCCACGCGCCTCGAAGCCGACGGCGTCGACGGCGGCGTCCACCTCGGGCTCGCCGAGCAGCTGTTCGAGGTGCTCGGGCAGCGTCCCGTCCAGCCGGAGGTCGATCGTCTCGCAGCCGAAGCTGCGGGCCTGCTGCAGGCGCTCAGGGATCATGTCCCCGACGACGACCGCGGCCGCGCCGAGCAGCTGCGCGGCGTGCGCGGCGGCCAGCCCGACCGGGCCCGCGCCCGCGACATAGACGGTCGACCCGGTCGTCACCCCGGCACTGAGCGCGCCGTGGTAGCCGGTCGGGAAGATGTCGGACAGCATCGTGAGGTCGAGGATCTTCTCCAGCGCCTGGTCCCGGTCCGGGAATTTCAGCAGGTTGAAGTCCGCGTAGGGCACCATGACGTACTCGGCCTGGCCACCGACCCAGCCGCCCATGTCGACGTAGCCGTAGGCCGCGCCGGGCCGCGCCGGGTTGACGTTCAGGCAGACACCGGTCTTGCCCTCGTTGCACATCCGGCACCGCCCGCAGGCGATGTTGAACGGTACCGAGCAGATGTCCCCGGGCCCGACGAACAGCACGTCGTCGCCGACCTCGACGATCTCGCCGGTGATCTCGTGGCCGAGCGACTGCCCGACCGGTGCGGTGGTGCGGCCACGGACCATGTGCTGGTCGGAGCCGCAGATGTTGGTGGTGACGATCTTCAGGATGGCGGCGTGCGGCGCCTTCCGCTTGATCTTGAGACCGTCGACGATGTCGGTCGGAAGCTCCAGCTTCGGGTACTCGATCGACTCGACGGCGACCTGTCCCGGTCCCTTGTAGACCACGACACGGTTGTCGGGCATGATGCCTCGCTCCCCTCGAAGGCGTTGCGCGCGATCCGCGGTCGCGGACCCGCGGGCGTCGCGCCGGGTGCCCGCCCCCGTGCGCCGGCCACGTCGCCGAATGCGACCGTGCCACGGATATGCGGATCCGAACATGGGTCGATGGGCACTGCACCGGAGGAGAGGTGGCGTGCATGGCCCCGGCCGCGGCACCGGGCGATACTGCGCGGATGACCGACGACGATCTCCTCGAGCCCCCGGTGCCGGTGCTGACCGCGCCGCACCACACCCCCGAGCGCGAGGCGCTGCAGAAGCAGGCACGCGAGTTCGCGACGACGCGGGTGCTGCCGGTGGCCGACGAGCTCGACCCGCGCAAGGGCGAGATCCCGCGCGACCTGCTCGACGAGATGGGGGAGCTGGGGTACTTCGGGATCACGGTCGGCACCGAGCACGGCGGGCTCGGTCTCGGTGCCTTCGAGTACTGCATGGTCGCCGAGGAGCTGGCCCGGGCCTGGATGAGCGTCGGGTCGATCATCGCCAGGGCCCAGGGGGCCGGGACGAACGTGGCGGACCCGGCCCGCAGGGCGGAGCTGCTCCGGCGCAGCGCGCGCGGCGGGTGGATCGGCGCGATCGCGCTGTCCGAGCCGGACGCCGGGTCCGATCTCGCCGCCGTCGAGACCCGGGCGGTCCGCGACGGCGACGAGTACGTCGTCACCGGCCGGAAGCGCTGGACCGGCAACGCGAAGGCCGCCGACTTCGTCCAGGTCCTCGTCCGCACCGCCGACCCGGAGCCGGGGGAGAAGCGCTCGGCCGGGCTCGCGACCGTCGTCGTCGAGAAGCAGCGGGACACCTTCCCCGACGGGCTCACCGGCACCCCGATCGACAAGATCGGCTACCACGGGTTCGTGACCTGGGACCTCGAGTTCGACGGGCTCCGTGTCCCGGTCGCCAACCAGCTCGGCGCGGGCGGCGAGGGGTTCGCCGACGCCCAGGCGTGGCTCAACATCGCCCGGGTGCACACCGCGGCCCGCGCCGTCGGCCTGGCCAGGGCGGCCGTCGAGGACTGCGTCCGCTACCTGCAGCGGCGCCGGCAGTTCGAGCACCCGATCGGCGACTTCCAGGCGGTGCGCTTCACCCTCGCGACGATGGCGGCCCGCGTGGAGCAGGCGCGGTCGTTCTACCAGCACGTCGCCCACCGCCTCGACCAGGGCGAGTCGTGCGAGCGGGAGGCGGCGATGGCGAAGCTCGTGGCCACCGAGATGGCCGCCGAGGTGACGGCGGACGGCATCCAGCTGCACGGGGGCAACGGTTACACCACCGAGCACCAGGTGGAGCGGCACTGGCGCGACGCCCGGCTGACGACGATCTTCGAGGGCACCAGCGAGATCCAGAAGAAGATCATCGCGGACCGCCTGCTGCCGCGGAGCCCGCTGGGGTGACAGGAGGAATTTTTTCCTGTCACGACCTGCCGACCCTCCGTCGTGTCACACAGGCGTGACACGGGCGACACCGATCGGTAGTGCGCCTGGTCCACCCTGTGCGTCTCCCCGGTCGCCCACCGTGATCGCTTCCACGCGACAGGGGACGAAGCGGACGGCGAACATCGGAGGGTGGATGGCACGGTCGGACATCGGGCGTACGGGGGCCCGCTTCGGCGCCCCGACGTCCCGGCACGCGCCCGATCCGGAGCACCCGCACGGTCGCCCCGTCGAGGAGGCCCCGGAACCCGCACCGGAGCCCGCCGCGGTTCCCGTGGACGACGCGGAGCCGCCGCAGGAGGACCTCGTCGGGGTCACCGGCGCCCGGTTCGGTGGCCACTCGGTGAAGCGGAAGCGGAAGTCCCGCAAGGAACGTGCGGCCGAGTCGGCCGCCGCCGAGACCGCCGCCGCACAGGAGGACGCCGCGGCGACCGCCCCGGACGACGGCACGGGCTGGGAGACGGCCCCGCTGCCCGCCGTCGTCGACGACCCCGGCCCGGTCGAGCAGGTCGCGTTCGCGCCGGTGCGGCCCTACGTGATCACCGGCGGCCGCACCCGGGTCCGGATGGAGCTCCGGCTGGAGACCCTGGTGTCGGTGACGCCGGTCCGCGGCCCGGTGCGGGTCGACAGCCGGGAGAAGGCGGTCGTGCTGGGCCTGTGCGCGCAGACCCGGTCGGTCTCGGAGGTGGCGGCGCTCGCGTCGGTCCCGCTCGGCGTGGCCCGGGTGCTCATCGACGACCTGGCCGGCGAGGGCAGGCTGACCGTGCACGGCGTCTCCTCCGCCGAGGACGGG
This sequence comes from Pseudonocardia sp. EC080619-01, assembly GCF_001420995.1. Lineage (NCBI taxonomy): Bacteria > Bacillati > Actinomycetota > Actinomycetes > Pseudonocardiales > Pseudonocardiaceae > Pseudonocardia > Pseudonocardia sp. EC080619-01. Next base: position 6,064,829 of record NZ_CP012184.1, on the reverse strand, counting down.
CCGAGCATGAAGCTGATGGACCGCGTGCTGGCCGGACTGCGGAAGCTCTGACCCGGCGGCAGGATGGGGCGCATGAGCGACCCGCGTCCCGTCCGTATCGGGCTGCAGCTGCAGCCCCAGCACGCCGACTACTCCGAGATCCGCCGCACCGTCGCCGCCGCCGAGGAGGCCGGCGCCGACGTCGTGTTCAACTGGGACCACTTCTTCCCGCTCTACGGCGAGCCCGACGGCAAGCACTTCGAGTGCTGGACCATGCTCGGTGCCTGGGCCGAGGCGACCTCGAGGATCGAGATCGGCGCCCTGGTGACCTGCAACAGCTACCGCAACCCCGAGCTGCTCGCCGACATGGCCCGCACCGTCGACCACATCTCCGGCGGCCGGCTGATCCTCGGCATCGGCGCCGGCTGGTTCCAGCGCGACTACGACGAGTACGGCTACGAGTTCGGCACGGCCGGTGGCCGCCTGCGGGACCTGGCCCAGGCGCTGCCCCGCATCCGGGACCGCTGGGCGGCGCTCAACCCGGCCCCGACCCGCGACATCCCGGTGCTGGTCGGCGGCGGCGGGGAGAAGAAGACGCTCCGCTACACCGCCGAGCACGCCACGATCTGGCACGGATTCGGCGACGCGGAGACCGTGGCGCACAAGTGCTCCGTGCTCGACGGGCACTGCCGCGACCTCGGTCGTGATCCCGCGGAGATCGAGCGGTCCTGCGCCGTGGAAGGCTCCCCCGAGGAGAGCGACCCCGGCCTGTACGACGCCGGCGTCCGCCTCTTCACCGTCGGCCAGGACGGGCAGGGCGGCTACGACCTCGCCCGGCTGAAGGACTGGATCGCCTGGCGCGACGAGCGCAACGCCTGAGCGGCGTCAGAGGTCGCGGAGGAACGGGTCGCCGATCAGGTCCGGGATCCGCCCCGGGACGACGGCGGGGGCGTAGTACCAGCCCTGCGCATTCGCGCACCCGTACTCCCGCAGCCGGGCCGCCTGCTCCCGGGTCTCGACGGCCTCCGCGGTCACCTCCAGGTCGAGCGCGGAGGCCAGCGAGATCAGGGTGCGCAGGATGACGTCGTCGCGCTCGGCCGACCCGGCGACGAAGTGCCCCGCCAGCTTCAGCACGTGCACCGGCAGGTGGCGCAGGTAGGCGAGGTTCGAGTAGCCGGTGCCGAAGTCGTCGATCGCGATCCGGACACCCATCCGGTCCAGCTCGCGCAGCGTGGCCAGCGGCCGTCCGGGGGAGCCCATGAGGTCGGACTCGGTGAGCTCGATCTGGAGCTGCCCGGCGGGCCAGTCGTGCCGCTCCAGGGTCGCGGCGACGTCGGCGACCAGGTCGGACTCCCTGATCTGGCGGGCCGCGACGTTCACGCTCACCAGCAGCGGACGATCGGGCCGCTCGTCGGCCCAGATCCGGCCCTGGCGGCACGCCTCGTCCAGCACCCGCCTGCCGAGCGGTACGACGAGCCCGGTCTCCTCGGCGAGCGGGATGAACCGGTCGGGGCCGAGCAGCTCGCCGTCCGGTCGCTGCCAGCGCACCAGCGCCTCGACGCCGACCGTCTGCTCGTCGGCGAGCCGGACCAGCGGCTGGTAGACGACCACGAAGTCGTCGCGGCGCAACGCCTCCGGCATCTGCGAGGAGAGCTCGAAGCGGCGCACGTCGGAGCGGTGCCGCTCGCGGTCGTAGTACACGTAGCGGCCGCGGCCGGCGTGCTTGGCGGAGTAGAGCGTCGTGTCGGCGGCCTGCATGAGCTCGTCGGGGCCGAGCTCCCCGTCGTGCCGGACGACGCCGACGCTCGCCGAGATGACGATGTCGCGGCCGTCGATCCGGACCGGGCGGCGGACGGTGCCCAGCGCCCGTCCGGCGACCTCCTCCAGCTCTGCCCGGTCGGTGCTGCGCTCGACGAGCACGACGAACTCGTCGCCGCCCATCCGGGCCACGAGGTGCCCGTCCGGTTCCAGCGCCGACCGCAGCCGGTCGGCCAGTACCTGCAGGAGCTGGTCGCCCGACTGGTGCCCGAGGGTGTCGTTGACGACCTTGAACCCGTCGAGGTCGAGGTAGCAGACCCCGGGCCGGACGCCGTCCGCGCCGTCCCGGTCGATCGCGGCGGACAGCCGCTCGAAGAACAGCGACCGGTTCGGGAGCTGGGTCAGCGGGTCGTGCAGCGCCTGGTGCTCGAGCCGCTGCTGCAGCTCGAGCTGGTCGGTCACGTCGCTGAGCACGGCGACGAGCAGCTGCGCGGTGCCGTCCGGCTCACGCAGCGGTGTGACGACGGCGTCGATCCAGATCTCGGCGTCGTCGGCGCGCCGCACCGGCTGGACCAGCCGCAACCGGTCCAGGGAGCCCTCGAGGAGCCGTCGCCGCTCGGCCCAGATCCCGGGGGCGTCGGCGCGCGAGACGAACTCCTCGACGCCCATCCCCGCCAGCTGCGCGCGGGTGTAGCCGAGCATGGTGGCGGCGGCGTCGTTCGCCTCGATCGACGCGGCGTCGGGATCGAAGATGACGATGCCCACCGCCGCCGAGTCGAACATCGCCGTGAACCGGGACTCCGACACCCAGCGGGCCCGCTCCGCGGTCTCCCGGGCCTCCAGCGCGGCCCGGGTGATCGTCTCGTGCTCGCCGAGCACCTGGTGCCGGGTGGCGTCGGTGTAGCCGCGGGCGAAGGCGCCCGCGACGGCGGCGAGCCGGCGCACCCGTGCCGCGGTGTCGGCGGCCGGTTCGAGGTGGGCGCCGAGGAGCCGCAGGCTGATCTCCAGGCAGGCCGGGTCGGTCAGCCGCGCGACGATCAGCTCGCGGCCCGCGGCCGCGGGGACGGCCGGGTCGAACGGCTCCGCGACGGCGGACTCCCGGATCTGCGCGGCGAGCCGGTCGAGCAGCGGGCGGAGCTCGCCCGCGGTCGGGACGGCCCTCCGGGACAGCTCGTCGGACCAGCGTTCCGCCAGATCGGAGGCATCGGGCAGCCCACCCGCGACGAGGGCCCGCCCGTGGTCGGGGCGTGCAGCGGCGACGTCGGCCTGCTGCATCCGCCGCCCCCGTTCGTCCCCGGCGGAGGGTGTCCCCCCGTGATCGGGAGACACCGTAACCGATGCTCACGGTCCGGTGGGGCCGACCGGGTTACATCACGGGGCCCGTCCGGGGCCGTCAGGACCCGTCCGTCACCGCCGTCACCCACACGACGGGAACCCCCGCCTCGTCCGAGGCCGCGAGATCGACCTCGGCGGTGACCGCCCAGTCGCGGTCGCCCGCCGGATCGTCGAGGACCTGACGCACGAGCCAGCGGTCCGCCTCCTCGGTGAGGTCGAACAGCTGGGGACCGCGCGCGTCCGGGCCGATGCCGATCCGGTCGTGCAGGTCGTAGTACGGGTCCAGGGCCTCCCGCCAGCGGTCGGCCGTCCAGCCGGCGTCGGCGTCGAGGTCGCCGAGCTCGGCGTACCGGCCGAGCGAGGCCAGCTCCACCCGGCGGAACATCGCGTTGCGGACCATGACCCGGAAGGCGCGGGCGTTGCCGGTGAGCCCGGACGGCCCGGTGGCGATCTCGGCCCCGGGCGGGGTGACCTCGCCGCCCTCGGCGTCGGCACCCGCGGCGAGCTTCTCCCACTCGTCGAGCAGCGACGAGTCGGTCTGGCGGACGAGCTCGCCCAGCCACTCGATGAGGTCGGTCAGCTCCTCGGTGCGGTCGTGCTCGGGCACGGTCTGGCGCAGCGCCCGGTAGGCGTCGGCGAGGTAGCGCAGGACCAGGCCCTCGGAGCGGGCGAGCTGGTAGTGCGAGACGTACTCGGTGAAGGTCATCGCCCGCTCGCTCATGTCGCGGACGACCGACTTCGGCGACAGCTCGGCGTCGGCGACCCACGGCGCACCGCGCCGGTAGGTCTCCAGCGCGGCCCGGAGCATCTCGTCGAGCGGCTTCGGGTGGGTGACCTCGTCGAGCCGGGCCATCCGCTCCTCGTACTCGAGGCCGTCGGCCTTCATGGCGGCGACGGCCTCACCGCGGGCCTTGTTCTGCTGGGCCGCGAGCACCTGGCGCGGGTCGTCGAGCGTGGACTCGATGACCGACAGCACGTCGAGCGCGTAGGTCGGCGACTCCTGGTCCAGCAGCTCGAACACGGCGAGCGCGAACGGCGACAGCGGCTGGTTGAGGGCGAAGTCGAGCTGCAGCTCGTCGACGATGCGCACCCGGCGCCGGGTGGCGCCGGGCTCGTCGTACTCCTCGACGACGCCCGAGGTCCGCAGCGCACGGTAGATCGCGATCGCACGGAGCATGTGCGCCCGCTGCCGCTTGCGGGGCTCGTGGTTGTCGGTGAGCAGGTGCTCCATCGCCGCGTAGGTGTCGCCGCCCCGGCTGATCACGTTCAGCAGCAGCGCGTGCGTGACCTCGAAGTGGCTGGTCAACGGCTCGGGCCGGGCCTGCTGCAGCTTCTCGAACGACGTCTCGGACCAGCCGACGAAGCCCTCCGGCGGCTGCTTGCGCTGCACCTTGCGCCGCTTCTTCGGGTCGTCGCCGGCCTTGGCGAGGGCCTTCGCGTTCTCGATGTCGTGCTCGGGCGCCTGCGCGACGACGGTGCCGACGGTGTCGTACCCGGCCCGGCCCGCGCGGCCGGCGATCTGGTGGAACTCGCGGGCCTTCAGCGGGCGGACGCGGCGGCCGTCGTACTTGGACAGCGCGGTGAACAGCACCGTGCGGATCGGGACGTTGATCCCCACCCCCAGGGTGTCGGTGCCGCAGATGACCTTGAGCAGCCCCGCCTGGGCGAGCGTCTCCACCAGCCGCCGGTAGCGGGGCAGCATCCCGGCGTGGTGCACGCCGATGCCGTGCCGGACGAGCCGGGAGAGTGTGCGGCCGAACCCGGAGCTGAACCGGAAGCTCCCGATCGTCTCGGCGATCGCCGCCTTGTCCTCCTTGGACGTGACGTTGACGCTCATCAGCGCCTGCGCCCGCTCGACGGCGGCCTGCTGGGTGAAGTGGACGACGTAGACCGGCGCCTCCTTCGTCGCCAGCAGCTCGGTGATCGTCTCGTGCAGCGGCTCGACGACGTAGCGGAAGTGCAGCGGCACCGGCCGCTCCACCGACGTGATCTCCGCGGTCTCCCGGCCGGTGCGGCGCCGGAGGTCCTCGGCGAAGAACGAGGTGTCGCCCAGCGTCGCGCTCATTAGCAGGAACTGCGCCTGCGGCAGCTCCACGATCGGGACCTGCCAGGCCCAGCCGCGGGACGGGTCGGCGTAGAAGTGGAACTCGTCCATCACGACGGAGCCGACGTCGGCGCCGGACCCGGTGCGCAGCGCGAGGTTCGCGAGGATCTCCGCGGTGCAGCAGACGATCGGGGCCTTCTCGTTCACCGCGGCGTCGCCGGTGAGCATGCCGACCTGGTCGGCACCGAACACCTCGCACAGGGCGAAGAACTTCTCGCTGACCAGCGCCTTGATCGGCGCGGTGTAGAAGGTGCGCTCCCCGCGGGCCAGCGCCGCGGCGTGCGCCCCCATCGCGACGAGGGACTTCCCGGAGCCGGTCGGCGTGGAGAGGATGACGTTCGCGCCGGTGACCAGCTCGAGCAGCGCCTCCTCCTGCGCCGGGTAGAGCGACAGGCCGCGCTCGTCGAACGCCCAGTCGGCGAAGGTGTCCACCAGCTCGGCGGGATCGGGGGAGCCGTCGGGGCCCGCGGTGCGTCGGAGTCGCTCGGTCAGCGTCATGATGGGTCGATTGTGCCTGGCCGCCCGGGAGCGGACGGCAGGGCCGCGCAGCCGCCCGACTACCGTGTCGTCCGTGGGCGGGGGCGCTGCGACGGGCGAGCAGGGCCCGACCCTGCCCGATCTCGTCCCGCCGATGCTGCCCGCGGCCGGCGAGCTCGGCGACGCGACCGACCCGGGCCGGTGGGCCGTGGAGTTCGGCTGGGAGGGCCACCGTTGCGTGGCCTACGTGCGTCCGGGCCGGGTGCGGCTGCTCTCGTCGACGGCGCGCAGCGTCACGCGGTCGTTCCCCGAGCTGGCCGTGCTCGGCGAGCAGTCGCCACCGGGTGGGATGGTGCTCGACGGCACGGTCGTCGCGCTCGACGAGGCGGGCCGCCCCTCGCGCGGGCCGCTGCTGCGCCGGACCGCGACCGTCGCCCCGGACGACGGGCTGCGCGCAGAGGTGCCGGTCGGCTACGTCGTGACCGACCTGCTCTGGAGGGACGGCCGCCGGGTGCTGGAGCTGCCCTACCGGCGCCGCCGGGCCGAGCTGGAGGCGCTCGGACTGGCCGGGCCCACGATCCTGGTGCCGCCGTCGTTCGGGCTGGACGAGGCCGATCTCGTCGTCCGCACCGCCGAGCAGTACGGGCTCGACGGCCTGCACCTCAAGCGTCTCGACGTGCCCTACCAGCCGGGCAGGCGCACCCGGAACTGGCTGCGGGTACCGCTGCGCCGGCGCCGTCAGGTGCAGGTCGCGGGCTGGGTCCCGGCCGGCAGCACGGCGGGCCGGGAACGGATCGCGGCCGTGCTGCTGGCGCTGCCCGGTGCGGACGGCCCGGTCTACGTCGGCCGGGTCGGGATCGGCGCGGCCGACGGCGACGCCCGCACGGTGCTGGGTGCCCGTCCGGGCCGCCCGCCCGCCGACGTGCCGGAGGGGATCGCCGCGGACGCCCGCTGGCTCGCGCCCGGTCTCGTCGCGGCCGTCGAGCACCGGGGCCGGACGGCCGCGGGCCGGCTCGCGCTGCCGTCCTGGCGCGGCCTGGTCCCCCCGGACGCCCAGGACGACGACCTGCGCGACCCGGCCCCGGCGCGCCGCGAGCCGCCCGGCGGCGGTGGCGCGACGGTGCCGGTCCGCACGGCCGCGGCCCCGCCCCCCGCCGCGACCCCCGCCCCGGCGACCACTCCGGCCACCGAGGAGACCGTCCGGATCCGGGTCCGCGAGGCCGTCCCGCCGGAGGCCCCGGCCCCGGCGCCCGAGGGCCCCTGGCACGGACCGCTGTCGCGGCGGCTCGAACAGCACTTCGTCTACAACACCCTCAACACGATCGCCTCGCTCGTCCGGACCGACCCGCCCCGCGCCCGGGAGCTGCTGCTCGGGTTCGCCGACCTGTCCCGGGCGGCGGACCGGGCCGAGGAGCCGGCGATCCGGCTCGACGAGGAGCTCGCCGCGGTCCGGGCGTACCTGCAGATCGAGCGGACCCGGTTCGGTGCCCGGCTGGAGTCGGACGTCGACGACCCGCGGACGGCGGGCGTGGACCCGGCCGCGGCCGTCCCGCCGCTGGCGGTGCTCGCCGCCGTCCGGCGCGGGGTGCAGGAGGAGATCGAGCCCGCCACCGCCGGGGGGACGGTGCACGTGCGTCTCGTCACGGGCACCTGCCGGGTGGAGGTCCGGACGGCGGACCGGCCGGGCGTCCCCGGCGGTGCCGCCCGCGCCCCGCTCGTCCTCCTCAGCCTGCCGCTGGACGCACCCGCCGAGTAACGCCCGCGTGACCGGGTAACGGAGTCGCCGCCCCGGCGCGACGGACTTCATCGATCCGGATAGCGTGCGCGCCATGCTGGGGCTGCCCGAGGGCACACGTGCGTGCCTGTTCGACCTGGACGGCGTGCTGACCGACACCGCGAGCGTGCACGCGGCGGCGTGGAAGCAGATGTTCGACGAGTACCTGCGCTCGCGCGACGGTGCCGGTTTCACCCCGTTCGACGCCGGGGCCGACTACGGCCCCTACGTCGACGGGAAGCCGCGCCTGGAGGGCACCCGCAGCTTCCTCGCGTCCCGGGGCATCGAGCTCCCCGAGGGCACCCCGGACGACTCCGCCGACACCGAGACCCTGTGGGGCCTGTCGACCCGGAAGAACGCGCTGGTCCAGACGAAGATCACCGAGGGGGTCGACGTCTATGCCGGCTCGCGCCGGTACCTGGAGGCCGTGAAGGACGCCGGGCTCGCCGCCGCGGTGGTCTCCTCCAGTGCGAACGCCGAGCAGATCCTGCGGGTCACCGGCCTGGAGACGTTCATCGACCACCGCGTCGACGGCGTCACCGCACGGGAGCGGGGGCTGCCCGGCAAGCCCGCACCCGACACCTTCGTCGCCGCCGCGGCCGACCTCGGGGTCGAGCGCTCCGCGGCGGTCGTGTTCGAGGACGCGCTGGCCGGTGTGGAGGCCGGCCGCGCCGGGGACTTCGGCGCCGTCATCGGCGTCGACCGTCTCGACCAGGCGGCCGCGCTGCGCGAGCACGGCGCGGACGTCGTCGTCACCGATCTCGCCGACCTGCTGGAGCGTTCGTGAAGCCCGACCACCTGCCCACGTTCACCACCGAGCCGTGGGTGATCCGCGAGCCGCGCCTGGACCTCGGCGCGATGGGCCAGACCGAGTCGGTCTTCGCGCTGTCCAACGGGCACATCGGCCTGCGCGGCAACCTCGACGAGGGTGAGCCGCACGTCCTCCCCGGGACCTACCTGAACTCGTTCTACGAGGTCCGCCCGCTGCCCTACGCCGAGGGCGGCTACGGCTACCCGGAGTCCGGGCAGACGATCATCAACACGACCAACGGCAAGCTGATCCGCCTGCTGGTCGACGATGAGCCGTTCGACCTGCGCTACGGCTCCCTCCGCAAGCACGAGCGGGTGCTCGACATGCAGGCCGGGACCCTGCAGCGGGACGTGGAGTGGGAGTCCCCGGCCGGGCGCGCGGTGCGGGTGCGCTCCACCCGGCTGGTGTCGCTGACCCAGCGCGCGATCGCGGCGATCTCCTACGAGGTCGAGGTGGTCCACGCCGGGGACGACGACAACGGCGAGGGCGCGCTGCTGGTCCTGCAGTCCGAGCTGGTCGCGAACGAGCAGCTGCCCGGCCGCAACGGCGACGACCCGCGGCTGGACAGCGCCCTGGACAACGTCCTGGAGCCCGAGCAGTCCCGGGCCGGTGACGCCGGGGCGACGCTGGTGCACCGCACCCGCCAGTCCGGCCTGCGGTGCGGCGCCGCGATGGAGCACGAGGTCTTCGGGCCGGACGGCGTCGAGGTCACCACCGACGCCAACGAGGACCTCGCCCGGACGACGATCATCGCGAGGGTCAAGCCGGGCGAGACGCTGCGGGTGGTCAAGTACCTGTCCTACGGCTGGTCGTCGCGGCGCAGCCTGCCCGCGGTGTACGACCAGGTGCGTGCGGCGATCGCCGCCGCCCGCTACACCGGCTGGGACGGACTCGTCCGCGAGCAGCGCGAGTACCTCGACGACTTCTGGGCCACCGCCGACGTCGAGATCGACGGCGACGCCGAGCTGCAGCAGGCGGTCCGGCTCGCCACGTTCCACATCCTGCAGGCCGGTGCCCGTGCCGAGCGGCGCTGCATCCCGGCCAAGGGCCTCACCGCCGACGGCTACGACGGCCACACCTTCTGGGACACCGAGACGTTCTGCCTGCAGGTGCTGTCGTTCGTCGCGCCGGACGCGGCGGCCGACGCGCTGCGCTGGCGCAAGTCCATCCTCCCGCTGGCGTTCGAGCGTGCCGAGACCCTGGGCCTCAAGGGCGCGGCGTTCCCGTGGCGGACGATCCGCGGCCAGGAGTGCTCGGGCTACTGGCCGGCGGGCACGGCGGCGTTCCACATCAACGCCGACATCGCCGACGCGGTGAAGCGGCACGTGCACGCGACCGGCGACACCACGTTCGAGCTCGAGGTCGGGCTGGAGCTGCTGGTCGCGACCGCCCGGCTGTGGCGCTCGCTCGGCCACCACGACTCGGCCGGCAACTTCCGGATCGACGGCGTCACCGGCCCGGACGAGTACTCCTCGATCGCGGACAACAACGTCTACACCAACCTCATGGCGCAGCAGAACCTGCGCTACGCGGCCGAGGTCGCCGCCAAGCACCCGCGTTCGGCGTCCCGGCTGGGCGTCGACTCCGAGGAGATCGCGTCCTGGCGGGACGCGGCGGGCGCGATGCTGATCCCGTTCGACGAGCGGCTCGGCGTGCACCCGCAGTCCGAGGGCTTCACCGACCACCAGCGGTGGAACTTCGAGGACACCCCGGCCGAGCGGTACCCGCTGCTGCTGAACTACCCGTACTTCGACCTGTACCGCAAGCAGGTGATCAAGCAGGCCGATCTCGTCCTGGCCATGCAGATCTTCCCGGACTCCTTCACCGACGAGCAGAAGCGCCGCAACTTCGCCTACTACGAGGGCATCACGGTGCGGGACTCGTCGCTGTCGGCGTGCACCCAGTCGGTGATGGCGGCCCGCACCGGGCACCTGGAGCTGGCCCACCAGTACCTCGCCGAGGCCGCCCTGGTGGACATGCAGGACCTGGCGGGCAACACCGACCACGGGATGCACATCGCCTCGATGGCCGGCACCTGGACCGCGGTCGTGCTCGGCTTCGGCGGGATGCGCTGCGAGGCCGACGGGCTGTCGTTCGCGCCGGTGCTGCCGCCGTCGCTGTCCCGGATCTCGTTCGGGCTGAAGTGGCAGGGCCGCAGGCTGCGGGTGACGATCACGCCGGACGAGGTCGAGTACCAGCTGCACGACGGCGCCCCGATGCGTCTGCGGCACCACGACGAGCCGATCGCGCTCGACGGGGAGACCCCGGTGACGGCGCCGACGCCGACCCCGGACTGGGTGGAGCCGGTCGAGCAGCCCTACGGGCGGGCCCCGCGCCAGCGCGCCTGAACCTCCGTGGTCCTGCGTGTACCGGACGGGCGGCCCACCGGGTTGACTGTCCGGTATGCGGCGTCCTGGGGCATGGGTCCTGTTCTTCGTGGTCGTGGCCGGGTTCCTCGGGCTGTGGGTGTGGGTCGCCTCGCCCGGGACCCGGCCGGACCGCGCGGAGATCGAGGCCGCCGTCCGGTCCCACCTGCTGGCCCGTGACGGGGTCGAGGTCACGGCGTCCTGCGAGGAACCGGCGGAGTCCCCCGACGGCGCCTACCGCAGCGGGTGCCGGCTGACCTCGGCCGACCGTGCCGGGTGGGCCGCGGTGCGCCTGGACGGCCGATGGGGTGGGGACGACCGCGGCCGGCCGCTGAAGCAGCACGAGCTCGCGCGGCTGCCGTCGTCGGGGGAGTGGCGGATCACGGTGTCCGGCTCCGTGCCGGTCGCCACCGGCCCTGCCGGGCCGGGCGCCGCCGCCTCCGGCACCCGGGTCGACACCGAGACCGACCTCCGGCGCTTCTCGGGGAGCTCGCCGACGGTCGCGGTGACCATGACGGTGTGGAGCGCGCTGAAGGCCGGCGGCCGCGACGAGTTCGTCCACCTCGAGTGCCCCGGCGAGCTTCCCGCCGGTCGCGCGGTGACCTGCACCGGGACGGACCCCGTCCCGGAGGCGACGATCGAGCGGCTCGACGGCACGCAGGTCCGGATCCGCGCAGAGATCGCCCCGCAGGCGGGGTGACCGCCGTCGGTGCGCGCACCGCGGCCGATCGCGCACTACTGGTACTTTGGTTCGTCGCGCCGCCGGGCGACGGGACATCTCCCGCCACCGGGCAGCGCGGTCGTGTACGCCCTCTCGGTGGAGGATCCCCGCGCCGTGCCCGAACCCACTCCTGCCACTGCCGGCGATCCCGCTGACGACCCGGAGCTGGCCCACGAGAAGACGTACGTGGGCATGCTCTACGAGCAGCTCGAGGACCGGCGTCGCGACACCGCGACGCGGCTCGCCGCGACCCTGCGCGACGAGACCGTCGGCACCCCGCAGGCGCTGACCCAGCGTGACGCCGCGGCCGCGCTGCTCGCCGACAAGCTGGCCGCGCTGCGTGCGGCCGAGCACGGCCTCGCGTTCGGCCGGCTCGACACCGACGCGGGCGAGACCCGCTACGTCGGCCGGATCGGCCTGCTCGACGAGCAGAACGAGTACGAGCCGCTGCTGATGGACTGGCGCGCGCCGGCGGCGCGGCCGTTCTACACCGCGACGGCGGCGAACCCGGAGGAGATGCGGCGGCGCCGGCACCTGCGGACCCGGCTGCGCGAGGTCGTCGCGATCGACGACGAGCCGCTCAACCTGTCCGACATGGACGCCGAGGAGCGCGCCCGTGCCGGGTCCGGCCTCACGAGCGAGGCCGCGCTGCTGGCCGCCGTGTCGGAGGCCCGCACCGGGCGGATGGGCGACATCGTCGCGACGATCCAGGGCGAGCAGGACCGGATCATCCGCTCCAAGCCGTCCGGGGTGCTCGTCGTGCAGGGCGGCCCGGGTACCGGCAAGACGGCCGTCGCGCTGCACCGCGCGGCGTACCTGCTCTACACCCACCGGGACCGGCTGGCGCGGCGCGGCGTGCTCGTCGTCGGGCCGAACCCGACGTTCCTGCGCTACATCGGGCAGGTGCTGCCGTCGCTGGGCGAGACCTCGGTCGTCCTCGGCACCGTCGCGCAGCTCTACCCGGGACTGGACGCCCGCCGCGAGGAGGACCCCGCCACCGCGGAGCTGAAGGGCCGGGCCGACCTCGCACCGGTGGTCGCCGCAGCCGTCCGGGACCGCCAGCAGGTGCCGCGCCGGCCGATCGAGCTCGTCGTCGAGCAGCAGCGGGTCGTACTCGACCGCGACACCGTCACCCAGGCCCGCACCCGGGCCCGGCGGTCCCGCAAGCCGCACAACGAGGCCCGCCGCACGTTCCGCAAGGAGCTGCTGCGGCTGCTGGCCCAGCAGGTCGCCCGCCGGGTCGGGGCGGAGCTGCTGGACCGGCGCGACATCGACGACATCCGCGACGAGCTCGCCGAGTCGCCGGACGTCCGGCGCGAGATGGAGGAGCTCTGGCCGACCCTGTCGCCGGAGCAGCTGCTCAGCGACCTGTTCGCGGACCGCAAGCGGCTCAACTCGGTCGCCCGGCGGATCCCGGCCGAGCAGCGGCGGCTCCTGGAGCGCGACGCCCCGGGCGACGACGTCCCCTACGACCGGCGCTGGACGCCCGCGGACGTGGCGCTGCTCGACGAGGCCGCCGAGCTGCTCGGCGACGACGGCGCCGCCCAGGCCGCGGCGGAGGCCGCCGCGCTCCGGGAGGAGGTCGAGTACGCGCAGGGCGTGCTCGACGTCCTCGATCTGGAGGAGGACCTCGACCCGGAGCTGCTGCGCGCGACCGACATCATCGACGCCGACCGGCTCGCCGAGCGGATGCAGGTGTCGCGGTACGACTCGACCGCCGACCGGGCCGCGGCGGACCGGGAGTGGACCTACGGGCACGTGATCATCGACGAGGCCCAGGAGCTGTCCGCGATGGCCTGGCGGATGGTGATGCGCCGCGCGCCCGCCCGCTCGATGACGCTGGTCGGGGACATCGCGCAGACCGGCGACCGGGGCGGAGCCGGGTCCTGGGACGAGGTGCTGTCGCCGTTCGTGGCCCGCCGCTGGCGGCTGGAGCAGCTGACGGTGAACTACCGGACGCCGTCGGAGATCGCCGACGTCGCCGACGACGTGCTCGCCGAGATCGACGCCTCGCTGGAACCGCCGTCGTCGGTCCGCTCGACGGGGGAGCCGCCGTGGGCGGCACCGCTCCCGGAGACCGGGGCCGACGAGGTGCTGGTGGACCGGGTGACGGCCGAGCGCGACGCCGTCGGCGACGGCCGGACCGCGGTGCTGGTGCCGTCGGCGCGCCTGGAGCCGGTGCGGGCGGCGCTCGCCGCGGCCGGGGTGACCGATCCGGAGGCGGACACCGAGGAGCTGGACACGGCCGTCGTCGTGCTGCCTGTGACGGCGGCGAAGGGCCTGGAGTTCGACGCGGTGCTCGTCGTCGAGCCGCAGGAGATGCTCGACGAGTCCCCGCGCGGCCTGAACGACCTCCACGTCGCGATCACCCGGGCGACGCAGCGGCTCGGCGTCCTGTACTCCGGCCAGCTGCCGCCGGTGCTGAAGCGGATCAGCCGGGGGTGACCCCCGCCCGGTACAGGTCGCGCAGCAGCGCGATCTCCGCGCCGTGGTGGATCACCTCGCGGTGGATGTGCAGGACGAGCGTCGCCAGCGGCGCGTCCGCGTACGGCCCCTCCGCGGGCCCGCACGGCCGGGCCAGGCCGCCGGCCCCCAGCGCCGCCACCCCCTCGGTCCAGCGGCGGTACACCTCGTCGAGCTGGGCGAGCGCGCCGTCGGCGGTGCCGGCGTAGGTGTGCGAGGCGTAGTCGACCGGCGGCCCGCCGAAGTGCGAGTGGTTCCGCATGCCGAACACCCCGACGATCACGTGGGCGAGCCGCCAGGCGATCGTCGTCACCGGGGCCGGGTCGGGCTCCGGGAAGGCGAAGTCGACGACCAGGTCACCGGCCCCGGCGCTGTGCGACGCGACGGACTCCGCCCGCGGCCGGACGCTCCAGGCACCGGGCGCCGGTTCCCAGAGGTACTCCTCGTCGGTGAGGCCCGCGAGCCGCGGCCGCAGCGTGGTCTCCCAGTGGAAGGTGAGCTGCGCGCTCAGCTCGGCGTTCCAGTCGATGTCCGTGGTGGTGGGCGTTATGCCCGGCACGGTAGAGCCCGACGCGGACACCCGCCGTCCTCGACCCGGCGCCTCACCCGGCCCGGCGTACCGGCGGGGGACCGGCCGCCCGCCGCTCCCGTGCCGCGTCGACGAGCGCCCGGGCCAGACGCAGGTCGTCCGGGCTGCGCTCGGGGTGCGACTGCACCCCCATCGCCCAGGCCCCGGACCGGGCCTCCACCGCCTCGACGACGTCCCCGGCGCGGGCGGTGACCCGCAGGCCGTCGGCGACCCGGTCGATCGACTGGTGGTGGTGGCAGCGGACGGTCACCGGGCCGGAGCCGAGCAGCTCCCCGATCCGGGACCCCGGCTCCGTGGTGATCCCGACCGGCGCGTAGGTCCCGGGCCCGGCCGAGTGCGCGGCAGCCACCTCCGGTGCGACGACGTCGGGCAGGTGCTGGTGCAGCGTCCCGCCGAGCGCCACGTTGAGCAGCTGGTGCCCGCGGCACACCCCGAGCACGGGGATGCCCAGCTCCATCGCCCGGCGGACGGCGGCCAGGTCGGCGGCGTCGCGCTCGGTGCGCGGGTCGTCGTCGTGCGGGCCGGGTGCGGCGCCGTAGCGGCCGGCGCCGATGTCCGGCCCGCCGGTGACCAGCAGCCCGTCGCACGACACGGCGGCGTCCGGGGCGTCGGCGGTCGGCGGCAGCAGCACCGGGATCCCGCCCGCCGCGGACACCATGTCGAGGTAGCCGCGGGGGAGCAGGACCGTCTCCTCCTCGTCGACGATCCAGTAGGTGGCGCGCTCGGTGTAGGCGGTCAGCCCGATCAGTGGCCTCACCCGTCGTCACCCCCGCGCAGGACGTCGATGACCTGGTCGCCGTACCGGGCGAGCTTGCCCTCGCCGATCCCGGAGATCGTGCCCAGCGCGGCACGGTCGGCGGGTGCCCGCGTCGCGATCTCGCGCAGCGTCGCGTCGTGGAAGATCACGTAGGCGGGCACGCCCTGCTCCTTCGCCGCCGACGCGCGCCAGGCCCGCAGCCGCTCGAACACCGGCGCGACCTCGGCCGGCATCTCGACCGCCGGCTTCGACCCGCCCCGCGACCGCGACGACCGCGCCGTCCGCTCCGGCTCGGTGCGCAGCATGACCTTCTGCTCGCCGCGCATCGCGGCGGGGGAGTCGTCGGTGAACCGCAGCGTCGAGTAGGTCCCGCCGACGGTCAGCAGCCCGCGCGCGACCAGCTGTCGCAGCACGTTGCGCCACGCGACGTCGGTCAGCTCGGTGCCGACGCCGAACACCGACAGCTCGTGGTGGCGGTGCTGGTCCACCTTCGGGGTGCGCTTGCCGAGCAGGATGTCGACGACCTGCCCGGCGCCGAACTCCTGGTTGCGCTCCTTCTTGAGCCGCCACACCGTCGAGAGGACCTTCTGCGCGGCGACCGTGCCGTCCCACGACGACACCGGCGTCAGGCAGGTGTCGCAGTTGCCGCACGCCTCGGTGGCGGGCCTCTCCCCGAAGTAGCGCAGCAGCTGCGCGCGGCGGCACTCGGTGGTCTCGCACAGCGCGAGCATCGCGTCGAGGTGCTGGGCCAGGCGCCGCTTGTGCGCGGCGTCGCCCTCGCCGTCGTCGATCATCTTCCGTTGCTGGACGACGTCGGCCAGCCCGTAGGCCAGCCACGCCGTCGACGGCTCGCCGTCCCGGCCCGCACGACCGGTCTCCTGGTAGTAGCCCTCGACCGACTTCGGCAGGTCCAGGTGCGCGACGAACCGGACGTCGGGCTTGTCGATCCCCATGCCGAAGGCGATCGTCGCGACCATCACCAGGCCGTCGTCGCGCAGGAAGCGGGACTGGTTGCGGCGGCGGACCTCGGCGTCGAGACCCGCGTGGTAGGGGAGCGCGGCGATCCCCTGCGAGCCGAGGAACTCCGCGGTCTGCTCGACCGACTTGCGGGACAGGCAGTAGACGATGCCTGCGTCACCGGGGTGCTCGGAGCGCAGCAGGTCCAGCAGCTGCTTGCGCGGCTCGTTCTTCGGCGCGATGCGGTACCGGATGTTCGGCCGGTCGAAGCTCGCGACGAAGTGCCGCGCCCCGGTCAGCTGGAGCCGCTGCGCGATCTCGGTGCGGGTGGCGTCGGTGGCGGTCGCGGTGAGCGCGATCCGCGGCACGTCCGGCCAGCGCTTCGGCAGCTCCGAGAGCAGCAGGTAGTCGGGCCGGAAGTCGTGCCCCCACTGCGCGACGCAGTGCGCCTCGTCGATCGCGAAGAGCGCGATCCGGCCGCGCTCGAGCAGGCGCACGGTCGACTCGACCCGCAGCCGCTCCGGGGCGAGGTAGAGCAGGTCCAGCTCGCCGGCGAGGAACTCCTGCTCGGTGAGGCGCCGCTCGTCGGCGTCCTGGGTGGAGTTGAGGAACCCGGCGCGGACGCCGAGCGCCCGCAGCGCGTCCACCTGGTCCTGCATCAGCGCGATCAGCGGCGAGACGACGACGCCGGTGCCGGACCGGGCGAGCGCCGGGACCTGGTAGCAGAGCGACTTCCCGCCACCGGTGGGCATGAGCACCAGCGCGTCGCCGCCGCCGGTGACGTGGGAGACGATCGCCTCCTGGTCACCGCGGAACGCGTCGTAGCCGAACACCCGCCGCAGCACCTCGTGCGGGTCGGACGACCGGACGGGGGCGGGCGCCGCACCGGCCGGTTCCGGCGCCTCCTCGGGCGGGGGCGGGTCCGCCTCGACGTCCTCGGGCTCGGGCGGGAGCGGGATCTCGTCCGGGTCGGAGGTGTCGAACACGGGGTCGATCGTACGAGCCGTGCTCGGCGCCGTCCGCCCGGCTCCGCGGATCCGGCAACGGGCGCCGCGGTGGGGGACTGTGAGCCACCCGGGGCTGCGCCGGGCCGCGCCGGGGTGTAGCAACACGGGAGGGACACGGCGCGCCGGACGGCCTGCGCGCCAGGCACGCGATAAGGACTGATCCGTGAATCTCAAGATCGGGTACAAGGCGTCGGCCGAGCAGTTCGGCCCGCGCGACCTCGTCGAGTACGCGGTACTCGCCGAGGAGCTGGGCCTGGACAGCGTCTGGGCCTCGGACCACTTCCTGCCGTGGCGGCACACCGGCGGGCACGCCCCCGCCGCGCTGCCGTGGATCGCGGCCGTGGGGGAGCGGACGAACCGGGTGCAGATCGGCACCTCGGTGCTCACCCCCACCTTCCGCTACAACGTCGCGGTGCTCGCCCAGGAGTTCGCGACGATGGCGATGCTGACCGGCGGCCGGGTCGCGCTCGGCGTCGGCACCGGCGAGGCGCTCAACGAGATCGCCGTGTCGGGCCGCGAGTGGCCGGAGTTCAAGGAGCGCTTCGCACGGCTACGCGAGGCGGTCCGGCTGATGAAGGCACTGTGGACCGAGGACAGCGTCAGCGTCGAGGGCGACTACTACACCCTCGTCGACGCGATGATCTACGACCGTCCGGAGCAGCCGGTGCCGGTGTACATCGCCGCCGGTGGGCCGATGGTCGCCCGCTACGCGGGCCGGCACGGCGAGGGCTTCATCTGTACCTCCGGCAAGGGCATGGAGCTCTACACCGACAAGCTGCTGCCCGGTGTCCAGGAGGGCGCCGACAAGCAGGGCCGCGACGCGTCGCAGATCGACAAGATGATCGAGATCAAGATCTCCTACGACCGCGACCCGGAGGCGGCCCGGGAGAACTGCCGGTTCTGGGCCCCGCTGTCGCTGACCCCGGACCAGAAGAACTCGGTCGACTCGTCGCGGGAGATGGAGCGGCTCGCCGACGAGCTTCCCATCGAGCAGGTGACCAAGCGCTGGATCGTGGCGTCCGATCCGGACGAGGCCGTCGAGCAGATCAGGCCCTACGTCGACGCCGGCCTGAACCATCTCGTCGTGCACGGCCCGGGGGACGACCAGCGTCGCTTCCTCGGTCAGTTCACCGAGGACGTCCTGCCGAAGCTGCGGGAGCTCGGGTGACGGCGGAGGCGGTCCGGAGGGACGGGCGCGTCCTGCGCTGCCGGATCTCCACCGGCCGGCACGGGGCGCTCGACGGCGCGGTGATGCAGGAGGTCACCGACGCGCTGACGGGGCTGGCCGGGCAGGACCCGGCCGATCCGGGCGCCGTCGGTGCGGTGCTGGTCCACGGCGACGGGGAGAACTTCTGCACCGGGGGCAACGTCCGTGACTTCGCCGCGGCCCCGGACCGGGGCGGCTACGTGCGCGAGGTCGCCGACATCTTCCACGCGCTGCAGCGCCCGCTCGTCGCGAGCCCGGTCCCGACCGTCGCCGCCGTGCGCGGCTGGGCCGCCGGGGCGGGGATGAGCGTGGCGCTGGCCTGCGACCTCGCCGTCGGCGGGCGGTCGACCCGGATGCGTCCCGCCTACCCGGGGATCGGCTTCTCCCCGGACGGCGGGATGACCTGGACGCTGCCCCGGCTGGTCGGCGCGGCCCGGGCCCGCCGGATCCTGCTGACCGACGAGGTGCTCGACGCCGACGCGCTCGACGGGCTCGGACTGCTCGCCTCGGTCGTCGACGACGACGCGGTCGACGACGAGGCCGCGACCCTCGCGCACCGGCTGGCGCAGGGGCCGACGGCGGCGCTGGGCCGCATCCGGGGACTGCTCGGCGGGACCTGGGAGGCCACCCTCGGCGAGCAGCTCGACGCCGAGGCCGCCTCCATCGCCGCCTGCGCGGCCGGGCCGGAGGGCGCGGAGGGGCTGGCGGCGTTCGGCGAGAAGCGGCGCCCGCAGTTCCACTAGCGGCGCCGGGGTGTGGTGTGTCGGGGTGCCGGGTTCAGCGGCCGCTGGCGGGGCTGCCCGCCGCGAGCCGGCGCCCGCGTTGCGCGGGCCGGTGTGCGCCCGGCATCCCGACGCCCCACCGCTGCACCGGGCGGTGCACCCCGGGGCCCAGGGGCCACGCCGAGTCGTAGGGCGCGAGGAGCCGGTCCAGCTCGGAGTCCGGGGTGGCGCCCACGCTGTTGCGGAGCAGCCGCTGGAACTCCTCGTACTCGGCGAGGGCGTCGGCGACGCGGCCGCCGGCGAGCAGGGCCTCGACCAGCGCCCGCCGCGAGCGCTCGCGGCTCGGCGCCGTCCGGACGGCGCGCCGGGCGACGGCGACCGAGTCGTCGTGCCGGTCGGCGGCGCTCAGCGTGGTGGACAGGTTCTCCAGCGCGGAGAGCCGCAGCTGCCGGAACCGCTCCCGCTCGACCACGATCCACGGCGCCGTCCAGGACGGGAGGATGTCGGCCTCGAGCAGGTCGGTCGCCGGGCAGCCGATCTCGCGGACGGTCCGCGCCATCTCCGGTGACGAGAACCCGCGGACCATCAGCAGACCCTCGGCGAGATCGACGGTCACGTCGTCGGCGAGGTGCAGGCGGCCGCGGTCGTCGGCGGTGAGCAGGCCGGGGACGTCGACGCCCGCGACGGCCTCGTCCAGCAGCCGGGCCGCCGGGGCGGGCCCGACGCCGGGCCACAGGTCGGCGGCCATCGCCGCGGTCGGCTGCGGGCGCGGGTGCACGGCCAGGTAGGCCACCAGGCGCCGGGAGTCGACGGGCAGCGGTACGGAGTGGTCGCCGACCCGCAGCCCGAACGCCCCCAGGACGCGGACGTGCAGCGCGGAACCGTCGGTGGGCTCGCTCAGCGTGGACTCACTGGATCGACAGTGATCGTCGTCGGACATGCCGTCTTCCCCGGGTCGGTCGTGACGTGCGGCCCGCACGCGGTTCTGCGCCGGTGCCGGGCGCGCCGCCCGGGCGGGAGGGCCGCGGGGCGCTGTGTGGACACGACGAAACCGCACCAGCACGGACGGCGGGCGGCGTCTCCGTGCGGTGTGCTCGAGGGCCAGGATAGCCGAGGTCGGGCGGGTGCGTGAGATCCGGGTGAGCGAATCGCCACGCACGGCTGCCGGTCGCCGGTGGAGGCGCTGGTCAGGCCCTGGCGAGGAGGCGGACGTGCGTGCCGTCGCGGGCCCGCCACACGTGCAGGCTGTCGCACAGCTGCCGGGCGATCCAGGTGCCCCGCCCGCGCGCCTGCGACGGGTGCGGCGGCGCGAGCCCGATCAGCGGCAGCGTGAGCGCGCCGGTGTCGTGGATCTCGCAGACGAGCTCGCCCGGCCGCGCCCACACCGACAGCCCCGCCTCGGGGGAGCCGTGCTCCACCGCGTTCGTGGCGACCTCGTTGACCGCCTGCACCATGTCCTCGCCGCGGACCGGGTCGAACCGGCAGGCGCGGGCCGCCTCCTCGACCGCGTCGCGGACGCGGGAGAGCTCGAAGGTGTTGTAGTGCAGGCGGACGTCCGGCGGCCCCAGCAGGTGCGGCGGCGCGAAGGGCAGCGCCGCGAGGACGTCGGCGGGGGCGGCGTGCCGCGGGTTCGGCACCCGCTCGCCGCCCCGCAGGTGCAGCGGGTGGTTCGCGAGCGCACCGTCGCCGACCGCGCCGTGCAGCGGCATCCGCGGGTACACGCACAGCTGGGTGACGGGCAGGCCGTCGAGCGAGATGTTCAGCGCGGCCTCGAACTCGACCCAGAAGCCGCCGTCCACCCCGTCCAGCTCGGGGTCGTGTTCCGCGACGACGACCACCGGCCGCCCGGACGACGACAGTGCCCGCAGCTCCCGGGCCCGCCACGCCGCGACGGTCTGGCCCGAGTCGCGGGCCGACCGCGTGAGCGTGGTGAGACGGCCGAGCGCGGCGCCGGTGCCGGCCAGCTCGTCGCGCAGTGCCTGTTCGACCGGCTCGGAGACGGCCAGTGCGATCTGCGCCCCGACGTCGTGGACGGCGGCCGCGGCCTGCGGGGCGACCTTGGCCACGAGCTCCGCCGGGTCGTCGGCGTGCACCAGGACGTGGACGAAACCGGGCGAGCGGGGAGCGGCGTTGATCTGCACGGGCGGCCTCCGGTCACCGGTCGGGCAGGACGGGGACGACCTTCGGCGGCTCGTCGTCGAGCGCCAGCTGCGGGGAGAAGGCCGCCCCGCAGCGCTCCAGGACCCGCTCGACCCGCGGGCGGACCCGGTGCAGGACGAGCCGGTGGGTGGCGGGGAAGCTCTCGGCGGCGTGCACGAACGCCACCGCCGACGCGACGTCGACGAAGCGGACCGAGGCCATGTCCAGCCCGATGTCGGTGGGGGCGTCGGGGGAGCGCAGCACGGCGTCCAGCGACTGGTGCAGCAGCGCGGTGATCTTCGGACGGTTGCTGTGGTCGATCTCGCCGGCCAGCCGGGCGTGCCCGACGCCGAGGCGCACGATCCGCAGCAGCCCGTCGTCGTAGGCGCCGGTCACCGCCAGGTGGTCCCGGTGCAGGGCGCGCATGATGTCGATCTGCTCGTCCGGGAAGTGCTCGTGGTCGTAGGTGCACAGCGCGGTGAGGGAGCCCGAGCTCTCCCGGACCAGCCGCGCCAGCAGCCCGTCGTACTCGGGCAGCGTCGCCGACGCCCCCGCCGCGATGGACGCGTGCATCTGGCCGGTGAGGCGGGTGCCGTGCCAGCCGTCGCGCAGCGACTCCTCGACCTGGCCGGAGACGCCGGCGTGGATGTCGGGGAGCGGCGTGCGGAAGGTCTGCCGGGTGTTCTCCTCCGGCAGGATCAGGAGCTGGCCCCGGCGCAACGGCTCCTCGACGTCGACGCCGTCCTCGGACAGCCTGCGCAGCAGGGTGTCCGCGGCGCCGTCGTCGTCGAAGTAGAGGACCCGCTCACCGAGGTCGAGGCCGTGCGCCACGAACCCGGCCCGGATCTCGCCGAGGTGCTCGAGGCTGTCCGGGACCGCACACACGTGATCGCCGGACGAGAGATCGTCCGCAAGCTTGATCACGATTCACCTGCCGTGACGTGCGCGCGCGGGTGACGCGGGCACGCCCAGTCACGTCGTCCCTGGACGCGACCACCGTACGGACGTCCGAACAGGAGCCCGCAGACCCCGGAGAGTGCCGGGCGCCGA
Source organism: Pseudonocardia sp. EC080619-01 (assembly GCF_001420995.1). NCBI lineage: Bacteria > Bacillati > Actinomycetota > Actinomycetes > Pseudonocardiales > Pseudonocardiaceae > Pseudonocardia > Pseudonocardia sp. EC080619-01. The sequence continues at coordinate 6,042,613 of NZ_CP012184.1, read as the reverse complement.
ACCGACGGTGAAGCGCGCCGAGCGGCCCGCCACCGGCGGTGAGCCGTGATCGTGGCGGGCCGCCCGTGTCCGTTCGCCGCGCGCCGGTGCTCCGGACGGACGAGCGGCGGTGTCCCGGGTACGGGCGCTCAGGACCTGCTGGTGACGTCCACCGAGGTCGTGGCGCTGCCCTTGATCGTCTGCAGCACCACGCAGTACCGCTCGGTGAGCTTGATCAGGGTGGCGATCTTCTCGTCGTCGGCCCCCGGCGCGTCGATGTCGAAGGTCAGCCGGATGTCGCGGAACCCGACGGGCGCGTCCTTGACGACGCCGAGCGTGCCGCGGAAGTCGAGGTCGCCCTCGGCCCGCACCGAGCCCGTCACGTCCAGCTCCAGCGCGGTCGCGACCGCCTGGAGGGTGACGCCGGAGCAGGCGACGAGCGCCTCGAGGAGCATGTCGCCGGAGCACAGCTGCGTGCCGTCGCCACCGGTGGCCGGGTGCAGGCCGGCCTCGGCGAGCGCCTGCCCGGTCGTCACCTTGCAGGAGACGCCGGCGCCCAGCTCGCCGTCCGCCTTCAGCGTCACGACGGCGGCCTCGGGGTCGTCGCGGTACTGCTGCTTCAGCGGGGCCTGGATGTCCTTCAGCGATGTGGTGTTCGAGTCCGTCACGCCCTCCATCCTCACCCCACCGTCCGCTCCGGTACAGCGCGGAGGGGCGTCTAGGCTGACCACGTGGGCGGGGAGTCGGACACGGGCAGGGCCGCAGCCGTGCGGCGGAACGCCCGCGAGACGGTGCGGGAGGCGCGCGACACGGTGCGCGTCACCGTCCGGGACTCGGTCCACGAGGTCGCGGGCCCGCCCACCGCCGACGACCGGCTGTGGACCGTCCCGAACGCGCTCAGCGTGCTGCGCCTGCTCGGCGTCCCGCTGTTCCTCTGGCTGATGCTCGGCCCGGAGGCCGACGTCTGGGCCGTCACCGTGCTGGCGATCGGCGGCTTCACCGACTGGCTCGACGGCAAGCTCGCGCGGGTCCTGGACCAGTACAGCCGGCTCGGCGCGATGCTCGACCCGGCGGTCGACCGCCTCTACATCCTGGCCGCTCTGGTGGGGCTGGCGATCCGCGGGCTCGTCCCGTGGTGGGTGGTGGCCGCGCTGGTGGCGCGCGACGTCGTGCTCGCCGCCTGCGTGCTCGTGATGCGCCGCCGCGGGTGGGCGCCGTTCGAGGTCGTCTACCTCGGCAAGGCGGCGACGTTCGTGCTCCTCTACGCCTTCCCGCTGCTGCTGCTCGGCGACGGGCCGACCCCCGCGGAGTCCGTCGTGGCCGTGATCGCGCACGCCTTCGCGATCTGGGGCGTCGCGCTCTACCTCTGGACCGGGGTCCTCTACCTCGCGCAGTTCGTGCTGGCGATGCGCCGCCCGTCGCCGGCCGGTCCCGCTGCGCGCACCCGGTTCGATCACGGCGGCGCGGGGGGCTAGGCTCGCCGCGTGAGCTCGGAGATTCCGTCGGACCTGACCTACACCGAAGCCCACGAGTGGGTACGTGAGACCGGGGACGGGGTGGTCCGGATCGGTATCACCGACCATGCCCAGTCCCAGCTCGGCGACGTCGTGTTCGTCCAGCTGCCCACGGTGGGCGAGACCGTGACCGCGGGCGACACCATGGGCGAGGTCGAGTCGACCAAGTCGGTGTCGGACATCTACGCGCCGGTGGCCGGCGAGGTGGTGGCCGTCAACGAGTCGCTCGAGGGCGCCCCGGAGCTGGTCAACTCGGGCCCCTACGGCGACGGGTGGCTGGTGGACGTGCGCCTGGCCGACGGCGGGCTGCCCGAGGGGCTGCTCGACGCGGAGGCCTACCGGCAGCTGGCAGACGGTTCCTGACCCGTTCCGCCGTGCCTGCCGGACCGGTAGTTTCGAATCCCCTGACAACGCCGCTGATCATCGCCCGGACCACGTCCGGGACCCGTTTCCTACAGGAGGAGACCCCGACGTGACCACGAACGACCCGCGCGACGTGCCACCGGAGCGCGCACCGGAGACCACGTCGGTGTTCCGGGCTGACTTCCTCGCCGACGTGGAGCAGCCGAGCGCGGAGCCGGCCGTCTCCGGTGTCGACGGTCTGCCCGCCGGGTCGGCGTTGCTCGTCGTCCGGCGCGGCCCGAACGCCGGTTCGCGCTTCCTGCTCGACGTGCCGACCACGAGCGCGGGCCGGCACCCGGACAGCGACATCTTCCTCGACGACGTGACCGTCTCCCGGCGGCACGCGGAGTTCCGCCGTGACGCCGGCGAGTTCGTCGTCGTCGACGTCGGCAGCCTCAACGGCACCTACGTCAACCGCGAGCCGGTCGACACGGCCGTGCTCGCGAACGGCGACGAGGTGCAGATCGGCAAGTTCCGGCTGGTCTTCCTGACCGGTCCGCGCGAGCCCGGCCAGGGCTGATCCCGCACGACGTGCGGGCGGGCGGATGTCGAGCCGACACGCCGCGCGCGACGGCCGTGTGACGATCGTCGAAAGGACGTCGTCACACCCCGTCCGGAGGCGGGCGTGGACGGCCCCGCCCGTGTAGCGTCGGAGCGTGTCGGTGGTGGGAGCGGAAGTGACCACACGGACCAGGGCGAGCAAGGCGATCCGGGCGGCCGGGGTGGCGGGTACACCCGGGCCGGCCGACAGGCCCGCAAGGGCCGGGGAGGCGGGCTGATGAGCGAGATGCGCGTCGTGGGCGTCCGGGTCGAACTCCCGGCGAACCAGCCGATCCTGCTGCTGCGGGAGACCAACGGGGACCGTTACCTCCCGATCTGGATCGGGTCCGTGGAGGCGACGGCGATAGCCCTGGAGCAGCAGGGCGTGAAGCCGGCGCGGCCGCTCACCCACGATCTCCTCAAGGACGTGATCGGTGCGCTCGGCCGTCGGCTGGAGCAGGTCCGGGTGACGGACCTCCAGGAGGGCACCTTCTACGCCGAGCTGATCTTCGACGGCGGCGTGACCGTCTCCGCACGACCGAGTGACTCGATCGCGCTGGCGCTGCGCACCGGGGTCCCGGTGCACGCCGACGAGAGCGTCCTCGCCGAGGCCGGGCTCGTCATCCCGGACGAGCAGGAGGACGAGGTCGAGAAGTTCCGCGAGTTCCTCGACTCCGTCTCGCCGGAGGACTTCCGCGGCGCCCAGCCGGGCTGAGAGCGACCGTTCGGCGCGGCCGGCGACCGCCGGCCGTGCTCCGTCCGGCCGAGGGACGTGGGTCCCGCGCCGTCCGGTACGCCCGTGTCGGCGAGCCGCGTTGACCACCCCGTCCGCCGGGCCTACCGTCATCACTACTGATGACATCCGTGGAACTCCTCGGGCACCCAGAGTGATGTGGTACCGGAGGGGAGCGCGGTGCGGCCGACCGAGGGAGACCACGCGGTGCAGACGCCACCACCCGAGGGGCCGGGACAGGGAGAGCTGTTCCCGGACCCGCTCGTCGGTGACGGGCTCGACGGGGTGCCCGACAGCCTCGTCGGCTTCCGCGGCCCGACCGCGTGCCAGGTCGTGGGGATCACCTACCGGCAGCTCGACTACTGGGCCCGCACGGGTCTGGTCGTGCCGTCGATAAGAGGTGCGGCCGGATCGGGCAGCCAGCGGCTGTACTCCTTCAAGGACGTCCTCGTCCTGAAGATCGTCAAGCGCCTGCTCGACGCGGGTGTGTCACTCCAGAACATCCGGATCGCCGTGGAGCACCTGCGCCGGCGGGGCATCCGGGACCTGGCCGGCATCACGCTGTTCTCGGACGGAACGACCGTCTACGAGTGCACCTCGCCGGAGGAGGTCGTCGATCTCCTCCAGGGTGGCCAGGGCGTCTTCGGCATCGCCGTCTCCGGTGCGATGCGCGAGATCACCGGTGTGATCAAGGATTTCCCGGCGGAGCGCGCCGACGGCGGCACCGTCGACGAGTCCCCGGAGGACGAGCTCGCCCGCAGGCGGTCCCGCCGCGCGATCTCCTGAGTCCTGCACGGCCCCGGGTCACGCCACCGAGCGGAACGGGTCGTGCTCGGACAGGAGCTTCTCCATCCGCGCCTGGTCTACCCGGTTGACCACGGTCAGGCTCTCCTGGCGGTCCCGCACGCACTTGGCGAGGGTGAACGCGGACGTGATCGCGTAGAGGACGGCGATCGCGAGGAACGCCTTCACCCACCCGTCGACGGGCAGGTAGACGGTCCCGATCACGACGGCGGCCAGCGACACGCCGAAGGACAGGACCGACTGCATGTGGAAGGCCGCGGTGGTCGCGGGCGTGGTGGTCGCGCTGCTGGTGTTCGACATGCACGGAAGTGTGACGAGCACCGGCGGGCGCCGGCGCCGTGAAAGTACGGAGAAGACGGGTACCCTGTTGCCGGTAGTCGTTGACGCCGTGCGGGAGAGACCCGGTGCAGGAGGCCGGGCGCCGAAGGAGCAAATCCCTTCCCGGAATCTCTCAGGCACACGGACCGTACGGTCGAGACGCCTCTGGAAAGCGACGGGCCACCACGGGGAGGTCCGTCCGCCGACGGGGAAAGCCCGAAGCCTCGGGTGAATCTCTCAGGCGCCCGCCACCGCGGGTACGGACAGAGGGGGAGGGGCGTGACCGCCCTGTCCCCGGCCTGACCGAGTAGTACCCCGGAGGCGCCGTGAGCCCGACCCCGCAGCAGGACCGCCCGACCCTCGCCGAGCTCGAGCACGGGTTGCCGTTCGCCGAGCGCCACATCGGCCCGCGCCCCGACGAGCTGGCGCGGATGCTCGAGGCACTCGGCGTCGACTCCCTCGACGCTCTCGCCGGCCGGGCCCTGCCCGACGCGATCCGTGACCCCGAGCCGGTCGGCGCCTCGCTGCCGGCCCCGGAGAACGAGGCCGGGATGCTCGCCGAGCTGCGGGAGCTGGCCGACCGGAACACGGTCACCGTCCCGATGATCGGGCTCGGCTACCACGGGACCCGCACACCGTCGGTGATCCGCCGGAACGTGCTGGAGAACCCCGCCTGGTACACCGCCTACACGCCGTACCAGCCGGAGATCAGCCAGGGCCGGCTGGAGGCGCTGCTGGCGTTCCAGACGATGGTGTCCGACCTGACCGGCCTGCCGGTCGCCGGGGCGTCGCTGCTCGACGAGGCGACCGCGGCGGCCGAGGCGATGACCCTGCTGCGGCGCGCCGGGCGCTCGAAGAGCCCGCGGTTCGTCGTCGATGCCGACACCCTCCCGCAGACCCTCGACGTGCTCCGCACCCGTGCCGAGCCGCTGGGCATCGAGCTCGTCGTCACCGACCTGACCGGCGGCCTTCCCGACGGTGAGTTCTTCGGTGCGCTGCTGTCGTACCCCGGGGCGTCCGGGCGGGTCGCGGACCCGTCCGCGCTGGTCGCCGAGGCGCACGAGCGGGGCGCGCTGGTCGCCGTCGCGTCGGACCTGCTCTCGCTGACGCTGCTGACCCCGCCCGGCGAGTTCGGGGCGGACGCCGCGGTCGGCTCCACCCAGCGCTTCGGTGTCCCGCTCGGGTTCGGCGGACCGCACGCCGCGTACCTGTCGGTCGGGCAGAAGCACGCGCGCCAGCTGCCGGGGCGCCTGGTGGGCGTGTCCCGCGACGCCGACGGCAACTACGCGCTGCGCCTCGCGCTGCAGACCCGCGAGCAGCACATCCGCCGTGAGAAGGCGACGTCGAACATCTGCACCGCGCAGGTCCTGCTGGCGGTGATGGCGGCCTGCTACGGCGTCTACCACGGCCCCGAGGGGCTCCGCTCGATCGCGACCCGCACGCACCGGATGGCCGCGGTGCTGGCCGGCGGGCTGCGCGAGGGTGGCGTGGAGATCGTGCACGACGCCTTCTTCGACACGGTGCTGGCCCGGGTGCCCGGGCGGGCGACGGCCGTCGTCGGCGCCGCGCACGACGCCGGCATCGCGCTCCGGCAGGTCTCCGACGACGAGGTGGGTGTGTCCACCTCGGAGATCACCACCGTCGCCCACCTGCAGGCGGTGTGGGAGGCGTTCGGGGTGACCGTCGGCGACGTCGCGGCCCTCGATGCGGCCACCGCCGACGCCGTGCCCGGTGGGCTGGTGCGGACCAGCGAGTACCTGACGCACCGGACGTTCCACGAGTTCCGGTCGGAGACCGCGCTGATGCGGTGGCTGCGCCGCCTCGCCGACGCCGACCTGGCGCTCGACCGCGCCATGATCCCGCTCGGCTCGTGCACGATGAAGCTCAACGCCGCCGCCGAGATGGAGGCGGTGACCTGGCCGCAGTTCTCGGACCTGCACCCGTTCGCGCCGGAGGCCGACACCGCCGGGTCCCGCGAGATGATCGCGCAGCTCGAGGGCTGGCTGGCCGACCTGACCGGGTACACCGCCGTCTCCCTGCAGCCGAACGCGGGCAGCCAGGGCGAGCTCGCCGGGCTCCTCGCGATCGCCGCCTACCACCGCTCGCGGGGGGACGACGAGCGCGACGTCTGCCTGATCCCGGCGTCCGCGCACGGTACGAACGCCGCCTCGGCGATCATGGCCGGGATGCGGGTGGTCGTCGTCGGGACCGACGCGCAGGGCGACGTCGACCTCGCCGACCTGCGGTCGAAGATCGCCGAGCACGGCGACCGGCTGGCCGCACTGATGATCACCTACCCGTCGACGCACGGGGTCTACGAGGCGCAGGTCCGCGACGTCTGCGGCGCCGTGCACGAGGCAGGCGGCCAGGTCTACGTCGACGGCGCGAACCTCAACGCGCTGGTCGGGGTGGCCCGGCCGGGCGCCTTCGGCGGCGACGTCAGCCACCTGAACCTGCACAAGACGTTCTGCATCCCGCACGGCGGCGGCGGTCCGGGTGTCGGGCCGGTCGCGGTGGCCGAGCACCTGGTCCCGTTCCTGCCGGGTCGCGGCGAGGTCGGGCCGGTCTCCGCGGCGCGCTACGGCAGCCCGGGCGTCCTGCCGATCTCCTGGGCCTACCTGCGGATGATGGGTCTCGACGGGCTGCGCCGGGCCACGTTGACCGCCGTCGCGGCCGCGAACTACGTCGCGAAGCGGCTGGCGGAGCACTACCCGGTGCTGTACTCGGGGACCGACGGCGCGGTCGCCCACGAGTGCATCCTCGACCTGCGGACGATCACCAAGGACACCGGCGTGACGGTCGACGACGTCGCCAAGCGCCTGATCGACCACGGCATCCACGCCCCGACCATGTCCTTCCCGGTCGCCGGGACCCTGATGGTCGAGCCCACCGAGTCCGAGGACCTGCCGGAGATCGAGCGGTTCGTGCAGGCGATGATCTCGATCAAGGGCGAGATCGACCGGGTCGCGGCCGGGGAGTGGCCCGCCGACGACAACCCGCTGCGCAACGCCCCGCACACCGCGGCCTGCCTCGCCGACGACAAGTGGGACCACCCCTACCCGCGGGAGCTCGCCGCGTACCCGGCCGGCCAGACCCCGGGCGTGCACGACCGCAAGGTGTGGCCGCCGGTCCGCCGGATCGACGGCGCGCACGGCGACCGCAACCTGGTCTGCTCCTGCCCGCCGCCGGAGGCGTTCGCCTGATCCGCTCCGGGCCCCGGCCGCCGCGCGGCCGGGGCCCGTTTCAGGACGGTGCGGGTGACCGCGCCAGCCGGGAGCGGCGGTGGGCGGCCATCCGGACGGGCGCGTCGGTCCAGCCGTGGCCGTCGTGGGTGCCGGTGCGCTGGACGAGGGCGAGGAACAGGCGCCCGCCGAGCAGCTCGGTACAGACCTGCAGGTAGTCGCCCCCGGCGTCGCGTTCGTGCAGGACACCGAGGTCGCGGTAGGCGGAGATCGTGGGTCCGGGCAGGTCGAGGCGGGCGGCGAGGTCGTCGTGGTAGTTGCCCGGTACGGGCAGCAGGGGGACCCCGGCGTCGCGGGCGGCGGCCGCGGTGGCGAGGACGTCGTCGCAGGCGAGGGCGACGTACTGGGGGTCGGCGACGCCGGGACCCCACTCGCCGCGGCGCAGCAGGGACACGGTGAGCGCGATCCGGACGCGGCGGGCGTCGTCGGCCAGGGCGCGGCTGCGGACCAGGCCGAACGGGGCGGCGTACTCGCCGTCGGCGACGGTGCCGAGTCCGAGGACGGTGCGGTGGAACAGCACGGCCTCGTCGAACGCGTCATAGGGCTGGGTCAGTCCGATGTGGTCGATCGCGTGGATGCCGGTGCCGGGCACCGGGGGCTCGTCGACGGTGACGAAGTCGTGGGCCCAGCTCGTGGGCGAGTCGGTGCGGCAGAGGAACACCGAGGTGCCGTCGGGCGCGGAGATCTCGGCGAGATCGGCCTCGCCGGGGCCGGTGGCCCGGGGCAGCGGGGGTGCGCAGAGCCGGGCGGCGCGGCGGGCCGAGGCGGTGGGGTCGGCCGAGTCGAGGGCGATCGCGGCGACGGCGCTGCCGGTGCCGGGGTGCGGGCCGGCGGCGTTGACCAGCAGTGTGGCGTCGCCCTGCCGGTAGCGCTCGACCTGTTTGGTGCGGTGGACCCCGGTGCGGCTGAACCCGAGGGCGCGCAGCACGCGGCCCAGCTCGGGTCCGGCGGCGAGCTCGACGAACGCCGGCCCGCCGAGCCGTGGTGCGGGTGTGGCGACCGGGTCGGTGCCGGTGCCGCCGGTGCCGTGGTGGGCGGTGGCCTCGGCCAGCGCGATCAGGGACCGGCGGGCGTCGACGGCGGTGCGGACGGGGTCGGCCTGGCGGAAGACGTCGTTGAACACCTCCAGCGACAGCGGGCCGCTGTAGCCCGCGGCCAGGACGGGTGCGAGGAAGGCGGGCAGGTCGAAGCCGCCCTGGCCGGGGAACAACCGGTGGTGGCGGCTCCAGGACAGCACGTCCATCGAGAGCTCGCGGGCGTCGGCGAGCTGGAGGAAGAACAGCTTGTCGCCGGGGACGCCGGCGATCGGGGCGGGATCGGAGCCGCGGGCCAGGACGTGGAAGGAGTCCAGGCACAGTCCGAGTGCGGGGTGGTCGGCGGCGGCCACGGCGGCCCAGGAGGCGTCCCAGGTGTCGACGTGGCGGCCCCACGCCAGGGCCTCGTAGGCGATCCGGATGCCGCGGTCCTGGGCGCGGCCGGCGAGGGTGTGCAGCTGTGCGGCGAGCCGGTCGGTGCCGGCGACGGCGTCCGGAGCGACCGAGGAGCAGACGAGCACCGTGTCGGCGCCGAGGCCGGCCATCACGTCGAAGGTGGCCTCGGCCCGGCGCAGGTTGGCGGCGAACCGGTCCGGGTCGGTGGAGTCGATGTCGCGCAGCGGCTGGTAGAGGTCGACCGAGAGGCCCAGGTCGCGGCAGCGCTCGCCGATCGCGGCGGGCGGCAGCGGGTCGGCGACCAGGTCCGGGGCGAAGATCTCCACGCCGCCGAACCCGGCGGTCGCGGCGGCGGCGAGCTTGTCCTCCAGGGTGCCGGACAGGCACACGGTGGCCAGCGCGAGCCGGGGGACCTCAGGCGACACGCTCGGCCTCCTGCTCGGCGGTGACGAGCTCGGCCAGGTGCTCCAGCATCCGCGCCGGGTCCGGCGCGTGCCCGGTGAACAGCCGGAACGCCTCGGCCGCCTGGTGCACGGCCATCCGGCCGCCGTCGACGGTGCGGCAGCCCGCCGCACGGGCGGTGCGCAGCAGCTCGGTGTCCAGCGGCCGGTAGACGATCTCGGCGACCCACGGGCGCCCGGCGAGCAGCGCGGCGTCGCACGGCAGGCCGGGGTGGTCGGCCATCCCGACCGGTGTCGCGTGCACCAGGCCGTCGGCGCCGGGGAGGAGCCCGTCCAGCTCGGCCCGCGGGCGCCCGGTCGCGGTGGCGCCGTCGCGGAGGTGCGGGGCGAGCAGCCGGGCGAGGCAGGCCGCCCGGTCGGCGTCGACGTCGACGACGTGCAGCTCGCGGACGCCCTCCCGGGCGAGCGCGTACCCGGCGGCCGCCCCGGCGCCGCCTGCACCGAGCAGCACGACGCGTCCGGCCCCGGCGCCGGGGAGCCCGTCGCGCAGGCCGTCGCGGAATCCGGTCCAGTCGGTGTTGTGCCCGGTCAGGGAGCCGTCGGTGCCGACGACGACGGTGTTCACCGCGCCGATCGCCGCCGCGTCGGGGGACAGGGTGTCGAGGTGCCGGATCACCTCTTGCTTGCAGGGGTGGGTGATGTTGACACCGGCGTAGCCCTCGGCGCGGGCCCGGTGGAGCAGCTCGCCGACGTCGGACGGCGCGGCACCGAGCGCGCCGAGGTCCCAGCGCCGGTAGCGCAGGGGCACGCCGAGTGCGGCAGCCTCCCGCTCGTGCAGCGCCGGGGACAGCGACGGTCCGATCCCGGCGCCGATCAACCCGGTCCGGACGGTCCCGGTGGCGGTCTGGCTGCTCTGCACACGTCCTCCTCGGCTTATGTACCGTACGGTTAGTTGTACCGGACAGTGCGCGCGTCGGCCAGTCCCGGCCCGGCGCGGTCCGTAGAGTCCGGCCCGACGACGGAGCCGGGACGAGTGGAGGTGGGCGGTGGCCGCGGCACCGGAGGAGGGCGTGCGGCAGCGCGACGCCGAGCGGACCCGCGCCGAGATCCTCGACGAGGCGACCGCGGAGTTCGCGCGGGCCGGCCTGGCCGGTGCCCGGGTCGACGTGATCGCCGCCCGGACCCGCACCACCAAGCGGATGCTCTACTACTACTTCGGCTCGAAGCAGGGCCTCTACCTGGCGGTCCTCGAGCGGGCCTACGTCGGGATCCGGGCGCTGGAGCGGGGTCTCGAGGTGGACGACCTGCCGCCGGCGAAGGCCGTGCGCGCGGTCGCCGAGCTGACCTTCGACCACCACGAGGCGCACCCGGACTTCATCCGCCTCGTCGCGATCGAGAACATCCACCACGCCGAGCACCTGCGGACCTCCCCGGTGCTCTCCGGGCTGGCCGACCCCGCCGTCGACGTGCTCGGCGGCATCCTCGAGCGGGGCCGGTCGGTCGGGCTGTTCCGTGACGACGTCGACGCGCTCGACGTGCACGTCCTGGTCAGCTCGTTCTGCGTGTTCCGGGTGGCGAACCGGCACACCTTCTCCGCGATCTTCGGCCGGGACCTGCTGGAACCCGGGCGGCGCGAGCACTACCGGCGGATGGTGGGCGACGTCGTCGTCGCGTACCTGACCGCGAACGTCGGCCGGGACTGAACGGGCCGGGCCCCGGGGCTTGACACGCCACCGCCGGACAACTCACTATCCGGTACGTAACCAGACGGTACATAAGCGCGGCCTGCCGCCTGCGCCACCGTGCCTGCTACGTGCCTGCAACGACGCACACGCCGGGAGAGACCCGTGAGCCCCAGTCCGTCCGACCCCACCCTGGCGCCGACCGCCCAGCCGAGGCGGGCCGCGCTCGCCGCCTGGACCGGCAGCGCCCTCGAGTACTACGACTTCTTCATCTACGGCACGGCCGCGGCGCTGGTGTTCAACAAGGTGTTCTTCCCGGAGACCAGCGCGGTCGCCGGCACCCTGCTGTCACTGGCCACCTTCGGCGTCGCCTACGTCGCCCGCCCGCTCGGCGCGGTGCTGTTCGGCCACATCGGTGACCGGCTCGGCCGCAAGAAGGTGCTGGTCGCGACGCTGCTGATGATGGGCATCGCCACGCTGGCGATCGGCCTGCTGCCCTCGTACGGGCAGATCGGGGCGCTCGCGCCGGTCCTGCTCGTCGTCTGCCGGCTGCTGCAGGGCCTGTCCGCGGGCGGTGAGCAGGCCGGCGCGAACTCGATGACGCTGGAGCACTCGCCGCAGGACCGGCGGGCGTTCTTCACCAGCTTCACCCTGTCCGGCACCCAGGGCGGCCAGATCCTGGCCACCGCGGTGTTCCTGCCGGTCGCGCTCCTGCCCGAGGAGGCCCTGCTGAGCTGGGGCTGGCGGGTGCCGTTCTGGGCGAGCGTGCTCGTGCTGGTCGCCGGTGTCCTGATCCGGCGCACGCTGCACGAGACGCCGGTGTTCGAGCGGGAGGTCCGGGAGGGCGCGGGCACCACCGCGGACGGGGCCCCGGCACCGTCGGCGAAGGACCAGCTGCCGATCGCCGCGCTGCTGCGCGGGCACTGGCCGAACCTGCTGCGGGTGTCGCTGGCCGCGACCGTCGCGTCGGTCAGCACGCTCATGACGGTGTTCGCGCTGTCGTTCGCCGTGAACACCGTCGGCCTGGAGCGCTCCACGATGCTGTGGGTGGTCGTCGCCGCCAACATCGTCGCGCTGGCCGCGATCCCGCTGTTCGCCACGCTCGCCGACCGGATCGGCCGCCGCCCGGTGTTCATCGGCGGCGCGCTGGGCAGCGCGGTGATGCTGGCCGCGTACCTGTGGGCCGTCTCGACCGGCGACCTGGTGCTCGTCTTCGTCACCGGCATCCTGCTCTCCGGTGTGGTCTACAGCGCCGCGAACGGTGTCTGGCCCGCCTTCTACGGCGAGATGTTCCCGGCGAAGGTGCGGCTCACCGGCACCGCGGTGGGCACCCAGATCGGCTTCGCGCTCGGCGGGTTCGCCCCGACCATCGCCACCGCACTGGCCGGTGACTCGGGTTCGGGCTGGGTGCCCGTCGCCGTCTTCGGCGGGGTGATCTGCCTGCTGGCCGCGGGTGCGGCCTGGTCGGCCCGGGAGACCGCGCAGCTGAGCCTGACCGAGATCGAGGCGGCCCAGGGCGGCGAGCGGGAGCCCGCCCGCCTCTGACGGTGCCGGCCCGGTGGCCGTTGTGTCAGGCCGGGCCGCCGTCCCCGGGACCGGGGGCGGCGGCCACCAGCAGCCGGACGACGTCGTCGGCGGCGGCGCGGTCGGTCCGCCACACCGCCTCGGTGCCGATCCGGACGTCGGCCCCGAGGACCGGCAGCACGTGCACCGGCTCCCCGACGAACGCCTTGTGCGTGGCCCCCGACCCGAGCCCGACCAGCGTGAACGCCTGCCCCGCCGCGACGACGTGGGTCAGGTCCCCGGGGTTGTGCGTGTCCAGCTCGATCCGGCCGTGCACCCCGTGCCGGGCCAGCAGCTCACCGGTCGCCCGGTAGACCGAGGGTGCCGCGTCGTAGCGGATCGAGACGTAGGGCAGATCGGTCAGCTCGTCGAGCCGGATCCCGGTGCGGTCGTCGAACCCCAGCCCGTGCCCGACGGCGACGCCCGCGGGCCGGCTGTCCACCCGCCGCTGCGCGAGCTGCGGGTCGTCGTCGTAGCGGCCGTGCACGAACGCCAGGTCGAGGTCGCCGCGGCCCACCGACCGCGCCAGCTCCGCGCTCGCGCCGGGCCGGATCCGCACGGCCAGCTCGGGATGGGCGGCCCGGACCCGCTCCAGGAAGCCGTCGCGGACCGCCGCGGACACGTCCGGTGCGATCCCGACCGCGGCGACCGGATGGCCGTCGGCGGCCGCGAGCTCGCCGGGGAGCGACTCCACCCGTCGCACGATCTCCCGCGCGCGGGGCAGCAGGGCCCTCCCCGCAGCGGTCAGCGCCATGCCGCGCGAGGACCGGACGAACAGCGGCGTGCCGAGATCCCGCTCCAGGTCCCGGATCCGCCGCGACAGCGGTGACGCGGCCAGGTGCAGCCGCGCCGCGGCCCGCGTCAGGTTCAGCTCGTCGGCGACGGCGAGGAAGTAGTGCAGGTGGAACAGCTCCACCCGCATGACCCTAGGGGTCACGCCGTCGTGTGCGCATCGGTCGTGGTCACGGGCACGCCGCACCCCTAGCGTGACCGGTATGGCCACACGATCACTGCGGATCGGCAACGTCTCGGGCTACCTGGGCGACCGGTTCACCGCCGTCGACGAGGCGATGGCGGGCGACCCCGTCGACGTCCTCATGGGCGACTACCTCGCCGAGATCACCCTCGCCGCTCTCGCCGCGGCGGCCGGGCGGGGGAAGCCGGGCTACGTCGCCTACGCCCTCGACCAGCTCACCCCGCACCTCGGCGAGATCGCCCGGCGCGGCATCCGGGTCGTCACCAACGCGGGCGGGTTCGACCCGGCCGGGATGGCCGCCGAGCTGCGGCGCCGGATCGCCGACGCCGGCCTGGACCTGCGGGTCGCGCACGTCGCCGGTGACGGGGTGTTCGACCGGCTGGCCGACTTCCACGCCGACGGCCACGGCATGGAGCACCTCGACACCGGCGCCCCGCTCAAGGACTGGGGGTTCGAGCCGATCACCGCCAACGCCTACCTCGGCGGGTTCGGCATCGCCGGCGCGCTGGCCGCGGGCGCCGACGTCGTCGTCACCGGGCGGGTCACCGACGCCTCGCTGACCGCGGGCCCGGCCGCCTGGTGGCACGGCTGGACCCCCGACGACCACGACGCGCTGGCCGGCGCCGTCACCGCCGGGCACGTGATCGAGTGCGGCGCGCACGCCACCGGCGGCAACTTCTCCGGCTTCCGCGCCGTGCCGGGCATGGTGAAGCCGGGCTTCCCGATCGCCGAGATCGCCGCCGACGGCTCCTCGGTGATCACCAAGCACGCCGCCGACGGCGGCACCGTCACCGTCGACACCGTCACCGCGCAGCTGCTCTACGAGATCCAGGGTCCGCGTTACCTGAACCCGGACGTCACCGTGCACCTGGACACGGTCCGCCTCACCCAGGAGGCGCCCGACCGGGTCGCGATCGGCCCCGTGACGGGGTCACCGCCGCCGCCCACGGCGAAGGTCGCGGTGTTCGCCCCGATCGGCTACGAGATCTCCACGATGCTGTTCTGCACCGCCCCCGACGTCGAGGGGAAGGTCGAGCTGCTGCGGGCCCAGCTCCGCGCCCAGCTCGAGGGGCACGTCGACCGGCTCGACGTCACCCCGCTCGGCGTCGCCGCGGTGGACCCACCGGACCAGTGGGCGGCGACCGTCCCGATCCGGGTGATGGCCACGGCCCGGCACAAGGAGCCGCTGCGGCGCTTCGCCCCGGCCGTCGGGTCGCTGTACCTGCAGGGTTTCCCCGGCTTCCACCACGACGGCCACGCCCCGCGCGCGTCGGAGCCGTGGCCGCGGATCGAGTACTGGCCCGCGCTGCTGGAGTCGGCGCTGCTCGACCACCACGCCGTCGGGGAGGACGGGGTGCGGATCGAGGTGCCGCGCTCGTCGCGCACCGCCACCCCGGACGAGCTGGCCCAGCCGGTGCACCCGGAACCGGACCTCCCGGCGCCCGCCGGTGACCCGGTGGAGCTCGGCGCCTTCACCCACGCCCGGGCCGGGGACAAGGGCGGCAACGCCAACGTCGGCGTCTGGGCGCCGGACCCCGCGCACTGGGAGTGGCTGCGCGCCACGCTGACCACCGCGACGGCGGCGGAGCTGCTGCCCGAGGCGCGGGGCGAGATCGTCCGGCACGAGTTCCCGCACCTGCGTGCGGTGCACCTGGTGTTCACCGGGCTGCTGGGGTCCGGCGGATCGGCGAACATGCGGGTGGACCAGATCGGGAAGTCCGTGGGTGAGTACCTGCGGTCCAGGCACGTGGGAGGGCCCCGGTGAGCATCGCGGAGCGGATCGGGAAGAACGTCGCCACACCGGCCACCGGGGACGCGTTCGACCCGGGGGCCGCGCTGGACGAGCTGCTCGGCTGTGTCGGGCTCTCCGCCGCCGACGCCGGTGGCCGGGTCCGCTTCCTCGGCGCCGACCCGGTCGTGCCCAGCGCGCTGCGGCTCGGCGGCGGCGCCGCGGTCGCGCTCGCCGCGAAGTCGGTCGGGATGGCGGCGGTGCACCGCGACCGCGGCGGCGAGGGCCAGGAGGTGACCGCCGACCTGCGCAGCGCCCCGCACCGGCTGTGCCCGTTCTACGACCGTCGCTGGGAGCTGGTGAACGGCTTCCCGGCGGCCAACGCGGCGTCCACCTCGCAGGCGCTCGGGTTCTCCTTCCACCGCACCCGGGACGGCCGCTGGGTGATGCCGCTGAACCCGTACCCCGCGCTGCGCTATGCGGGGGAGCGGTTCCTCGGCGTCCCCGAGACGCCCGAGGCGGTCGCCGCCGCGATCGCCCGGTGGGACGCCACCGACCTGGAGGACGCGGCGGGCGAGGCGGGCATCGTCATGCCGGTGGCCCGGACCCCCGGCGAGTGGCTGGCCACCGCGCAGCACGCCGCGCTGGAGGGCACGCCCCCGATCACGCTGCGCCGGATCGGCGACGCGCCGCCGGAACCGTTCCCGGAGCGGGGACGGCCGGACCTCCCGCTCGACGGGCTGCGCGCGCTCGGCATGGGCCACGTGATCGCCGGGGCCGGCACCGGGCGGGCGCTGGCCCTGCACGGCGCGGACGTGCTGAACGTGTGGCGGCCGGGGGAGTACGAACCCGACACCACCTACGTGAGCGCGAACGTCGGCGTCCGGTCGGCGACCGTGGACCCCCGCGCGGAGGACGGGAACGCACTGCTGCGCGGGCTCCTCGGTGGGGCCGATGTCTTCTACGCCAACCGCCGGCCCGGGTTCCTCGGCTCGGTCGGGCTGTCGGCCGAGGAGGCCGCCGCGGTCCGGCCGGGCATCGTGCACGCCACGAACACGCTGCACGGCCCGGTGGGGCCGTGGGCCGACCGGATCGGGTTCGACCAGACCGCCGGGACGCTCGTCGGGATGATGACGCTGGAGGGCGGCTCCACCGACGACGGCTTCGTGCCGCCCCGGCTGTCCCCGATCCTGGTGGTCAACGACTACGTCGTGTCCTGGCTGACCGCCGCCGGGATCACCGCGGCCCTGCGCCGGCGCGGCGTCGAGGGCGGCTCCTGGGCCGTCGAGGTCTCGCTGGTGCGGGCCGCGCTGTGGATGCTGGAACTGGGCGTGGTCGACCTGGGCTACGCCCGGGCGGTCGCCGGTACCGGCGCCGACCACGCCTACCTCGACCC
The DNA here is from genome assembly GCF_001420995.1 of Pseudonocardia sp. EC080619-01. Lineage (NCBI taxonomy): Bacteria > Bacillati > Actinomycetota > Actinomycetes > Pseudonocardiales > Pseudonocardiaceae > Pseudonocardia > Pseudonocardia sp. EC080619-01. Next base: position 6,025,904 of record NZ_CP012184.1, on the reverse strand, counting down.
GGAGACCTTCACCGCCGACACCCCGCTCGGCCTCTACCGGGGCGTCACCGACCAGGTGCGGATGTCGGCGACCCCGGGGGAGTACCGGACGGTGCTGGTGCCCCGCGGGTCGGGCCGCCCGGAGTGGCTGCCGCGCTGACCTGTCGCCCCGGAGTGGCTGCCGCGCTGACCGGGCGCCCCGGGTGTGCTCAGCCGCGTCCGGGGCCGTCCGGCGGTCCCGCCGGGGGCCGCCCGGGCCCGTCGGGGGTGATCCGCGGGAGCGGGCGCGTGACATCGGCGTCGGAGTCGGCGGGCGGGACCGGGGCGAGGCGCCGGGTCTCGCTCTCCGCCCCCGCACCGGGCGCCGGGTCCGGCTCGCCGACGCGTGCGGCCGCGGGCTCGAGCCGCCGCTCCAGGAACATGATCCCGACGACGAGCGCGGCGCCGAGCAGCGCCGGGACCAGCATCGCGTACCAGCCGGGGTCGGGTGCGAGCAGGCCCCGGGCGTCGTCCTGCCAGGGCCACAGCGCCCGCAGCGCGCCCAGCAGCACCCCGGTCATGACCACCATGAGGGTCCGGCGGTGGTGTTCCAGTAGCCACTGCAGCAGTGACACGAACGAGGCGAGGCCGAGCACCGCGCCGAGCCCGAACACGGCGATGTAGGCGATGTCGAGGTCGCGCACCGCGCGCAGCGTCGGCTCGTAGAGGCCGAACACCAGCAGCAGGAACGACCCGGAGAAGCCCGGCAGCACCAGCGCGCAGATCGCCACCGCGGCGGCGAGCGCGATCAACGGGTACGGCGGCCGTCCGTCGCCGGCCGCCGGGGGCAGCCCGCTGACCAGGAACGTCACGACGAACCCGGTGACGACGAGTGCCCACTCCCGGACGCCGCGCAGCATGCCGGTGATCCGCAGCGGGACGGCGACCGAGGCCGCGACCATCCCGAGGAACACCGCGCGGGACCCGACCGGGTGGGCCTCGATCAGGCCGGGCAGCACCTGCGAGGCCAGCACCACGGCGAGCACCATGCCGGCCGCGACCGGGAGGAGCAGACCCCAGTCGAGCCGCCGGAGCTCGGTGCCGGCCCGAGCCGCGCGACCCTGCCCGCCGGTGCCGGGGCGGACGACGGCGCGCGCCGCGCCGACGAGGTGCCCGGCCTGCGTGATCAGCCGCTCGTAGATCCCGACGACCAGCGCCATGGTCCCGCCGCTGACGCCCGGGATGGTCTCGACGACGCCGATGGCCGCTCCGCGAGCGAGATTCATTCCGGACATACGCGACAACACGTAGACGAATCGTACGGATCGACCCGTCCGGTGCGTCGTGCGGGGCAACCCGTTGCACGGTGGAACGTCAAGAGGGGTGTACGGACCATGACGATCGGGGGACTGACATGGACGACAGGAGTGACGGACGGGGCCGGAGCGGTGCCGTGGGCCGGCGTGCGGGCTGGACGGCGGCGGTGGTCGCCTGCGGCGCGCTCCTCGCCGGGTGCGGGGCGGGCTCGGGCCGGCCGGGCGCGGCGGGGCCGGCCCGGGGGCAGGACGAGGCCGCGGTGGCCACGCCGGCCGCCGCGGAGCTGCCGGAGGAGCCGGTCGCGGGCGGCTCCGACGTGCCCGGCGGGGCCGATCCCGCAGGGGGCCGGTCGCCGAGGGCGCCGAGCGCTGCCACACCTCGGAGCTGGGAGGCTCGCTGGTCGCCGATCCCGCGGGCGGCGCGGCCGGGTCGACCTACGCGACCCTCGTGCTGCGCAACGACGGCGGCCGGACGTGCGTCGTGCGCGGGTTCCCCGGCCTGTCCTACGTGGGCGGTGACGACGGGGCCCAGGTGGGTCCGGCCGCCGCGATGCAGGGCGGGCACGGCGATCCGGTGCAGCTCGCGCCCGGAGCGTCGGCGGGTGCGCGGGTGCGGATGGTGAACGCGCACAACTTCGACCCGGCCGACTGCGCCCCGGTCCCGACCCGTGGTTTCCGGGTCTACCCGCCGGGGGAGACGGACTCGCTGTTCGTCGCCCAGGACGGGACCGGCTGCTCCGGGCGGCCCCCCGGCGACCAGCTGACCGTGGAGGCCTTCGGGCCGCAGTGATCCGGTTCGGTCGCGGCGCGGCGGGTACCTACCCTGGAACGCCCGCCGCGACCGTCCGGAGAGGATCTGCATGACCCGCCCGCACCGTTCCCGACCCGGCTCCCGATCCGGGGGCCCGCGCCGTACCGGCCCTGCGCCACGGGGGATCCAGGGCGACGGCCACGAGCTCGCCTCGCGGCTGCACGGTCTCGACGGTGCGAGCTACGGCGCCTACAAGGGCCTGGCCGGTCGCTGGAGCATGGACGGGTTCGAGCTGGAGATCCGCAAGGTCCAGTCCGACCCGTTCGCGCCGCCGTCGCGGCTGCGGGTGACCGTGCCGGCCACGACGGCCAACCTGCCCGGCGATCTCCACCGCACCCCGGAGCGTGCCCGCGCGCTCGGCGGCTTCCTGCTGCGGGCGCTGCGCAGCGCGCTGCGCGGCACCCCGGTGACCGTCGACGCCGGCGGGCAGGAGGTCCTCGACCGCAGCGCGATCCGGATCGGCCGCGCCGGGACCGGCGACGGTGACGGGGCCGGGGACGGGGACGGATCGGTGACCGTCGAGCTCGGCGCGCCGTTCCCCGGGCACGGCCGCCGGATCGCCGGGCACGCGGCGGCCCGCACCCTGGCCGGGGACCTGCCCGACGCCGTGCACCAGGCGCTGACCTGGGCGAACGCCGACCGTGACGCGGCCGTGGAGTTCGTCGAGACCGTCGAGGACTCCTGCGCCCTGCGCGCCGCGCTGCCCGGCGCCGGTCTCGTCGCGTTCGTCGCCGACGACGCCGTGCTGCCGCGGGCGTCCGGGGTGGACGACCGCCCGCTGCGCGACGGCGTGCCCTTCGCCTCCCCGGAAAGTCTGCGCGTCACCCTCGACGTGCCGAACCGCGGTGCGGTGCCGGGCATGGGGGTCCCCACCGGCGTCACGCTGATCGTCGGGGGCGGCTACCACGGGAAGTCGACCCTGCTGCGGGCGCTGGAGACCGGGGTGTACGACCACGTCCCCGGCGACGGCCGGGAGCTCGTCGTCGCCCGGCGGGACGCGGTGTCGGTCCGGGCCGAGGACGAGCGCTCCGTGCAGCGGGTCGACGTGCGTGCGTTCGTGTCGGGCCTGCCGTCGGGGAAGCCGACTGCGGACTTCTCCACCGAGTCGGCGTCCGGCTCGACGTCGCAGGCCGCGTCGACGATGGAGGCGCTGGAGTCCGGTGCGGACGTCCTGCTCATCGACGAGGACACCTCTGCGACGAACGTCATGATCCGCGACGCCCGGATGCGGGAGCTGATCGAGGCCGAGCCGCTGGTGCCGTTCGTGGACCGGGTCCGGCCGCTGCACCGCGGCGACGGTGTGTCGACGGTGCTGGTCATGGGCGGGTCCGGCGACTACCTGGACCGCGCCGACACGGTGGTCCTGCTGCAGGACTACCGGGTCTCCGACATCACCGCCCGGGCCCGCGACGTGGCGGGTCTGGCCCCCGAGGGCAGCGACCCGGAGTTCCCCGGCTTCGGCGCGCGGGCCTTCGACCCGCGCAGTGTCGATCCCGAGGTGCGCGGGCGCCGCAAGATCACCGCCCGCGGGCGCGGGCGGCTGACCTTCGGCGGCGACGACATCGACCTCTCGGCCGTCTCCCAGCTGGCCGACCCGTCGCAGACCACCGGCGTCGGGCTGGCGCTGGCCCACCTGGACCTCGACGGCGTCACCCTGGCCGAGGCGCTGGACCGGCTGGAGGCCGACCTGGGACGCGGTGGGGCGGCGGCGATCGCGCACGGCTCGCTGTCCGACTTCGCGGTGCCCCGCCGGCACGAGGTCGCGGCCGCGGTGAACCGGCTGCGGGCGGCACGTGTCACGGGTCACCGCACAAACGGTCAGCACTGACTGTTAATGTCCCTCGGGACCGTGCACCGCCGCACCGCAACCCGGAGGACCCCATGACCGATCTGCAGGGCCGCACCATCATGATGTCGGGAGGCAGCCGCGGCATCGGGCTCGCCATCCTCACCGCCGCCGCGCGGCGCGGGGCGAACGCGGTGATCCTCGCCAAGACCGACCGGCCGGACCCGCGGCTGCCCGGCACCGTGCACACGGCCGTCGCCGAGATCGAGCAGGCCGGCGGCCGGGCGGTCGCGGTGGTCGGTGACGTCCGGGTGGAGGAGGACGTGGAGCGCGCCGTGCAGGCCGCGGTCGACACCTTCGGCGGCGTCGACGTCGTCGTGAACAACGCGAGCGCGCTCAACACCCAGGGCACCGAGGACGTCACCCCCAAGCGCTACGACCTCATGCAGTCGATCAACTCGCGCGGGACGTACCTGCTGACCAGGGCCGCGCTGCCGCAGCTGCGGAAGTCCGGTGACGCGCAGGTGCTCACCCTGTCCCCGCCGATCAACCTGGACCCGAGGTGGCTGGGCGAGTTCCCGCCCTACATGCTGTCGAAGTACGGGATGTCGCTGCTGACGCTGGGCTGGGCGCACGAGTTCGCCGCCGACGGCATCCGCGCGAACTGCCTGTGGCCGCGCACCACGATCGCCACCGCGGCGGTCGTCAACCTGCTGGGCGGCGACGAGGCCGGGAACCGGGCCCGCAGCCCCGAGATCATGGCCGACGCGGCCGTCGCCCTGCTCACCGACGACGCGCGGCCGACCGGCCGGACCTTCGTCGACGACGAGGTGCTCGCCGCGCACGGCGTCTCCGACCTGTCCCGCTACGGCGGGGGCGACGAGCCGGACCTCGACTTCTTCGTCGAGCGGGCCTGATCGGGCGGGCCGTGACCGGTTGACCCGTCCGGGTGATCACGGGAACCGCCCGGGCCGGGCGGGCGACCACCACGACGGCGCGGGCATCCGCCCGCGACCGCCGATGCGAGGAAGAGGAGCGCCGCGTGCGTCACATCGCCACCTTCTGCGGCAGCTGCAACTGCGGCTGCCCCGAGCTCTACGTCGACGAGGCGGCCGCGCCGGACAAGCGGATCGTGATCACCGACGACTTCGGGCAGCGGGTGCAGATGAGCGTCGACCAGTTCTCCGACCTGGTCGCCTCGGCCCGTGACGGCGTCCTGGACGAGCTCGTCGGGAGCGCGACCGGGTGATCACGGCATCGGAAGGGATCCGGCCGGATGTGGCCGGATCCCTTCCCGATCCGTGATCAGGGGTCGAGCAGGGTCCCTGCCACGTCGATCAGGCGGTCGCGGAGCGGGGCGGCGCGGCCGGCGAAGGCGGACTGGGCGCGTGCGTAGTCGGCGCGGCCCTCGGGTGTCTCGATCCGCACGGGGGAGAACCCGTGGTCCGCCAGGTCGTACGGGCTCGCCCGCATGTCGAGCTCACGGACGTCCGCGGCCAGCTCGAAACAGTCCGCCACCAGCTCCGACGGCACCGCGGGGGCCAGCTTGTACGCCCACTTGTAGAGATCCATCGTGGCGTGCAGGCAGCCCGGCTGCTCCAGCTCGACCTGGGTCTCCCGGGTCGGGGTGAGGGTGTTGCGGGGCGCCGCGGGACCGGTGAAGAACCGGTACGCGTCGTAGTGGGTGCAGCCGATCCGCATCGACTCGACGACGTCGTCGGTCCCCTCCGGGCCCAGCCGCAGCGGCACCGTGGCGCCGTGCCGGGGCCGGTCGGTCCGGTAGACCATCGCCCACTCGTGCAGGCCGAAGCAGCCCAGGCGTGGCGGCCGGGAGCGGGTCGCGGTGAGCAGCCGGTGCACGAACCCGGCCGTGGTCCGCAGCCGCTCCGGCGCGGCCGCGGGATCGAACGCGACCCCGCCGCCGGGGACCCGGACGTAGCCGGGCCGGTCCAGGAACTCCCCGCCGTCGGCCAGGACGACGCCGGCACCCGGGTCCCAGCGCTCCAGCAGCGCGGGCCGGTGCGAGTAGTAGGTGAACAGGAAGTCCCACACCGGGTGCGGCTCGCGACGCCGACGGCGCTCGCGGTGCGGCGTCGTCCAGGCCGACACCCGGTCGCGGTGCGCCTGAGCGCGGGCCCGCCAGGAGCCGGCGTCGAGCTGCGCGCCGGTCCCGCGTCCGGCGGGGGCGCCCGTGCCGTGGCGGGCGGCGTCGGTGGTCACGCCTGCGACGGTACGTCCCGCGCGGCGACCGGCACGGCCCCGGGCCGCGCCCGGCTCAGGCCGGTGCGCCGGGGGTGTGCGTCGCGTCCCGCACGGTCCCGACGAACGCCTCCGTCACGTCCTCCATGGTCACGACGCCGACGGTGTCGCCGCGCGCGTCCACGGCCCGCGCCAGGTGCGCCCGCGCCGTCCGCAGGGACGCGAGCGCCTCGTCGAGGCGGGCCGTGACCGGCACCGACGGCAGGCTGCGGACGCGCTGCGGCGGCACCGCGGCCGAGCCCGTGTCGGCGAGGTCCAGGACGTCCTTGACGTGCAGGTATCCGGTCAGCCCGCCGCGGGCACCGCGGATCGGGAACCGGGAGAACCCGGTGCGCTCGACCGCCGCGGTGAGCGCGTCGACGGTCGGGGAGCTGTCCAGGCACACCAGGTCGTCCACCGCGACGACGACGTCGGCGACGGTCGCCTCCGCCGAGGACAGCGTGCGGGCGATCCGGGACGACTCCTCGTCGTCGAGCAGGCCCTCGCGGCGCGAGTCGTCCATCATCTCGGACAGCTCGCCGGGGGTGAAGGCCGTCTCCAGCTCGTCCTTCGGGGTCACGCCGAGCAGCCGCAGGGTCCCGTTCGCCATGTGGTTGAACAGGTCGATGAAGGGCCGCGCGATCGAGGTCCACACCAGGAACGGCGGGACCAGCATGATCGCCGCGCGTTCCGGCCCGGCGATCGAGATGTTCTTCGGCACCATCTCGCCGAGCAACATGTGCGCGACGACGACCACCATCAGCGACACCACGAAGGCGATCGGGTACGCCAGCGCCTGCGGGACGCCGACGGCGCCCAGCGGGCCGTCGATCAGGTGCGCCACGGCGGGCTCGCCGAGGCGCCCCAGCAGCAGCGAGGCGATCGTGATGCCCAGCTGGGAGGCGGCGAGCATCCGCGACAGGTCGTGCGAGGCGTCGAGCACCGTGCGGGCCCCGGTGGAGCCGTTCTCGGCCATCGCCTCCAGGCGGTCCTTGCGGGCCGAGATCAGCGCGAACTCGGCGGCGACGAAGAACGCGTTCGCGCCGAGCAGCGCGACCGCCGCGACCAGGGCCAGCACGTCTCCCGAGCTCATGCGGGCACCCCCTGCTCCACCGTCCGGGACAGCCGGACCTCCGCCACCCGGTTGCGGTCCCGGCGCAGCACCGTCAGCCCCCAGCCGTCGACGACGAGGTCGTCGCCCACGTCGGGGATCCGGCCCAGCTCGGCCATCACCAGTCCGGCCAGGGTCTCGTACTCGCCGCGCGGCATCCGGAACCCGGTCGCCTCGTCCACCTCGTCGGACCGCATCAGCCCGGACAGCGCCCACACGCCGTCACCGAGCCGCCGTACCCGGTTCTGCTCGTCCCGGTCGTGCTCGTCGCGGACGTCGCCGACGATCTCCTCGAGCAGGTCCTCCATGGTCACCAGACCCGCCGTGCCGCCGTACTCGTCGACGACGACGGCGGTCTGCAGCCCGGCCGCCCGGAGCCGGGTCATCAGCTCGTCGCCGTCCAGCGACGACGGCACCGTCACCACCGGCCGCGCCAGCTCGCGGACCGGGGTGCCCGCGCGCTCCCCGGCCGGGACGCCGAACGCCTGCTTGACGTGCACCAGCCCGAGCGGTGTGTCCGGGTCGCCGTCGATCACCGGGAACCGGGAGAACCCGGAGCGCCGGGCCAGCGCGACGAGGTCGGCCACCGTGTCGGTCGCGTCGATCGTCTCCACCCGCACCCGCGGCGTCATCAGGTCCTCGGCGACCCGGTCGGTGAACCGCAGCGACCGGTCCAGCAGCGCCGCGGTGCCGGCGTCGATGCTGCCGCTCTCGGCGCTGGCCCGCACCAGGGAGCTCAGCTCGCCGGGAGAGCGGGCCGAGCGGAGCTCCTCGGCCGGCTCGACGCCCAGCCGTCGCACGATCGCGTTCGCGGCCCCGTTGAGGCCGGTGATCAGCCAGCGGAAGGTCCACGCGAACCCCGCCTGCAGCCACACGACGGCCCGGGCGACGCCCAGCGGGTTCGCGATCGCGAGGTTCTTCGGCACCAGCTCGCCGAACACCATCGACAGCGCGGTCGCGACGACCAGCGAGAGGACCGTCGCGACGCCCGACGCCCAGGACGTGGGCAGCCCGGTCAGCTCCAGCGGCGGGCGGAGGAGCTCGGCGATCGCGGGCTCGGCGATGTAGCCGGTGGCGAGCGTGGTGACGGTGATGCCGAGCTGGCAGCCCGAGAGCTGGAAGGACAGCGTCCCGTGGGCGCGCTGCACGGACCGCGTCCGCCGGTCACCGCTCGCGGCGACGGCGGCGTCGATCCGGCTGCGCTCGAGTGCCGTGAGGGAGAACTCCGAGGCGACCGAGACCGCGGTGCCCAGGGTCAGGGCGGCCACCGCGACGAGGCCCAGCAGGGAGAGCAGGACGGTCACCGGTGTGTGCTCCTGGATCGCGACGACGGGCAGCGGACACGGGGAAACGGTGCACGACGATACGACGGTCCGGAGGTACCTGCGCGGCGGGCACTGCGAGTGATCTCACGGTCTGCCGGGCCCGTGCGGGGTCTAGGTTGGTCTGCCATGACCACGGCGATGCCGCCTCCGGCCCGCGAACCCCTGTCCGCACGCCGGGTCCTCGTGACCGGTGCCTCGGCCGGGATCGGTGAGTCGACCGCCCGGGCGCTGACGGCCCGCGGGGCGCGGGTCGCGCTGGTGGCCCGCCGGGGGGAGCGGCTCGCCGAGCTGGCCGCGGAGCTGCCCGGCGCGGTCGCCGTGCCCGCCGACCTCACCGACGACGCCGCGGCGGCCGCGGCCGTGCACACCGCCGCGGACGCGTTCGGCGGTCTCGACGCCGTGGTGAACGCCGCGGGCGTCTTCCACGGCGGCCCGGTGCTCGGCGACGAGCCGAGCACCCCGGACCAGTGGCGGCGGATGTTCGGGCTCAACGTGGTCGCGCTGCTCGTCGTGACCCGGGCCGCGGCGGAGCACCTGGAGCGGGGCACCGAGCCGGCCGTCGTCTGCGTCTCGTCGATGTCGGGACGGCGGGTGCCGAACCCTGCCGGGGCGGTGTACGCGGCGTCCAAGCACGCGGTGCACGCCGTCACCGAGGGCCTGCGGGCGGAGCTGGCGCCGCGCGGGGTGCGGGTGACCACGGTCTCGCCGGGTTTCGTCCGCACCGGGATCGTCGACGGGTGGTCCGACGGTGCGCTCCGGGACCGCTACACCGAGCGGCTGGCCACGGTCGGGCTGGACCCGGCCGTCGTCGCCGACGGGATCGTGCACGTGCTCGCGAGCCCCGCCCAGGTCGTCGAGTACGCGCTGACCTCGGTGACGCAGTGACGGCCGCCGCACACTACGGGGGCCGCAGGCCATCGGGGCTGGCCAAGGGCAGCGCGTCGCCGTTCGTCGACTTCGACCGGGCGTCGTGGGCCCAGCTGGCGTCGTCGACCCGGGTGCCGCTGTCGGCGGAGGAGCTGGACCAGCTGCGCAGCTTCGGCGACTTCGTCGACCTCGACGAGGTCCGCGAGGTCTACCTGCCGCTGTCGCGGCTGCTCAACCTGCACGTCGAGGAGGGTGGCCGGCTCTACCGGGCCTACCGCCGGTTCCTGGGGGCGGGCGGCGCCCGCACCCCGTTCGTCATCGGGGTCGCGGGGTCGGTGGCCGTCGGGAAGTCGACGACGGCCCGCCTGCTGCGCCTGCTGCTCGCCCGCTCGCCCGAGCACCCCAACGTGCAGCTGGTCACCACCGACGGGTTCCTCTACCCGACCGCCGAGCTGGACCGGCGCGGGCTGATGGAGCGCAAGGGCTTCCCGGAGTCCTACGACCGGCGCAAGCTGCTCCGGTTCGTCTCGGAGATCAAGGGGGGCCGGCCCGAGGTCACGGCCCCGGTGTACTCGCACCTGACCTACGACATCGTCCCGGACGAGGAGCTGGTCGTCCGCAGCCCGGACATCCTGATCATCGAGGGCCTGAACGTGCTGCAGCCCGCGGTGGCGGGTGCGCTGACCGTGTCGGACTTCATCGACTTCTCGGTCTACGTCGACGCCGCCACCGCCGACGTGCGGCGCTGGTACGTGGAACGGTTCCTGCGGCTGCGGGAGACCGCCTTCCGGGACCCGCAGTCGTTCTTCCGGCGCTACGCCGAGCTCGACCACGACGCCGCGGTCGCCCGGGCCGAGACGATCTGGGCGTCGATCAACGCGCCCAACCTGGAGCAGAACATCCTGCCGACCCGGTCGCGGGCCAGCCTCGTGCTGACCAAGGGCGCCGGGCACGACGTCAAGCGGATCCGGCTGCGCAAGCTCTGACCAGGGCGTCGGTGCAGGCGACGACGTTCGCCGCGGAGCAGGTCTCGTCGGTGACGTGGGCGAGTGCCGGGTCGCCGGGGCCGTACACGAGCACGGCGCAGTCGCCGCCGGGCCCGCCCAGCGTCCCGGCGAGCACCGAGGCGTCGGTGAAGTAGGACGCGAACTCCGGCGCGCCGCTGTGCCCGAGCCGCTCCGCGACCGCGGCCGCCCGGGGATCGGCCGGGTCGGTGGCGACCGCGGGGAGGTCGATCAGGACGTCGATCTCCGGCGCGGTGCCCGGCCGGACGGGGGCCGCGGCGAGCGCGTCCCGGGCCAGCGCGGCGACGGCGTCGCGGGCGGTGCCGGCGTCGAACCCGGGGACCAGCCGCAGGTCGAGCTCCAGCTCCGCCCGGTCCGGGACGAGATTGGGCTGGCTGCCCGCGCGCAGCACGCCGGGATTGCAGGTGACCGCCCCGTGGGTGTCGCTGACCGGCCAGCCCGCGCCGGCGCCGTGGTCGTGCACCGCCGCCGCCACCCGGCCGAGCGCCACCAGCGCGTTCTCGCCCAGCTCCGGCCGGGAGCCGTGGGCGCTCACCCCGGCCTGCCGCAGGCGCAGCCACAGCACGCCCTTGTGGCCGTGCAGGACCCGGTTCGACGTCGGCTCCGCGACCACCAGAAGCGGCGACGGTTCCAGGCCGTCGAGCGTGCGGGCACCGTCGCAGCCGGTCTCCTCGCCGAAGGTGAACACCAGCTGCAACGGGACGTCCGGGGCGCTGCGCAGCGCCGCGACGGTGATCGCGGCGACACCGGCCTTCATGTCGGTGCTGCCGCGGCCGCGCAGCCTGCCGTCGACGACGTCGCCGGCGTGCGGGTCGAACGACCAGCCCGCCGGGTCGGCGGGGACGGTGTCGAGGTGCCCGGTGAGCGTCGTCGGCGGTCGGCCCGCGCCGCGGCGGGCGACGAGGTTCGCGCGGCCCGGCTCCGGCTCGTGCAGACGGACGTCGAAACCGCCGTCGTCGAGGAGGTCGGCCAGCAGGTCGGCGGCGGCGCGCTCGCCGCCGCCGCGGGTGTCCAGGGCCACCAGGCGGCCGGCGAGATCGACGGGATCGGGCACGGGGAACCTCCGTTCGCGGGAACACCGACTGTGACACGTGACGGGGCCGATGCCATTGCTCATGGATTGTTTGGCACCATGTCCGGATGGGTGGGAACTCCGGCGCCGGCAACTCCGGCGCTGCGGCGGTGAGCAGCAGGTTCGAGACCCCGGACGACGAGGTCGCGTCCCGGCTGCGGCTGGCCGTCGGCCGGCTGAACCGGCGGATCCGTATCGACGGCACCGAGTCGCTGCCGCCGTTGCAGCTCTCCGCACTGGTCACGGTGGAGAAGGACGGCCCGTTGCGGCTCTCCGAGCTCGCCCGCCGGGAGGGCGTGACGGCACCGACGATGTCGCGGGTCCTGTCCGCCCTCGACGACCAGGGCATGGTCCGGCGGGCACCCGATCCCGGCGACGCGCGCGGCGTGCTCGTCTCGGTGAGCGACGAGGGCCGCGCGAAGCTGCGGGAGGTCCGCAACGAGCGCACCGCCCTCATCGCGCGGCGGCTCGACCGCCTCGACGCCGACCAGCGGGCCGCCCTGGAGGCGGCCCTGCCGGCGCTCGAGGCGCTCATCGTCTGCGACGACGAGGAGTAGGGGTCAGGCCGGCTCGCCGTCGACCGTCACCCTGATCTCGGACCCGTCGTCACGGGGGCCGTCGGTGACGCTGAGCAGCCCGGCGATCCGGGCCGACTCGGGCAGCGGGTCGGGATAGACCCAGAACGCGTCGGCCAGCGTGGTCGCGGGTGGCAGCAGGGCGTCGCGGTAGGCCGCCTCGCCCTTGTACGGGCACCGCGTGCGGGTCTCCGAGGGCGCCAGCTCGACCGTCACGTCCCCGGCCGGCAGGTACCAGCGGTTGCGCAGCCCCGTCTCGGACAGCACGAACGGCGCGTGGGACTCGGCGAGCACCGTCGTCAGGCCGTCCGGCGCGACGTGCGTGACGACGACGTGGCGGTGCGTGGGACGCACGTCGACCCGGGTGTAGGGGTCGGTGAGGTGGGCGAAGACCTGCTCGTCCTCGTCGTACCAGGCGTCGGCCGCGTTCCAGTACAGGGCGACCAGCCCGTGCAGCCACGGGGCAGCGGCGACCGGTTCCGGGTAGGTCCAGACGGCGTTCTCCCGGACCGTGTCGCCGACCCGCAGCGAGCGGTAGGTCGCGTCGCCCTTGAACGGGCAGTGCGTGGTGTGGTCGCTCGGGACCAGCACGGAGGTGTCGACGTCGTCCTCGGGCACGTAGAGCACCGGGAGCAGGTTCGACTCGTGCACCAGGTACCCGCGCCGGGTGTCGAGCACGGTCCGGCCGGCGACCTCGGCCCGGACCCGGCGCGGGAACGGGTGCATCAGCAGTTTGTGCGGCGGGCCGTCGATCGCGTAGTTCACCGTCGCCGGTGCGTACGACGACAGCGGGCCGTCGGTGCGGGTGAGTCCCACGGGTGCCCTCCTCCGGAGCTCGACTCAGGGAGCGGTGGTCCGGTTCCACCGAACCAGAGCTCCCCGGGCCGGGCCAGCGGAGGTGCGCGGGGCTACACCGCCAGGTCGATGTCGTAGTCGCGGATCCAGGTGTTCAGGTCGATGATGCGCTCCAGCTGCATCCGGCTGCCCATCGAGTTCTGCTCGTGGGTCGCCGCAGAGTCCAGCCGCCGCTGCACCGCCGCACGGTCCACCAGCGGCGCGACGGGGGCGTCGTCACCCTCGGAGAGGATCGACGAGACCTGGTCGCGCAGCGACTTCTCGTACCCGGCGTCCTGGGTGGAGGGGTAGGGGCTCTTCACCCGCTGCACGACGGACTCGGGCAGCAGGTCCTTCGTCGCGTGCCGCAGCAGCGACTTCTCGCGGCCGTCGAAGGTCTTCTGCGACCACGGCGTGCCGAACACGTACTCGACGAGGCGGTGGTCGCAGAACGGCACCCGCACCTCGAGCCCGACCGCCATGCTCATCCGGTCCTTGCGGTCGAGGAGCACGGGCAGCCACCGGGTGAGGTAGAGGTAGCAGATCTCGCGCATCCGGCGCTCGTGCGGATCGTCCGCCGCCTTCCCGGTGAGCTCCGGGACCTCCGAGAGCGCCGTCCGGTACTGGTCCTCGACGTAGCCGGGCACGTCGAGCGTGTTCCACAGGCTGCGGTCGAACAGGCCGGGATCGTGGTGGTCCTGGTTCATCATCCGGCCGGCCAGCCAGGGGAAGGTGTCGGCGGCGACGGTCTCCGGGTCGTGGAAGTCGCGGTACCCGCCGAACACCTCGTCGGCGGACTCCCCGGAGAGCGCGACCGTCGACTCCTTCCGGATCGCGGAGAACAGCAGGTACAGCGAGGAGTCCATGTCGCCGATGCCGGCGGGCAGGTCGCGCGCGTGCAGCGCGGCCCGGCGCACCGCCGGGTCCATCATGTCCTCGGTCTGCAGGACGATGTCGCGGTGGTCGGTGCCGACGAACTCGGCGACCTCGTGCACGAAGGGCGTGTCGGGCGTCCCGCGGGCGTCGTCGGCGACGAAGTTCTCGGCGTAGCCGGCGAAGTCGACGGCGAACGAGCGGACGGTGCCGTCGACGTGCTTCGCGGCCAGCGCGGTCAGCGCCGACGAGTCGAGTCCGCCGGAGAGCAGCGTGCACAGCGGGACGTCGGCGTAGAGCTGGCGCAGCGCGGTGTCCTCGAGCAGCTCCCGGACGTTCCCGACGGTGGTGTCGACGTCGTCGGCGTGACCGGTGTCGGTGAGCTGCCAGTAGCGCTCCTCCCGGTACCCGTCACGGCCGATCCGGACGACGCAGCCGGGCGGCACCTCCCGCATGCCGCGGAACACGGCGTTCGACGGGTCGGAGACGAACGCCAGCGCGCGGCGCAGGCCGTCGGCGTCGACGGTCCGGTCGGCCTCGGCGTTGGCCAGGATCGCCTTCGGCTCGGAGCCGAACAGCACCCCGTGCGGGGTGGGGTAGTAGTAGAGCGGCTTGATGCCGAGCCGGTCGCGGACCAGCACGAGCTCCTGGGTGCCGGAGTCCCAGAGCGCGTAGGCGAACATCCCGTTCAGCCGGCGCGCGACGGCGGACGGGTCCCGCCGTCCCCACTCGCGGTGGGCGCGGAGCACGACCTCGGTGTCGCTGGACGTGCGGAACCGGTGCCCGGCGGCGGCGAGCTCCTCGCGCAGCTCCCGGAAGTTGTAGGTCTCGCCGGAGTAGACGATGTGCAGCCCGGGGGCGTCACCCTCGTCGAGGCTCATCGGCTGGCGGCCGCCCTCGATGTCGATGACGGCGAGGCGCCGGTGACAGAGCGCGGCCGGCCCCTGCGCCCAGACGCCCTGCTGGTCCGGTCCGCGGCAGGCCATCGTGTCGTTCATGGCGGCGAGGGTGCGGACGTGCTCGTCCGCACCCAGGTCGTGCCGGTAGTCGATCCAGCCGCAGATTCCGCACACGGGCGCGCTCCTCACTTCTGATGAAACCGGAACAAGATCCAACACATCGATTGCAACGCTAATCATTGCGGCGCGCAACACCGGCGTAACACGGAAGATCCCGTGGTGTCCGTTCCCCGGTGCAATGACCTGCGACGACGTCGTGGAGCGGTCCCCGTCACACTCGGACGGCCCAGCGTGCCGGTGCCCGGAGCTGCCAACCTTTCGATCGGCTTACGTGATTGCGATGCCGAATGTTGCGGTCCGCAACGTGTGTACCATGCGAAACATGACCGAAAGTCCGATTGGCCCGATTGACGGTGACGTGGCCGGCGGCGGGGTCGCCACGGCCGAACGCGACGACCTGGAGGGCGCGCTGCGCCCGGCGAGCACGGGTGCCGCCGAGGCGTCGCTGGAGTCCCTGGAGAAGCAGATCACCCTGCTGGTGCGTCGCACCATGGAGTCCGTGTGGGCGCACGGCTACGGCGCGAACGACGCCGTCGACCGCTACACGTACCCCGTCCTCATGCTGCTCGACGACGAGGGCGCCCTCTCGCTGACCGCCCTCACCGGCAAGCTCGGTGTCAGCAAGCCCACCGCGAGCCGCCAGGTCTCCCGGCTGTCCCGGGCCGGCCTGGTCGACGTGTCCCCGCACGAGCGCGACCCGCGTTCGGTGAGCGTCGCACTGACCCCGGCCGGCGAGGCCGCCCGCGAGGAGGTCCGCGCGGCCCGGCTGGCGCCGCTGCGGGAGGTCATCGCGCACTGGCCGCAGGCCGACCGGGACGGGCTGGCCGGGCTGCTGGACCGGTTCAACACCGACCTGGACCTGTTCCTGCGCTGATCCCGCCCCGGTCCACCCGCCCGGCGACGACGGCGGCGGGACCCGATGCGCGCCACGGCCCGCCACCCGGGTGATGCCATAGTGGGGGAGCCCGGCCGGCCCGGCCGGGCCGGCGGATCGGCGGACGAGGGGGGTTGCGGGCGTGGACGCGCTGGTGGCACTCGTCGCCGGGCTGCTGAGCGGCATCCGGGGCCTCGGGATCCCGGACACCTGCCCCGGTGACTGGGCGTGGTCGGTCACCGCACTCGGTGTCCTGACCGGGCTGCTCCCGACCGCCGGCGCCGCGACCGTCGCCGTGCTGCGCCGCCGGATCGGGTCCGGGTCGTCGTCGGGGTACAGCGGCGCCGAGTCCGTGCTGATCGGCGGGATCGGCGTCCTCGCCGCCGGCCTGCTGCCGCTGGCCGTCTTCGTCGGCGCGGGCGGGGTGTTCGCACAGGCGACCCAGGGGGTCCCCGCGGTGCCCGGGCTGTCCGCCCAGGTCACCGACTCCATCCGGGTCACCACCTGCGACCTCGTCGGCACCCAGAGCAGCTACCTCGGCCGGGGCAGCGTCGCGGGGTCGATCGGCGGCGGCGACGTCGTCACCTCGGTGACCGCGATCGTGCTGCTCGGCCTGGTGCCGCTGCTCGCCGTCGTGCTCGTCGCGGTGCAGGCCCGCACGGCGCTGCGCCGCGGGCCGCGCTGGCCCGCCAAGTTCTTCTGGCTCCCGCTGTTCGCGCTGGTCGTGCTGACCGCGACGGTCCCCGCCGGGACGGCCGAGCACCTGTGGGTCGGCATCCTCGGCGGGAGTCTCGCCGGGGTGCTGGTCGTACCGATGTTCCCGGCGCCGTCGCGGGCCAGGATCGAGCGGGTCCGGGCCGGCCGCGACGCGGCGCCCGCCGCACGGGCCGTCCCCGCCGCCCCGACGGGCTCGTCGCGGGGCGGGGCCACGGCCGCCGGCTCGTCGCGGGCGGGGCGCGGCCCCGGGGAGCCACGGGGCAGCGGGGTGAGCGCCACCCCGAGCGTCGCCGAACGGCTCGCCGGCCGGTTCGCCCAGCGCGAGCCGGAGCACCCCGTCGACTTCTCCGGCCGGTCCGCCGCGGCCGCGCCCGGAGCGCCGTCGTCGTTGCCGCAGGCGGCGCCCTACGCCGGGTTCGGGGCGCTGCCCGCCCCGGCCGGTTCCCGGCCGCCGTCCGGGTACGCGGGGCCCCCGGGTGCGCCGCCGCCCGGTGCGTACGCCCCCGGCGGGCCGGGGCGCCCGCCGACCGGGCCCGCCGCGCACCCGGCCGCGGGGCCGATGCGGCCGCAGGCACCGTCGGGCGGGCCGTTCCCGCCGCCGGGGCCGCCGCGGCGCCCGACGCTCGTGGCGCCGGTGCCGGGAGGCCCCGGCCGCGCCCCGCGGTTCCGGCTGATGAAGCGCCTCGGTGCCGGAGGGTTCGGTGGCGTCTGGCTGGCCCACGACGCGAAGCTCGGCCACACGGTCGCCGTGAAGTCCGCGCACGCCGCCGACCCCGAGACCGAGGAGCGGATCCGCCGGGAGGCCGCCGCGCTCGGGTCGATGCGGCACCCGTGCTGCGTGGAGATCTACGACCTGCTGCACGCGTCGTCGGACCCCGGCCTCCAGGGCATGGACGGCCTCGTGATCGTGATGCAGTACGTCGACGGCATGTCGCTCGGGCAGCTCGTCGCCGAGCGGGGCACGGTCGACGACGTCTCCGCGGCCCGGATCTGGACCGGGGTGGCGGGGGCGCTGGACACCGCGCACCGGTCCGGGGTGCTGCACCGCGACCTCAAGCCCGGCAACATCGTCGTCGACCCGCACGGTCACCCGCACCTGATCGACTTCGGGATCGCCCGCAAGCAGGGCGACTCGACGCTGACCCAGACCGGCTACGTGCTCGGCACCCCCGACTACCTCGCCCCGGAGACGGCGGCGGGCAAGCCCGCGTCCCCGGCGTCGGACGGCTGGCAGCTGGCCGCCGCGGTCTCCTTCGCGCTGAGCGGGGCACCCCCGCGGGGCGAGTCGAGCGACGCCGTCGCCGGGCTCCGTGCCGCCGCGGCCGGGGGGAAGCTGACCCACCTGCCGTCGCGGACGGCGCACCTGTCGCTGCTCAAGCAGGCGTTGCGCACCGAGCCGCAGCGGCGTCCCGAGCTGCGGGCGGTGCAGGCGAAGCTGGACGGCTGGCTGCAGCGCCAGGGCTACCGCGCCGACGGGCCCGTCACGGCGGTGTTCGACCGGCAGTGACCCGGCGGGCCGGGCCCGGTGGTGTCTCGACCGGCCGGGCGCGCTCGGGCACCATTCCCGTCATGACGGGGGACGACGGGCAGGGCCGGGACGGGCAGGACACCGGGAGCGAGCAGCACTCCGGTGCGGTCGCCTCCGCCGGCAGCGTCGGGACCTCCGGCAGCGTCGCCGTCGCGGGCAGCGTCGACACCGGGGGGAGCGTCGCGGTGGCGGGCAGCGTCGGGACCGCCGGCAGCGTCGGCGTCGTCCGGAGCGCAGCCACCGCGGGCAGCGTCGCCGTGGCCGGGAGCGCGGCGACCGCCGGCAGCGTCGCGGTGGCAGGCAGCGTGGCCACGGCCGGGAGCGTCGCGGTGGCCGGCAGCGCCGGGACCGGCGGGAGCGCCGGGATCGTGGCGAGCGTCCTCACCCTGCTCGGGGTCGGGCTCCGGCGGTGCGTGGCGACCCTGGCCTGCGTGAACTGCACGCGGTGCGTGGCCTGCGTCGCCTGTGTGGACTGCGTGGACTGTGTCGGGTGCGTCGGCTGTGTCGGTCTCCGCGGGGCCGTCGGGCAGCGGGGCGTCCGCGCCTGACCGGGGACCCGTCAGAGCCAGGCGTCGGCGAAGAGCGTCCCGGCGAGACCGAGCCCCGCGACGGCGATCCCGATCCGCATCAGCCGTGCCGGGAGCCGCCGGGCGACGGCGGGGCCGAGCCTGCCGCCGGCGACGAGGCCGAGCGCGAGCGCCGGCACCACGGCCCACGCGACGTCCCCGAACACCGCGAACCCGACGGCCGCCACCGCGTTCGCCGCCCAGGTCAGCACGTTCTTCAGGGCGTTGGCGCGCAGCAGCGTCGCCCCCGGCAGCGACGCCAGCAGTGCCAGCATGAGCACGCTGGCGGCGGCGCCGAAGTAGCCGCCGTACACCGCGACCGCGAACACGCCGACCGTGACGCCTCGCCCGGGGGTCCGGGTGGAGTCCGGCCGCGGGGGTACGAGGAGCAGGACCGCGGCGCCGGCGACGAGGAACGGCACGATCCGTTCGAACCCGCCCTCCGGGGTCGCCAGCAGCAGGGCGGCACCGGTGGCGCCACCGAGCAGGGCCGGGAGCACCCACCGGCGGACCTGCGGGCCCGCGCCGCGCAGCTCGGGCCGCGAGCCGGCCACCGCCCCCGCACCCTGGAAGAGCAGGCACACCGTGTTGGTGACGTTGGCGGTCGTCGCGGGCAGGCCGACCGCGAGCAGCGCCGGGTAGGAGAACAGCGAGGCCAGACCGGCCACGGCACCGCTCAGGCCGGCGGCGAACCCGGCCACGAACAGCAGGGCGAGCTCCGGTGCGGTCACCGGCCGGGGAGGGGGAGCGGGAGATCGATGGCGATGCACACGACCCTACCCAGGGCGCACCGTCCGGACCCCGGACGTCCGACCGGGTGACACGCAGGTCACAATCACGCCGTGGGCGGGCGGCGCACGGCGCGACTGCAGGTGAGCGGGGTGCTCGCCGGCCTGCTCGTGCTCCTGAGTGCGTGCGGTGCGCCTGATGCCGCACCCCCGGTGTCCCCGGCCCGGTCCACGCCCGCCGCCGCGCCGGCCACGGAGGAGCCCCCCACGACGGTTCCGACGGAGCCAGCGGCGACCGGGCCGGTGCGGCCCTGCACCGGCGACGGTCTCGACGTCTCGGCCACCCCGCCCCGCACCGACGACGGCGGCACCCTCTCCGAGATCGTGTTCCGCAACACCGGCTCCGCGCCCTGCGTGCTGCGCGGCTACCCGGGCGTGTCGTTCGTGGCCGGGAACGAGGGCACCCCCGTCGGCCCGCGGGCCTCCGTCGAGGGGCCGCGTGCCGAGGTCCGGCTGGAGCCCGGCCGGGCCGCCACCTCCGCGCTGCGGGTCCGCGACACCGACCGCTACCCGGTCGCGGTGTGCGTGCCCGCCGAGGCCCGCGGGCTCCGGGTGCACCCGCCCGGCGGCAGCGGGGGGACGTTCGTGCCCCGGGCCGGCCGCGTCTGCTCCGGCGAGCCCCACCGGCCCCAGGTCACCGTGGAGTCGGTCGTCGCCCGCTGACGGCCGTGCTCACGTCGCCGGGACCGGGGTGCGCAGCGCGGGCCGCAGCACGGCGAGGGTCCCGGCCGCCGCCGCGACCAGCAGGACCGCGACGCCGAGCCGCCAGCCCGCCGACCCACCGCCGGTCAGGGTCCACCCGAGCGCCGCCACCGCGGGCCCGACGGCGCTGCCGACGGTCCGCGCGGTCATCGCGATCCCGCCGGTCGCGCCCTCGGTGCCGGGTGGCGCCGCGGCCAGCACCGCAGCGTTGACCGCCGGGTTGAACACCCCGCCGGCGACGCCGAGGAGCGCCATCCCCCCGGCCAGCGCGGCCCAGCCCGTCCCGGCGCCGAGCGGCAGCAGCGCCGCGAGCGCGAGCACGCTCAGCGCACCCCCGGCGACGGTGACCCGCAGGGGCCCGAACCGGTCGGTGAGCCGGCCCGCCACCGGCGAGGTCACCGCCACGGCGGCGACGAACACCAGCAGCGCGGAGCCGCCGGACGCGGCCGTCCCGCCCAGCACGTCGGCGACGAACCACGGCACCAGGAACGACACCAGCCCCGCCGTCGTCGACACCGCGAACAGGGCGGCGAGGGTCGGCCCGAACGACGGGCGGCGGACCAGGTCCCGCACCGCGCCCGCCGCGGGCAGGCGCAGCCATCCGGCGAACAGGACGACCGCGGCCACGGCGGCCACCGGCGACCGCCAGCCGGGGCCGCTCCCGTCGAGCGCGAGCAGCACGGCGGTCACCGCACCGCCGAGCAGCACCGCCTCGGCGAGCAGCGACCGTGCCGGCGCGGGCACGCCGCGCACCCGCCGCCGGTCCAGGAACAGGATCCCGGCGACGACCGCGGCCAGCACCGCGGGCACCTTCACCAGGAACACCGCACGCCAGCCCAGTGCGTCGGCGACGAGGCCGCCGGCCGGGGCACCGGCCATCGTGCCCACTGTCATGATCATGATGATGAAGCCGATCGCCCGGCCCCGGCGTTCCGGCGGGACCGACGCCGTCACGATCGGCATGTAGACCGCGACCACCAGGGCCGCGGCGACCCCCTGCACCACCCGGGCGGCGACGAGCACCGCGAACGTCGGCGCCAGCACGGTCAGCGCCGTGCCGAGCAGGATCCCGAGCTGGGCCAGCAGGAACACCGGCCGCGGGTCGGCGCGGTCGCCCCACCGCCCGGCCGGGATGCCCAGTGCCGCCATCGGCACCGTGTAGGCCAGCATCACCCAGGCCGTCGCGCCCGGTCCGACGCCCATGTCGGCGCCGACGCCCGGCAGCGCGACCGCGGCGATCGTGATCTCCGAGGTCACCGCGAGCATCGCCAGCCCGAGTGCGGTGACGGCGCCCCGGCGGGCCGGGGCGCTCATGCGACGGTCCCGTAGGTGGCACGGGCGTCGCGCAGGGCTCGTCCCCACCACACGAGCTGGTCGGTGAGCACCCCGGCGGCGGCCGCGGCGGCACCGCCGTCGGCGGGACGGCCGTCGGCGCCGAAGAGCTCCGGGAAGGAGTGCAGGCTGACCGCGTCCCGTACCGGGGCGCCGTGCAGTTCGACGAACACCGGGCGCAGGTGCTCGACCGCGCGGATGCCGCCGGAGAGCCCGCCGTAGCTGACGAACCCGACCGGTTTCGTGGCCCACTCGGCGTGGAACGAGTCGATCGCCGTCTTCAGCCCGGCCGGGTAGGAGTGGTTGTACTCCGGGGTGACGACGACGAACGCGTCGGCCGCGGCCAGCCGCGCGCGCAGCGGGCCGGCCGGGGCCCGGTCGAGTGCGGGGGAGAGGTCCGCGCCGAGCAGGTCGACGACGTCGACCGTGACGTCGTCGCGGTCGTCGATCTCGCCGGCGAACCAGCGGGCCGCGGTCGGTCCGAACCGCCCGGTGCGGACGCTGCCGACGATCACGGCGATGCGGATCGGTGTGCGGCTGGGTGTGTCCGTGCCGGTCATGGCGGTGCTCCTCACGTCGACGGGGTGGCCTCCCCACCCGATCGGCCGCGACGCTAGAAGCTGGAGCTGACTTCAGGTCAAGAACATCACCGGCCGGCGTGCAGCGCGAACCACAGCTCGGCCCGCACGCCGGGGGAGTCGAGGTCCCGGTCCAGCAGCGCACCCGCCTTCTCGATCCGGGCGCGCAGCGTGTGCCGGTGCACCCCGAGCCGGGTCGCGGCCGGGTCCCACTGCCCG
The DNA here is from genome assembly GCF_001420995.1 of Pseudonocardia sp. EC080619-01. Classification (NCBI taxonomy): domain Bacteria; kingdom Bacillati; phylum Actinomycetota; class Actinomycetes; order Pseudonocardiales; family Pseudonocardiaceae; genus Pseudonocardia; species Pseudonocardia sp. EC080619-01. Next base: position 6,003,790 of record NZ_CP012184.1, on the reverse strand, counting down.
TGGTGGGCGAGCCACTCGCGCAGCGAGCCGACGAGGTCGCCGCGGCGCTCGGCGTCGTGGCGTACCAGCGGTGCCAGCACCGACTCGGCGAACGCCTCCGCGTCCTCCGGCAGCACCAGTGCCGACAGCCCGCGGGCGGCGAGATCGGCGAAGCGGACGGTGCGGCGGTCCAGGCGCTCGGCGGCGTCGAGCGCGCGCCCCGCCTCGCGCAGGGCCCGGGCCAGGCCGGTCACCGGGGCGGGGTCGGAGATGCCGGCCCGGACGTCGCGGACCCGGGAGGCCACGGTGAGCAGCGGCGGCACGGCGTCCGCGCCGACGATCACCGCCACCCGGCCGTCGAGCTCCGCGTGGAAACCGGCCGACGCCCGCTCCAGGGTGTCGAGCAGCACGTCGAACCGGCCCGTCGCCGGCCGTCCGCCCAGCGCGACGGCCACCAGGTCGCCGTCGGGGAGCGGCCCCCAGGTGTCGGCGAGGACCTGCTCGGCGCCGGAGCCGGGCAGCACGGCCAGTGCCCGGAGCACCGCGGTGCGCACCCGGTGCTCGGCCCGTCCCGCGGCGGCGCTGCGGGCGTGCGCGAGGGTCAGCACCGACACCGCGGAGCCGATGACCTGCCGGTCGACCGGGGAGAACTGGCGGTCCCGGCCCACGACGAGCACCGAGGGCCCGACCATCCGCACCGGCTGGAGCACGACCTGCCCGCCCCCGGCGGCGACCGTGACGCTGGAGGGGCCCGCGTGCTCGCGGACCCGGGCGATCTCGCCCGCCAGCGCGGCGGCCCGCCGCGAGGACGGGCGCGGTGCCGCGTACCGGACGCGCTCGTCGGCGTCGGAGATCAGCGACCACGCGTCGAGGCGCTCGGCGAGCCGGTCGAGCACCCGCCCGGGGCCCGACTCGCGGTCGTCGCCGAGCGCGGCGGCGGTGAGCGCGCGCTGGGCCTCGTCGGTGCGGACGACCTCGGCGTAGCGCTCGGCGGCCCGGGCCTCGGACACGGCCCGGCTCAGTGCCAGGAACGGGGTGCGCTCGGGGACCTCCACCAGCGGGAGCCCGGCCCGGGCGCACGCCGCGGTGACGGCGGGCAGCAGGTCGTCGTGGCCGAGACCGGTGCCGAACCCGAGGCCGGCGAGCCCGTGCGCGGCGAGCCGGGCGACGTAGCCGTCGGGGTCGGCCGCCGGGCCGAGGCCGGTGGTGAGCAGCAGCTCGCCGCCGTCGAGGTACGGCGTCGGATCGGACAGTTCGCTCGAATGCACCCAGGTGATGCGTCGTTCCAGATCCGCGGAGGGACACGCGGAGCGCAGTCCGAGGCTGCGGTCCGCGCAGAGCTCACGCAACGAGACCGGCACGGCTCCCCCTGACAGATCGGAGTGTGGTGACCCTCGAACTGGACGATCGGGACACTACCGCGTCCGGGTGTCGTGGATCACGCTGTGCCACACGCAGGACGTCGGCGAAGGGAAGCCCAGCGTGACCACCACCGCGCCCCGGTACGTCGGGACGAGCCTCCCGCGCAAGGAGGACCCGGCCCTGCTGACCGGCCGGGCGACCTGGACCGACGACATCGTCCCGCCGGGGACCCTGCACATGGCGTTCGTCCGCAGCCCGCTGCCGCACGCCCGGATCACGAGCATCGACACCGGCGCCGCGCGGCAGCACCCGGGTGTCCGGGCCGTCCTGACCGCCGACGACGTCGACGGCGAGTTCCTCGCCGGCATCCCGTGCGGCTGGCCGGTCACCGAGGACATCAAGGTCCCCGACCACCGCCCGCTGGCCGCCGGGGTGGTCCACCACGTCGGCGACGGCGTCGCGGTCGTGCTCGCCACCAGCGCCGCCGCCGCGCGGGACGGGGCCGACCTGGTCGACGTCGAGTACACCGAGCTGCCCGCGGTCGTCGACATGGCCGACGCGCTGGCCGACGACGCCCCGCTCGTGCACGCCGAGCTGGGCACCAACCACTGCTACACCTGGCCGCTGGCCACCGGGGACGTGGACGCCGCGTTCGCCGGCGCCGACGTCGTCGTGTCGGGGCGGTACCTGCAGCAGCGGGTGGTGCCCTCGCCGATGGAGCCGCGCGCCGTCGTCTGCGTCCCGGACGCGGTCGGTGGCGGGTTCACCGTCTACACCGCCACCCAGGTGCCGCACTTCGTCCGGGACATCCTGGCCGCGTGCACCGGCATCGCCGACACGAAGATCCGGGTCGTCGCACCGGACGTCGGCGGCGGGTTCGGGGCGAAGCTCAACGTCTACGCCGAGGAGTTCCTCGCCCTGGTCCTGGCCCGGAAGCTGGGCACCCCGGTCAAGTGGACCGAGACGCGCTCCGAGCACCACCAGGCCACCACGCACGGCCGCGGCCAGATCCAGGACGTCTCGGTGGCCGCCACCCGGGACGGGAAGATCCTCGCGATGCGGGTGGAGCTGCTCGCCGACATGGGCGCCTACCTGCAGCTGCTCACCCCGGGCATCGCCGTGTTCGGCGCCTTCACCTTCTGCGGGCTCTACGACTTCGGCAGCTACTCCTTCACCGCGAAGGGCGTGTTCACCAACCTCACCCCGACCGACGCCTACCGCGGCGCCGGCCGCTCCGAGGCCGCGTACGGCCACGAGCGGATCATGGACGACCTGGCCCGCGAGCTGGGGATGGATCCCGCGGAGGTGCGGCTGCGCAACCTGCACCCGAAGTTCGACGAGCCGCGCACGGTCCCCTCCGGCGTCCAGTACGACTCCGGCGACTACGAGACCTGCATGCGTACCGCCATGGACCTGGTCGGGTACGACGCGCTGCGGGCCGAGCAGCAGGACCGCCGCGCGTCCGGCGACCCCGTGCAGCTCGGCATCGGGTTCGGCAACTTCACCGAGTCCGGCGGGCTCTCCCCGTCGAAGGTCGCGGCCGGGGTCCGGCTGCAGTCCGGCGGCTGGGAGCAGGCCACCGTCCGGATGACGACGAGCGGCAAGGTCGAGGTCGTCACCGGCACGTCGCCGCACGGCCAGGGGCACGAGACGGCCTGGTCGCAGATCGTCGCCGACCGGCTCGGCGTACACCCCGACGACGTCGAGGTCCTGCACGGCGACACGCTCGTCGCCCCGTTCGGCCGGGACACCTACGGCTCGCGCAGCCTCGCCGTCGGCGGCACCGCCGTCCACCTCGCCGCCGGGAAGGTGCTGGACAAGGCGATGCTGATCGCCGCGCACCTGCTCGAGGCCGACGAGTCCGACCTGGAGTTCAGCGGCGGGCAGTTCCGGGTGGCGGGTACCGGCGGGCCGTCGGTGACCATCCAGGAGGTCGCCGGGGCGGCGTCGCTCGCGGCGGACCTGCCCGAGGGCATGGAGCCCAACCTGACCGCCGACTCGGCGTTCGACCCGCCGAACTTCACCTGGCCGTTCGGCACGCACGTCTGCGTCACCGAGGTCGACACCGAGACCGGGTTCACCCGGATCCGCCGCTACGTCGCCGTCGACGACTGCGGTGTCGTCGTGAACCCGACGATCGTCGAGGGCCAGCTGCACGGCGGCATCGCGCAGGGCATCGGCCAGGCCCTCTACGAGCACGCCACGTTCGACGAGGCCGGGAACCCGACCGCGGGCAACCTCGCGTCCTACACGGTGCCGTCGGCGTCGGACCTGCCGAACTTCGAGCTGACCCAGACCGTCACCCCGTCGCCGACGAACCCGATGGGGGTCAAGGGGATCGGCGAGTCCGGTGCGATCGGCTCGTCCCCGGCGGTGGTCAACGCGGTGATCGACGCGGTCGCACACCTCGGCGTCACCCACGTCGACATGCCGGCGACCCCGCAGGCCGTCTGGCGGGCGATCACGGCCGCGGCGCGGAAGACTGCCTGACCCCAGGGGAGAGGAGGCACCTCATGGTGGCCATCAACTGCGACATGGGCGAGTCGTACTCGATCTACCACTGCGGCGACGACGAGGGGCTCATGCCCTACGTGACCGTCGCCAACGTGGCCTGCGGGTTCCACGCGTCGGACCCCCGCGTCATGACCCGGACGGTGAAGCTCGCCAAGCGGCACGGCGTCCGGGTGGGCGCGCACCCGTCGCTCCCGGACCGGGAGGGCTTCGGCCGGCGCGAGATGAAGCTCGACCGCGACGAGCTGACCGCGGCCGTCGTCTACCAGATCGGGGCGCTGACGGGGTTCCTGCGCGCCGAGGGCATGGAGCTCCATCACGTCAAGGCGCACGGCTCGCTCTACGGCATGGCGTCGCGCGACGAGGAGGTCGCGGCCGCCGTCGCCGACGCGGCCGACGTGTTCGGCGCGCCGCTGATGGGCATGGCGGGCTCGGTGCACGAGAAGGTCTGGGGCGACCGCCCCGCCGGGTTCATCTCGGAGTACTACGCCGACCTGGACTACCGCGACGACGGCTCGCTGATCATCACCCGCGAGCACCAGGCCTTCGACCCGGAGACGTCCGCGGCGGGCGCGCTGCGCGCGGTCACCGACGGCGTCGCGACCTCCGAGAACGGTCGCGAGATCCCGGTGCGCGCCGACTGCGTCTGCGTGCACTCCGACACCCCGAACGCGGTCGAGCTGGCCCGTGCCGTCCACACCGCGCTGACGCCCCACCTGAGCTGAGGAGCCGCACATGTCCCGTCACGAGGTCGTCTCGCCGATCCCCGGCGTCTTCTACCGGCGGCCGGACCCGGACAGCCCGCCGTTCGCCGAGGACGGCAGCGCCGTGTCCGGCGACTCGCCGGTCGGCCTGGTCGAGGTCATGAAGTCGTTCCACCAGATCGCGGCGGGGGCGTCCGGCACGCTCGTCGAGTTCCTCGTCGGCGACGAGGACGAGGTGGACGCCGGCCAGCCGGTGGCGGTCATCGAGATCGGCTGAGGGACGGCACCGTGGAGAAGCTGCTCGTCGCCAACCGCGGCGAGATCGCCGTCCGGATCGTCCGGGCCGCCCGCGACCTGGGGATCCGGACCGTCGCCGTGCACTCGAAGGCCGACGCCGGCGCGCTGCACACCCGGCTCGCGGACGCCGCCGTCGAGATCGGGCCGTCGCCGGCGTCGAAGTCGTACCTGGTCGCCGACGCGGTCCTGGCGGCCGCGGCGGAGACCGGTGCCGACGCCGTGCACCCGGGCTACGGCTTCCTGTCCGAGCGGGCGTCGTTCGCCGCGGCCGTCGCCGGCGCCGGGCTGACGTTCGTGGGGCCGTCGGCGGCGACGATCGAGCGGATGGGCGACAAGGTCGCCGCCCGGGAGGTCGCCCGCGCCGCCGGTGTGCCGACCGTGCCGGGCACCCCCGGCGGCGTCGACGGCGTGGACGCCGCCGCGGCGGCCGCCCGCGACGTCGGCTACCCGGTGATGCTCAAGGCCGCGGCCGGCGGCGGTGGGCGCGGCATCCGGGTCGTGGACGACGAGGACGGGCTCCGGGCGGCCTTCGGGCAGGCGTCCACCGAGGCGCTGAAGGCGTTCGGCGACGGGACCATGTACCTGGAGCGGTACGTCGAGAAGGCCCGGCACGTGGAGGTGCAGGTCCTCGGTGACGGCTCGTCCGCGGTGCACCTGTTCGAGCGGGAGTGCTCGCTGCAGCGGCGCAGGCAGAAGGTCGTCGAGGAGGCGGTCTCCCCGGGGATCACCGACGCCGTCCGGGACCGCATGACCGCCGCGGCGGTGGCGCTCTGCCGGGAGGTCGGCTACACCTCCGCCGGCACCGTCGAGTTCCTCGTCGACGACGCCACGCAGGAGTTCTTCTTCATCGAGATGAACACCCGCATCCAGGTCGAGCACCCGACGACCGAGCTCGTCACCGGCATCGACCTGGTCGCCGAGCAGCTGCGGATCGCGGCGGGGGAGACGCTGCGCCCCGGACAGGACGGCATCGAGCGGCGCGGGCACGCCGTCGAGTTCCGGATCTGCGCCGAGGACCCGGAGCGGGACTTCCTGCCCCAGCCCGGACCGGTCGGCCGGATCACCCTGCCGTCGGGGCCGTGGGTCCGCTGCGACACCTGGCTCGAACCCGACGCGACCGTCCCGCCGTACTACGACTCGCTGCTGGCGAAGGTCGTGGTCTGGGGCGGTGACCGGGCCGAGGCGCTCGCGCGGTCGCGCCGGGCGCTGGAGGAGTTCTCCGTCGACGGCATCCCCACGACCGCGGGTCTCCTGCGGTCGCTGGTCGACGAGCCGTGGATGGCGTCCGCCGACTTCCACACCGCAACGCTCGAGCACTGGTTGAGAGGGGACAAGGCATGAGCGCCCGCTACAGCTGGGGCGGCGACGAGTTCGTGTTCGTCGAGCTGGCCGAGGAGATGAGCCTGCAGGCGAACTTCAAGGCCGTCGCCATCACCAACCTGCTCCGCGACGAGCGACCGGACGGGATCCTCGAGATCTGCCCGGCCAACGCGTCGTACCAGGTCCGCTACGACCCCGACGTGCTGGAACCGCACGCCTTCCTGGCCCACCTGAAGGAGCTGGAGGACCGCGTCGGCGACGCGCTCGGCGTGACCCTGGACTGCCGGGTCGTCGAGATCCCGGTGCTCTACCAGGACCCGTGGACCACCGAGACGCTGATGCGGTTCCGCGACCGTCACCAGGACCCGGACGCCACCGACATCGAGTACGCGGCCCGGATCAACGGCTTCGCCGGTGTCGACGAGTTCATCGGCGCGCACTCCGGGTCGCCCTGGTTCACCTCGATGGTCGGGTTCGTCGCCGGACTGCCCTTCAAGTACCAGATGGTGCCGCGGGAACGGCAGATCGTGGTGCCCAAGTACCTGCGCCCGCGCACCGACACCCCGAAGCAGACCGTCGGCTACGGCGGCTGCTTCTCCTGCATCTACTCGGTGCGCGGCGCCGGCGGCTACCAGATGTTCGGCATCACCCCGGCGCCGATCTACGACCCGCGGCAGACCAAGCCGGACTTCACCGAGCACACGGTGTTCATGCGGCCCGGCGACATGGTCAAGTTCCGGCCCATCGACCGCGACGAGTACGACGACGCGCAGGCGCGGGCCGAGGCGGGGGAGTACCGGATCACCGTCCGGCCCGTCGAGTTCGACCTGCAGCCGTTCCTGGACGACCCGGACGGCTACAACAAGCGCCTCCTGGAGGTCCTCGCATGACGGCGATCGAGGTCCGCAAGCCCGGTCTGTCCACGACGGTCCAGGACCGCGGACGATCGGGGTACTACCACCTGGGCATCCCGCCGTCCGGTGCACTGGACATGTACTCGCCCGAGGTGGCGAACGCGCTGGTCGGCAACACGCCGGACGCCGCGGTGCTCGAGATCGTCTACATGGGCCCGGAGCTGCGGTTCACCGGGCCCGCCGTCGTCGCGGTGACCGGCGCGGAGATCGCACCACGGGTGAACGGCGAGGCGCGCCCTCAGTGGGAGTCGTTCGCCGTCGCCGAGGGCGACGTGCTCGACTTCGACTACCTCAAGGCCGGGGCGCGGGCCTACCTGGCGGTGTCCGGCGGGCTCGACACCCGGGTCGACCTCGGCAGCCGCGCCACCTACGTGATCGGCTCGCTCGGCGGCGTGGACGGCCGCCCGGTCGCCGAGGGCGACGTGCTCCCCGTCGGCGACGGCGGGACGGGCCGCCCCGGGCGCGTGCTGCCGGCCGCGCTGCGCCCGGTCATGGCGAAGGACGTCGAGGTACGGGTCGTGATGGGCCTCTACGACCACCGGCTGACCGACACCGGCCGGGCCACGTTCCTCGACACGACCTGGACGCTGACGCCGGTCGCCGACCGGATGGGGTTCCGCTACGCCGGCGGGCAGCTGGAGACCGTCGACCGCGAGCCGCCGTTCGGGGCGGGGCAGGACCCGTCGAACATCGTCGACTCGCCCTACCCGATCGGCTCGATCCAGGTGCCGGGCGGCGTGGAGCCGATCGTCCTGCACCGCGACGCCGTCTCCGGCGGCGGGTACATGATGGTCGCGACGGTGATCTCCGGTGACCTGGACGTCGTCGCCCAGTCGGCCCCCCGGACCCGGACCCGGTTCGTCGAGGTCGATCTGGAGACCGCGCTGGGGTTGCGCGCCGAACGGAAGGACCGGATCGCCCGCATGTACGCCGCGTTGGGCGATTGACCCGTTCGATTCCCCCGATCGGGGTGGCCGAACGCGATCATCTGGTCCACACTCGACGCTCGGTCACACACCGATCACGGGGAGGCGGCGGACGCAGATGAGCGGCAGGCACCGGAGGACCGTTCGTGCGGGGCTCGTCAGGAAGATCCTGGCGGTCGCCGTGCCGTCGATCGGCGCGCTCGCGCTGGCGGCGGCCGTCGTCATCGGCAGCGGCATGGTCGGCGACCGCGCCGGCGCCCGTCCGGCCGAGCCGGAGGCGGGTGGGCCCGACCCGGTGGGGACACCACGGCCGGGCACGACCGGCGAGTCGTCGCCGCTCGCGGCACCGGCGCCCGATCCGGCCGGGGCCGCGGGGTCGGCCGCCGGAGCGGTACCGCGCGCCGCCGGATCCGACCGCTCCGCCGGAACGGCGCAGGACGGGTCGTCCGGTGCGCGGAGCGCTCGGCCGGACCGTGGTGCCGCCCCGGGCGGCGGCTCGTCCTCCAGCGCTTCCTCCAGCGGCTCGTCGAGCGGTTCGTCGTCGGGCAGCGGGTCCGCGTCCGGGGGCAGCTCCTCCGGCGGTGGGCACGACCGCGCGTCGGGATCGGGCACGGCCACCGGACGGGACACCGCCACCGGGCCGGCCGACCCCGTCGCCGTTCCCCGGCAGCGTTCCGCCGGTCCCACCGGTACCCCGGCCGCACAGCAGCCCAGCACCCCGCAGCAGCCCAGCGCCGTGCAGCAGCCCAGCGCCGTGCAGCAGCCCAGCGCCGTGCAGCAGCCCAGCGCCCCGCAGGAGCCCAGCGCCCCGCAGCAGACCACGGTCCCGCAGCAGACCACGGTCCCGCAGCAGCGTTCGGCGGAGCCGTCCCCGTCGTCCGCTCCGGGCACCCGCTCCGAGCCGGCCGACCAGGACCCGTCCGACGGCTCCGGCTCCGGTGGATCGGCCCGCGACGACGACCGGGGTTCCGACGACGCCCTGGTCCGGCTGCGGCTGAAGGTGCTGGAGTCCCAGGACGTCGAGGTACGCGTCCCGGGGCCCGCACTGTCGCTGATCGGCGACTGAGCGGGCGCCGCCACCCGGCCCGTCCGAGCCCCGCTGTCGGCGCCGGCGCCGCCCTCCGCATCCGGTCACCGCGTGCCGTGCGTCACCGGACGGCCCGGCCCGCTCGTCGACGTCACCCGCTGAACCGGCCCGGACCGGCCGGACCCACCCGATCGGCGCATGACCGGGGCGCCGGACAGCCGTCACGATCATGGGTATGACTGCGCCGAACGGCTCATCGGAATGTGGCTGATGCCGGGCCGGCACTCCGTCCCGGGCGCGCCGGAGGCGCCGGAGGCGGCACCGCCGGGCGGCCCGTACGGGGCGGACCCGCTGCGGGAGGCTCCGCCGGAGCCCGTCGCGCGGCCCGTGACCGGCGGCGGGCGGCCCGCGCGGCGTCTGCGGACGGTGCTCGCCGGCGTCGTACCGGTCCTGCTGGCGGCCTCGTTCGCCGCGGCGGTCGGGACGGGGCCGCTGGGCGGGAACGCTCCGGCCGGGCAGCGCACCGGACTGTCGGTGCCGGTCCCGACGTTCGCGGGCGGCCCGCCCGCCTCGTCGCCGGAGGGTGCCACGGACGGGGGTGTGATGGAGGCCTCGCCCGACCTGCGGGCGCGGCCGCCCGCCACGGCGGGGGCGGGGTCACGCGAGACGGCGGCAGCGGGGGCCGCCGGGGACGCGGCACGCGCCGCTGCCGTCCGGGTGGCCGACGAACGCGCGGTGGCGCAGGAGCGGGCGCAGGAGGCCCGGCGGGCGGAGCAGCGCGCGGCCGCGCAGCGGGCCGGACGCGAGCGCGCGCAGGAGCGGCAGGCCGCCGAGCAGCGTGCGGATCAGCAGCGTGCGGACCAGCAGCGTGCCGATCAGCAGCGCGCCGCCGAGGAGCGGGCCGCGCAGGAGCGGCGCGACCGGGAACGGGCGGAGCAGCGGGCCCGGCAGGCGCCGGCCCCGTCGGCGCCGCCGCCGGCCGGCACCCCGGCAGCCCCGGCCGGACCTCCGCCGCCGCCGGCGGGCGGGACCCCGGACGGCACCGGACCGGGCGCACCGCCCCGCCCGTCGCCCGCGGCCGAGGGCGCCGTGTAGCGCGGCCCCGGCGTCCGCGCCGGGACCCGTGTGAGTGAGCGGCGGCCGGGCCGCTCGCGCCGCACTCCGGTTCGCGCCATCATCGCTGACCACTACGCCGTTCGGTCGTGCCGGGGAGGGTCCTGATGGGCGGACGTCATCGCGTGCCGCGGGCCGAGCGGCGTGGGTCCCCGTGGACCGCACACGTCGTGCTCCCGCTGGTCGCGGCCGTCGGGGTGGTGGCGACCGTCGTCGCCGTCGTGACCGCAGGAGGGCTGCTCGCCGAGCGGGGGGCCGATGTACCCCGGTCCGGCCCGGGGACGGCCGCCCTGTCCGCCCCGCTCCGGCCCCGGACGGCTCCGCCGATCACCCTGCCGGCGTCCGGCGGGGCGGCCGACGCCGCTGCCGCGGCGGCCCGGGCCGCGACCGACCGGGCGTCGGGTGACACGGCGGAGGACGACGGCACGACCGACGGCACAACCGACGGCACAACCGACGGCACGGACGACGGCACGGACGACGGCACGGACGACGGCACGGCGGAGGGCGACGCGGACCCCGGTCCGGCCGGCGGCGGCATCGGGACCGGCGTCTGCGACCTCGACGGCCCGCCGAGGTTCGACGACCCGCAGAACCCGGACATGATCACCAACAGGGACTGTGGCTACGTCGACGACCAGGGGCGGGAGCGGTCCCGCGACCCCTGGATCGACGACCAGCTGCTGCAGATGCAGGACGGCTGACCGGAATCCGGTGTTTCGACCCGTCCCGAACGGGATACGGAAGTCGGGACTGGAGGCGATCACATGAGCGGTAGGCACCGACGTCCAGGCAGTACTCCCGCCCGCCGTGCCCTGCTGGGCACGGTCCCGCTGGTCGGCGGGGCCGGTCTCGTGACCGGGCTGCTGGCCGGGGCGGCCCCCCAGCCGATCGGCCCGGCCGCGGTGGCCACCACGCTGCCACCACCGGCGGAGCCCGAACTCCCGGGCGCCACGGCGTCCGGCGCGCTGCCCGGGCGTGGGGAGACCGCGATCGACGCCGTCGCCGGCGCCCGTGACGCCGCGCTGGCGCGGGAGGCCGCCGAGACCGCGTCGGCGGACCGGGTCAGTACCGTCGCCGACGAGCTCCGCGCACAGGCCGACGAGCGCGCCGAGCGCGCCCGGGCCGCCGGTGACTCCGAGCTGGCGGACTACCACCGCGCGGAGGCCGAACGCCAGGAGCAGGCGGCGGCGTCGTCGCGGGCGGTGGTCCCGGCGGACACGGAGCCCGTGGCGGATCCGGGTGAGCAGTGCCGGTCCGCCGACCTCCTGCAGCTCGGCCCGCTCAGCCTCGCCGGCCCGGACGATCCCGACTGCGAGGTCGACCCGTGGGTGGCCGGGCAGGTGCAGGACAGCGAGCCGGGCTGACCGCTACCCGGCCGGTTCGAGCACGGTGAGGCCGAGCGCCGCACAGATCGCGCCGGCCTGCGCGGACGAGATGATCGCGCCCCGCAGCGCGCCCGGGGTGTCGGGCGTGACCTCACCCAGGTCGCACGTGCGCAGGTCCGCCTCCTCCAGCCGGGCGGCGCGCAGCACCGTCCCCCGCAGCCGGCACCGCTCGAAGCCGACGGTGCGCAGGTCGGCGCCCGACAGGTCGGCCTCGGACAGGTCGCACCCGGAGATCCGCAGTCCACGCAGGCTCAGGTCCTGGAGGTCGGCGATCTGCAGGTTGCAGCCCGACAGCGTGAACGACGCCGTCAGGCCGCGCATGCCGCGCAGGGAGACCCCGATCATCCGGCAGCCGTCGAAGCGGGTGTCGCCGAGGACCGCCCCGGCGAAGCGTGCGCCCGAAAGGTCCACACCGGACAGCACGGCGTCGGTCAGGTCCGCCTCGCGCAGGTCGACGGCGGCGAGCGAGGTGCCGGTGATGCGGGCCCGGTCCAGCCGCGCCCCGCGCAGGTCGGCCCCGGCGAGCGAACCACCGTGCAGCTCGAGCCCGGCGAGGTCGGTCTCGCGCAGGTCGCACTCGTCCAGAACGGGCCCGTGGACCGGCTGCCCGCTCCGTGCCGCGGCGATCAGGTCCTCGGGCGTGCTGACGTCGGCGCTCACCGTGCCAGCCTCGCACGGGGCACCGACGGTCCCGTGCGGCGCGGTGGTGCCCGCTACGACGAGGCGGTGGCGGGCGGTGCGTCCGGTCCCACGGGGAGGCACCGGACCGGCTGTGCGTGGTCCGGGTCGAGCGCGTTGGTGATGTGCTGCAACGTGACCGGGTCGAACGCGACGGCGACGTGCTCGGCCAGGTCGGTCGGGCACCCCTCCTGCAGGACGATGTTGTCGGCGCCGTCCATGAGCCCCGAGGTGTAGGGCACGACCAGCTCGTCGTAGCGGGTGAGGATCATCGTGTAGTCGACGCCGTCGACCCGCGGCCCGCCGCCGGAGTTCATCTCGGCGAGGAAGTCCGAGCCGCGCAGGAACTGCCGGCACGACGCGCAGAGCGGGTCGAGCGCGAGCCCGATCGCCGGGCCGAGCCCGAGCTGCTCACCGGTGCGGTTCAGCAGCGCCAGCCCCGCGGTGCTCGTGCCGTCCCACAGCGGGGTCATGCCGACGTACCGGTCGACGTGCTCGGCGCCGCCGAGGAACTTCACGTAGTGGTTCGGCATCAGCGAGCCCTCGGAGTGGCCGACGATGTCGACCTTCTCCGCGCCGGTCTCGTCGAGGACCCGGTCCACGAAGTCGGAGAGCTCCGCGGCGCTCGCCTCCATCGGCGCGAGACCGCCGACCTGGGTGAGCGGCGGTGGGGCGAGCGGGTTGCGGCCGTAGGTGAGGGAGAAGACGCAGTAGCCGCGCTGCTTCAGCTGCGGCGCGATGTAGGCCCAGTTGTTCGCCTGGTTCGCCGACAGCCCGTGCACGAGGACGACCGGGTTCGGGTGGTCCGCGCCCGGTTCGCAGTCCCAGTCGTTCGACCCGGCCGGGGACGGGTCCAGCAGGTCCTGACCGGGCAGCGCCGGGGCGGAGCCGGCGGCGGGTGCCGGGCCGGGTGTGGCCGGTGTGGCCGCCCGGGCCACGGGCGTCACGAGCGCCGAACCGACGACCACCGTCGCCAGTGCGATCGCCGCGATCGCGCCCCATCGCCGTCGGTCCATGCTCGCCGCCTCCTCGCACCGGTTACCGAGCGGTACAACGAGGACGGACCCGAAAGGTTGCGGGCCGTGACCACATACGGCCGTCCGGGTGAGGGGAGTGGCCGCCGACGGGCACCGCGCTCAGGCGGGAGGGGAGTCCTGTGGCGGGCGCCCGCCGCGACGCATGTTGCCGTTGGTGGTGCGCCGGGTGGGGTCGATGAGGCGCTTCCACTTGGCCTGTGCGGCCTGCCTGCTCGACATCTGCGCCTGCACGGCGTCGGCCACCTGCTGCCAGGTCAGGCCGTCCGACCGCAGGGTCCGGATGAGATCGCGTTCGTAGGCGTCGGCCAGGCGGTGCATCTCCTGGACGAGCGCGTACCAGGCCGCGGCGGCGTCACGGGTCAGCACGCCCTCGGCGGCCCGGGTCTTCATGTCCTCCAGCTGTTCGGGCAGGGACTGCCGCTTCCGGGCGATGGACGGGTCGGCACGCTCCAGCCACCGCTGGGCCTCCTCGATGTTCATGATGTCAATGTTTCATTGACGCCAGCCGATCGTCAACGAAACGACGACCACCGCACCCCGCCACGACGGGGGAGCCGGGCCGCCGGTCCACCGAGGATCGCCGTGACCCTCGACGCGACGGGTGCCCGTCGGGTGGAATGCCCGGATCACCGGTACCGGGGGAGGGCACGTGACCCGACAGGACGACCAGGGGTTCGTGAAGGTGCTCGGCCGGGCGGACGTGCTCGCCGTCGGCTTCGGAGCGATGATCGGCTTCGGCTGGGTGGTGCTCGCGGGGGACTGGGTCTCCGGTGCGGGGACGGCCGGCGCCGCGCTCGCCTTCGTCCTGGGTGGCGGGGTGATGGCCGTCGTCGGCCTCACCTACGCCGAGCTCGTCTCGGCGATGCCGAAGGCCGGCGGCGAGCACCACTACGTGCTGCGCGCGCTCGGGTCGAGGTGGGCGTTCGTCGCGTCGTGGGCGATGGTGCTCGGCTACCTGTCGGTGGTGGCGTTCGAGGCGGTCGCGCTCCCGGAGACCGCGCTCTACCTGTTCCCCGACCTGCAGGCCGGGCTCCTGTGGACGGTCGCCGGCTACGACGTCCACGCCACCTGGGCGCTGGTCGGGATCGCCGGCGCCGTCGTCGTCACCTGGCTCAACTACATCGGGATCCGGCCCGCCGCCGTCGCCCAGACGGTCGCGGTGGCCTTCCTGGTCGGCGTGGCGTTCGTGATGCTCACCGGCATCGCCGCGGGTGGCAGCGCCGCCACGGCCGAACCGTGGTTCACCGGCGGGGTCGCCGGGATGCTCGGCGTCCTCGTCGCCGTGCCGTTCCTCTTCGTCGGGTTCGACGTCATCCCGCAGTCGGCCGAGGAGATCCGGCTCCCCGAACGCCACATCGGACGGCTGCTGGTCGTCTCCGTCCTGATGGCGATCGCGTTCTACGTGGTCATCGTCCTCGGCACCGGTGCCGCGCTCGGCGACGACGAGCTCGCGGGCTCGCAGCTCGCCGCGGCCGACGCGATGGCGACGCTGTGGGGGCACCCGGCGTTCGGCACGCTGCTCGTGCTCGGCGGCATCGCGGGCATCCTGACCAGCTGGAACGCCTTCCTCATCGGCGCGAGCCGCCTGGTGTACGCCATGGCGGCCTCGGGGATGCTGCCGCGCTGGTTCGCGGTGGTGCACCCGCGCCACCGGACGCCGTCGCACGCCGTGCTGTTCATCGGCGGCCTGTCGGTGCTGGCGCCGCTGTTCGGCGACAGCATGCTGACCTGGCTGGTGAACGCCGGCGGGATCACGATCACCATGGGCTTCACGATGGTCGCGGTGACGTTCCTGGTGCTGCGTCGGCGCGAGCCGGCGCTGGAGCGGCCGTTCCGGGTGAGCGGGGGGCCGGTGGTCGGGACGGTCGCGGCCGTCGCCGGGCTCGTCCTGTTCTCGCTGTACCTGCCCGGGATGCCCGCCGCGCTCGGTGCGCCCGAGTGGATCATCGTCGGCGGCTGGTGGGTCGTGGGCCTGTGGTTCCTCACCCGGTTCCCCGAGGTGGGCCCCGGCGTCGACGCCGAGGAACGCCTCGTCCGGGCCACCGGCCGCTGACCGGCCCCGTGGCCCCGGGCCCGGGCTTCCCCGGCCCGCCGCAGTGATGTCGTGCGGCCACGGTGCGCGGCGGGCCCCGAAGGCGTCACCATGCCTCCATGTCCACCGACATCGACATCCGGACCGGCGGCACCACCCCCGCCGCCGCGTCCACCGCACCGGTCACCGTGTCCTTCACCCGCCGGGCCGACCCCGAGCACGCCACCGAGATGACCGCCTGGATCCGCTCCGGCCTGCTCCTCGCGGAGGGCTTCCCCGGATTCCTCGGCGGCGGCTGGGTCCGCACCCGCGGCGGGTCCGACGAGTGGCACATGCTCGCCCGGTTCGACTCGCACGAGTCGCTCGCCCGCTGGGAGGCCGCCCCGGAGCGCCGCTGGTGGCTCGGGTCGGCGCAGGGCCTGGCCGAGATGACGCGCAGCGAGCGCCGCACCGGCATCGAGGGCTGGTTCGACGAGGCCGAGAAGGTCGAGACGGCGGGGCCGCCGCAGCCGACCCCGCCCCGCTGGAAGCAGGCGACGACGATCTGGCTCGTCTTCTTCCCGATGAACCTGCTCGCGACCGTGACCCTCGGAGCGCTGCTCGCCGACTGGCACGTCGTGCCGCGGATCGCGGTCACGACGATCGTCCTGACGCCGATCATGGTCTACCTCGTGCTGCCCTGGATCACCCGCGTGCTCGGCTGGTGGCTGCACGACACACGCTTCCGCGACCGGCACCGGGGCCCGGTGGGCTGACCGGCCCCGGTCACGGGACGGGGGCTCCGGGTGTCGCACGGAGCCGGGTCGCTACCGTCGTTCGGTGCTCACCGAGGAACCGAGGGTCGCGGAACGGGAGCAGGTCGACACGTCACGTGACACACGTCGCCTGCGGTGGGCGGGCGGGCTCGGCCTGCTCGCCGTCGTCCTTGCCGTCGCGGTGCCGTTCCTCCCCGTGGTGCAGCACGAGAACACGATCGTCTGGCCGTCGCAGGCCACCGGTGCGCAGGACGTCAACGCCCCGCTGGTCGCGCTGCGTCCCGAGTCCATGTCGGTCGCCGTGCCCGCGGAGGCGATCCGCAGTCTCGACGAGCGCAGCGCCACACCGGCGACCGTGCTGTCGACCGTGCCGCCGGAGTCCCCCGAGGGCGCGCGGTCCGGGATGGTGCTCACGGTCGGCGACGGCCAGCTGACCCTGGTCAACCGGGG
The DNA here is from genome assembly GCF_001420995.1 of Pseudonocardia sp. EC080619-01. Taxonomy (NCBI): domain Bacteria; kingdom Bacillati; phylum Actinomycetota; class Actinomycetes; order Pseudonocardiales; family Pseudonocardiaceae; genus Pseudonocardia; species Pseudonocardia sp. EC080619-01. The sequence continues at coordinate 5,987,297 of NZ_CP012184.1, read as the reverse complement.
TGAGCAGCTGTCCGCGGCACCGCTGCGCGACGGGCCGTCGGAGATCAGGATCTCCTCGGACGCCGAGGAGACGACGGTCGACCTCGGTTCCGGCGCGCAGACGTTCCCCGGGGACCTGCGGCCCCAGTCGGTCGGCATCTACTCCGACCTCGACGGTGCCGCCGACCCGCTGGCCGGCACGTCCGTCCGGATCAGCCCGGACACCCGGTTCGACAGCAGCCCGTCGGTCTGGAAGTCGCTCGCCACCGCCGTCGCGAGCCTGGCCCTGGTCGGGTCGCTGCTCGCGCTCGCCGGCGTGGACCGGCACCTCGGGCGGCGCCCGCACCGCGCCGGCCGGGAGGCCGGCGGCATGGCCGAGCGCTGGCCGCCCCGGCTGCGTCGCTGGTGGACCCGCGCGCGACCGCGCCCGGTGGACGTCACCGTCGTCGGCGTGCTGGGGCTCTGGGCCGCGATCGGCGGCCAGACCTCCGACGACGGCTTCACCCTCGGCATCGTGCGCGACGTGCCCACCTCCGGCTACGTCGGCAACTACTACCGCTGGTACAACGCCGCGGAGGCGCCGTTCGGCTGGTTCTACGACCTCTACGCGCTGTGGGTGCAGGTCTCCGACTCGCTGCTGTGGCTGCGGCTGCCCGGCGTCCTGATGGGTGTGACGGCGTGGTGGCTGGTCTCCCGGGGCCTGCTGCCCCGCCTCGGGCGCCAGGCCCGCCGGTCCCGGGCGGCGACCTGGGCCGCGGCGATGACGTTCCTCGCGTTCTGGATGGCCTACAACTCGGGCCTGCGGCCGGAGCCGGTCGTCGTGGTCTGCTCGCTGCTCGCGCTGGTGTGCGTGGAACGCGCGATCGCGCTGCAGCGGACGCTGCCGGTCGCGCTCGGCCTGTTCGCGGCCTCGATGGCGGTGGGCGCGAACCCGGCCGGGCTGATCGCGATCGCCCCGTTCCTGGCCGGGATCCGGCCGCTGTGGCAGCTGCTCGCGACCCGGGTCCGGACGTTCGGCGCGGTGTCGGTGCTGGCACCGCTGCTCGCCTCGGGCACCGCGATCCTGATGATCGCCTGGGCGGACCAGAGCTGGGCCGCGGTCATCGACTCGACCCGGATCCGGTCCGACGTCGGGCCGGACTGGCCCTGGTACTCCGAGATCGCGCAGCGGTACGCGCCGCTGTTCGGCAGCCTGGCCGACGGGTCGATCGCCCGCCGGTTCCCGATCCTGCTCGTCATCCTCTGCACGCTCGCGTGCGTCGTGGTCCTGATCCGGCGGAACCGGATCCCCGGCGCGGCGCTCGGGCCGGCCCAGCGGCTCGTCGGCAGCACCGTCATCGCCCTGCTGATCTTCGCGATGACCCCGACCAAGTGGACCCACCACTTCGGCGACCTCGTCGGCCTCGGCGCCGGGATGGTCGCGCTGGCGGCCATCGCGACCGGGTCCGACGCGTTGCGGTCGCTGCGCAACCGGCTCGCGTTCCTGGCGGCCGCGTTCCTCGTGGCGGCGCTGTCCGCGGCCGGGCCCAACACCTGGTGGTACACGAACAACTGGGGTGTGCCCTGGGCCGACCAGCAGGTCCTCATCGGCGGCTACGAGGCGTCGAGCGTGCTGCTGGTCGTCGCGCTGCTGCTGGCCGCGGGCGCCGGGGTCGAGCACCTGCGGGGGATCCGCGAGGACCGGCACCCCGACCAGCTCGCCGGGCTCGAACGCGCGATCGGACGGCTGCCGCTCATCGGGCGCTGGTGGCGGGCCCGCGACTGGCGCCGCGACGCGTCGGCCGCGCTGGACGCCACGCGGCGGCTGCGGCTGACGTCGGCCCCGCTGGCCGTGCTGTGCGCTCTGCTCGTCACGTTCAACCTGTGGTCGATGGGCGCGGCCATGCAGGCCCGCTCGGGCACCTGGTCGATGGGTTCCGACGCGTTGTCGAACCCGCTCGGCGGGTCCTGTGGCCTGGCGAGCCAGGTGTTCGCCGAGCGGCGCCCGGCCGACGGCGTGCTCGCACCCGCCCCGGAACCGACGGGCATGGCGACCCCGGCCAACCCCGACCTGCTGCCGACGGTCGCGTCGCCGCCCCCGCCGGGGGAGTCGACGGCGACCCCCGCGCCGCTGCCACCCGGCGTCGTCCCGGCGAACAGCCCGGAGGCCCAGCTGCTCGAACCGACCAGCGGAGGCTCCGGTTTCCGCCGCGACGGTGTCCCGCCGACGGGCGGCGGGTCCGGGGTCTCCGGGTTCGAGTACGTGCTCTCGGGCGGGCTGGGCAGCGACGCCGCCCCGGCCTTCGGCAGCTACGACTCGTCCGGTCGCGGCACCGGCACGCTGCGCACCCCGTGGACGCAGCTGACCGCCGAGCAGCGCGCCGGCGCCACCCCGCTGGTGGTGACGGCGGCGGGCCGGCTGGGCGGCGGCAACAAGCTGACCGTGCAGTACGCGACGAGACTGTCCGACGGCCGGGTGCGAGTGGTCGAGCAGACCACCCTCGACGACGGCCGCGGCGAGGAGATGCCGTGGCGTGAGCTGCGGTTCGACCTGCCGGAGGCCGCCCGCGCCGCGACCGAGGTCCGGCTGGTGGCGCAGGACAACTCGCTGGGGGCCGACGGGTGGCTCGCGGTGGCCCCGCTGCGCGCCCCGCAGCTGGCGCCGCTGTCGGCGGTCGTCGGGAACCAGGCGATGTTCCTCGAGTACCCGGTGTCGCTGGCGAGCCCCTGCCTGCGCCCGTTCTCCACCGCCGGTGGGATCGCGGAGGTCCCCGCCTACCGGCTGCAGGCCGACGGCAGCCGGATGCGGGTCGACGGCGAGGGCTGGTCGACGCCGCAGGCCGGCGGCCCGCTCGGCTGGATCACGGTGATCGGAAAGCAGAACGAGCTGCCGACCTACCTGGAGGGCGACCCGGGCCGGGACTGGGGCAAGGTCCAGGCGATCCAGCCCTACCGCCCGAACGCGGTGCGGCCGACGTTGGAACGCTCCGACGTCCTCCGGTCCGGGCTCTACAGCCCAGGGCCGCTGCCGGCCCCGCCGCCCGGCATCCCGTCGCCGAGCCGCTGACACGCGTCGCGCTGCCCGGGGCGACCCGTCTCCCCGGGCAGCGCGACGTGACAGCGCCTCAGGACAGGGCGGCGACGCCGAGCGCGACGAGCACGCCGACCTTGACCAGCTCGAGCGCGACGTAGCCGAGGTGGGCCGGCGAACGGGGCCCGGGCGCCGCGCTCCCGGCGCGCAGCAGCACGTTCGAACGCCGCGTCAGTGCCGGGCGCACCACGAGGAGCTGGACCGCGAGCACGACGGCGGCGGCCGCCGCGAGCAGGGACGCCGGGACCGGTGTCCCGGCGACGACCAGCGCGACCGCGACGACGGCGAGCAGGACGAGCTCGGCGACGTTCAGCGCCCGGAACACCAGGCGCCCGATACCGACCCCGAGTGCGGTCGTGATCCCCGGCGCGCGGAACTTCAGCGGCGCCTCCAGGAACGAGATCGCCAGCACCATGCCGAGCCACACCCAGGTCGCGGCCGCGGCCACCGCCATCGCCGGTGCCTCCCGCCGGTCAGCCGCTGAACTCGACCGCGGGAGCCGTCGACTGCCGGGTGGCGGGTGCCGCGACCGGCTCGGGTGCCTGCTCCACGGCGCTCGCCTCCGTGGTGGCGGGCTTCTCGGCGGCCGGTTCCGTCGTGGTCGGCCCGGCCGTGCGGGCGGGCTTCGTGCCCGCGGTCGTGGTCGTGCCCGCGGTCGTGCCGGACGCGGCGGCCTCGTCCCGCCGGTAGGCCTCGGCGACCTCGGACGGGATGCGGCCCCGCTCGGAGACGGTGAACCCGTTCTCCCGGGCCCACTCCCGGACCGCGCGGTTGTGCTCACGGACGGCGGCACCGGAGCCCTCGGCCCCGGGAGCGGCACCCGCGGACCCGGCCCCGGCACCGCCCGGCGTGGCGGCCGGTGCCGTGCGGCCGTGGTCGCGGGCCGACCCGGCGGAGCGGGCGGCGCCCAGGAAGGGCGCGAGCCCCTCGCGCAGGGCGCGGGCGTGGGCGGAGGTCAGGTCGATCCGGAACCGCCGGCCGTCGAGTCCGAAGTCGACGGTCTCGTCGGCCTCGTCGCCGCTGATGTCGTCGACGAGCCGGACCGTCTCGACCTTCGCCACTGCCGTTCCTCTCGCGTCGCCGACCGGAAGTCGCTCCGGCGTCGTCGCGAGCATAACGACGGGTCCGCCGGGGCGCGGAACCCGCACGACACGCCGGGCGTGGCGGACGGTGCGGCAGAGTGTCCGGGTGCACATGGTGATCGACGACCTCGCCGGAACGGAGATCGCGGAGTTCCTCTCCGGGCATCTCGCCGACATGCGGGCGCAGTCGCCGCCGGAGAGCACCCACGTGCTCGATCTCGACGGCCTGCGGGGCCCAGCCGTCACCGTCTGGACGGTCCGCGACGACGACGGCACGGTGCTCGGCTGCGGTGCCCTGAAGGAGCTCGGCCCGGACGGCGGCGAGATCAAGTCGATGCGGACGGCACCGGCGGCGCGCGGGCGGGGCGTCGCGGCCGGGCTCCTCGTCCACCTGATCGGCGTCGCCCGCGGGCGCGGGTACCGCACGCTGCACCTGGAGACCGGCTCCATGGAGTTCTTCGCCCCGGCCCGCCGGCTCTACGCCCGGCACGGGTTCACCCCCTGCCCGCCGTTCGCGGACTACCCGGACGACCCGAACAGCGTCCACGTGGTGCTGGTGCTGGACCCGTCACGCTCGGCCGGACGGGTGTGACCCGGCGATCATGTGATCCCGCCCTCGCCTGTGCGCGGAGTGTGATCTAGAATACTCTACGAGCCGTAGAACACGGCGCCGACGCCAGACCGTTCGACGGTCCTCCACCGGGGCGCCGGCCGCCCCGCTGCGGCGGGCCGACGCACGTCCCGTGGGTGGCGGCCCGCACGGGGGCCGCCGTCCGCCGCCGTCGCGGGGACGGAAATGGGGCCACGGGCATGACGGTCGAGACCGGCCTGGTCAACGCGGACCTGCGCCGCAAACGATCGGTGGATCTCGCGCAGGTGATCCAGGCGCGGTACGGGGACGACGTGACCCGGCTGCGGGTCGGCCTGCTCGCCCACCCGTATCCGCATCCGGTGCCGGACCGCCACCGCAGCGAGGTCGAGGTCACGGCCCTGCGCGGCGGGTCCGGGCTGGTGCTTGTCGCGTCGACCGCACCGGACGACGAGGCTCCGGCCGCGGGCGTCGGGATCTGGGAGCTGACCGTCGCGACCCGGGACGGCACCGTCCTGCCCCGGGGTGAGGCCGAGGGCTGGGCACGGGCGCTGTTCGGGTACCGGTGCGCGCCGCTGGTGTACCGGCGCCCGTCGGGCGGCGGACTGTTCCGCCGCCCGAGCCGGGTCGACTTCGTGGTGCATCACGGCGAGCACGGCCCGATGCACCCGTCGGACGTCGAGGCGTTCGGCGCCTGCGCCTGAGTCAGAGCGGGAACGAGCGCAGCCACACCGTCTGCGCGGCCCTCCCCAGCGCGGAGAGCACGTCGTCGGGGAGGACACGGTCGGTGTCGGTCAGCACGTAGCCCAGGTCGCCCCAGGTCGACAGCGACTGACCGGTGACGTTGACCCCGGCGTCGGCGAGCAGCCGGTTGATGTCGGCCAGCACCCCCGGCTTGCTGGTGTGCAGGTACGCCATGCGGAACACGCCGGCCGGGTTCGGGGCGCCGACGTTGGGCAGGCTGACCGACAGGGGAGTGGCACCACCGGTCACGAAGTCGACCAGTTTCGCCGACACGAAGTGGCCGATGCCCTCCTGCGCCTCCTGGGTGGAGCCGCCGATGTGCGGGGTCAGGATGACGTTGTCGAGCCCGCGCAGCGGGGACTCGAACGTGTCGCCCTGGGCCTTCGGCTCCACCGGGAACACGTCGACGGCGGCACCGGCGATGTGGCCCGAGAGGATGTTCTCCCGCAGCGCCTGCTCGTCGATCACCATGCCGCGGGAGGCGTTGATGAACATCGAGCGGGGCTTCATCGTGGCGAACTGGTCGGCGCCGAAGAGGCCGGCGTTGCCCGGGCGTCCGTCGACGTGGATCGAGACGACGTCGGACTCGGCCAGCAGCGCGTCCAGCGACGGCATCCGGCGGGCGTTGCCGTGGGCGAGGCGGTCCGCGGTGTCGTAGAAGACCACGCGGAGGCCGATCGCCTCGGCCATCGTCGACAGCTGGGTACCGATGTTGCCGTACCCCACGATGCCCAGGGTGCGGCCGCGGAACTCGTGCGCCCCCTTCGCGGACTTGTCCCAGACCCCCTCGTGCATCCGCTGGGTCTTCTCGGTGAGCCGCCGCGCCAGGACGACGATCTCGCCGATCACCAGCTCGACGACGCTGCGGGTGTTGGAGTACGGCGCGTTGAACACGGCGATGCCGCGCTCGGCGGCCGCCTCGAGGTCGATCTGGTTGGTGCCGATGCAGAAGCAGCCGACGGCCAGCAGATCCTTGGCGGCGTCGAGCACCTCGGGTGTCACGGTGGTGTTCGATCGGATGCCGAGCAACTGCACGCCGGACACGGCCTCGAGGAGCTCGTCGCCGCTGAGCGAGCCGGGCCGGGTCTCGACCTCGAAGCCCGCGCGTTCGAACGCCTCGGCGGCGCCGGGGTGGATGTTTTCGAGCAACAGGACCTTCACGCCGACCAACCTATGCCCGGGACGGCCGTCACGGGGGATCAGCCCGTCACCGTTGCGGTGCGCTGCGACGGGGGTGCCGGACGAAACGCCCGAACTCGTCACACTCGTTGTCAATGTTTCGTTGACGCCAACTCGACGTCAACGAACCGACGACGCCCGACCCCGTCACGACGGTGCGCCCAGGGGGAGGCCCCCTGCCGCCGCCGGCGCCGCAGGGCCGTGCTGCACCGTCACTTCGGGCCGGAGTACGACCACGTCCTCGACCAGGCCGGCGGCCGCACTGCCGGAGAGGCCGAGCTCGAGCGACGCCTGCGACGGCGTCGCGAGCTCGACGTACGCACCCTCGACGCCGACGAACGGGAACGGTTCACCGGCTCGTGGGTGCAGGCGCAGAACTCCTTCGTACAGACCCCGCGCAGTGGACTGCGGGACGCCGATCTGCTGATCCTGCAGGTCATGCGGGCGCGCGGGTACCCCGTCGAGCACTACTCCGAGCGCGAGCAGGTCATCTCGGTCCACCATCCCGACCTGGTCGGGCACTACCGCGCCGCCCACACGGTCGCCGTCGCCGACACCCACGACGAGGCCGGCACCGAGCAGCTCCGGCTGGCGATGGTCGACTACCAGTACCTGTTCGACGAGCTCGTCGGCGCCGGCCACCCCGAGACCACCCACCGCGGGCTGCAGGCGCCGTGACCGGTCCTCCCGTACCCGGAGCGGGGGAGGAGCCGCCCGCCGTCGGCGCCGGCCACCTGCTCGCCGGGCGTTACCGCGTGCGGGAGCTGCTCGGCGAGGGTGGCATGTCGCGGGTCTACCTCGCCGACGACGGTGACCTCGACCGACCGGTCGCGGTCAAGGTGCTCCGCGCCGAGGACTCCGAGGACGCCGAGCAGGTGGGACGCCTCCGCGACGAGGCCCGTGCCATCGCCGCGATCGACCACCCCGGCGTCGTCGAGGTGCACGACGTCGGCGTCACGGCCTCCGGGGTGTTCGTCGTGATGGCCTACGTCGAGGCGAGTCGCTCGACCGGCGGCTCGACCGCACCGGACCGCTGCCGGTACCTCTGGCGGCCGCGCGGTGTGCGATGCACTCGCGGCCGCCCACCGGCCCGGGTGGTGCACCGGGACGTCAGCCCCGGCAACATCATCCTGCGCCCGGACGCCCACCGTTCACCCGTCCCGACCCCTGACGGTCGTGCTGGCCCAGCTCCGGGAACCACCACCCCGGCCGTCCGCGTTGCGGCCCGGCATCCCGGCCGGCCTCGACGACGTCGTGCTGCGGGCGCTGGTCAAGGAGCCTGCCCACCGGTTCCCCGACGCCGGGGCCGTGGCCGCGGCGCTGGTCCGCCTCGAGCCGCCCACAGGAACGCTCGAACTGGCCGCGACGACCGGCCACGCAGCTCCCCGGCCCTCGACGACGCCCGGGCCGGCGCCGCCGTCGGTGTCCGTGGGATCCCGGGCCGGGCGGACCGACCGGCCCGCGCCCGCGGTCGAGCAGACCCTGACCCAACTCGACGACACCCGCGATGCCGGTCCCGGCCGTCACCGCCTGCGCACCACCGTCATCACCGTGACCGCGCTGGCCGTCCTCGCCGTCCTGGTCGTCGTGGCCACGATCGGGCTCGTCTGAGCGGGCATCGAGGCGGTGCCGGCCGGGAACCGGGGCTCAGCCCCGTGCCGACCGGGCGACCGGGCTCTGCACGCGGATCTCGTCCGGCACACCGTGGCCGGCCCCGGGCAGGGCTGCGCCGGGCCGCGACATCGACAGCAGTCCGGCCACGGCGAGCGCGAACCCGGCCAGGAGGCCCGCGACGTGTGCGACCCCGGTGGCGGGCGACCCGCCACCGACCGCCAGCTCGGTCGCACCCATGGTGGTCGCGGTGGCGTACAGCCCGTCGGCGAACGCCACCGCGCTCCCGACCCAGGCTGCCACCGCCACGGGCCATCCCGGGCGGCCGGCCGTCAGACCGACGATCCCGGCCACGCCGATGACGATCAGCACCGCGGTCACGACAGCAGGGACCAGTACGACCGGATCCCCCGAGCCCCACCCGCCGACGACCCGCAGCCCCGCAGCGACAGCCGCGGTCACTGCACCGCCCCCGGCGAGAGCCCGCAACAGCGGTCGCGCCGCGTCCTCGGCCCGGTGATGCGTCGTGACCCGGGCACCCCAACGGTCGCGTGCCAGCAGGGCGAACGCGGTCAGCAGGCACACTCCCTGCACGGTGAACCCGCCGTAGACCATCGGGTGCACCCAGGTGGCCATCCCCGTCGCCGTCGCCGGCGGGAGCACCAGCGTCATCGGCAGCGACACCAGCGCGATCGGGACCAACAGGCCGGTCGCGACCCACGCCGGCAGGAGGACCGGCAGGACCGGGAACCGCAGGGCCGTCCGGCTACCCAGCGCCACCGCGAGTGCGACCACGCAGAGATCGAGCAGCACGGTGATCGCGTTCATCACCGGCATACCCGCACCCTCCAGGATGCGTGGGTCGGTGACACCGACCGGGTTCCCCGTGAGCCAGGCGATCTTCATCGTCACGTAGGGCAGGGTCGCGAGGGCGGCAGCCGCGCCGAGGATGCGGCGGGCGGTCGGCGTGCCGTGGACATCGTGTGGGGTCATGGACCCAGGCTGGCCACCCGGGCACACGTCGGCCTCCCCTTCGCGGGTGGACGATCTCCCTCGCAGGAGGGAACGGCCGGAGGGCCCCGTCTGCGACGATTCCCGCGTGGGGGGATCGCCGTCGTGGACGACGCTGACGACGCCGACGGGGTGGGCCGCGGGCCGCACCTGTCGCCGTGTACTCCACGTACTGCTCGGCGCGGTGGTGTTGTTGCCGTACCTGGGAGCCGCCTGGGTACTGGTGCGCACCGCGGCCGGCGGCGTGGGCGCCGGCGCCATGGTCGGCCTGACCGTCACGGTGGTGTTGCTCGCGATCGGTGTCACCGTCCTTCCCGGCGTGCGCGAGCTCCTCATCGCCGCGGCCCGTGCCTTGCTCGGCGTCGACCTGCCCGACGACCCGGCAGGCAGCCCGGTCCCACTGACGACCCGGCTCCGTGCGGCCGGATGGCTGCTGGTCTGCACCGCACTGGGCGCGGTCTCCGCGGCAGCGCTCCTGGTCGCGCTGCCGGTCACCGTCGCCCTGGTCGCCACCCCGTGGGAGCAGTACCCACCGCTGCCGACCGGCCTCGCGGCATGGTGGACCGCGCCGCTGGCACTGCTGCCGGTCCCCGCGGTGCTCACCGCGCTCGCCGCGGCCGGAGCACTACAGGCCCGTCTGGCGCCGGCACTCCTGGGACCGGACCCCGGACAGCGGCGCGCCGCCGAGCTCGCCGAACAACTGGCACGAGCACACCGGCGCGCCGACCGGCAGGCCGAGCGCACCCGGCTGGCGCGCGAGCTGCACGACTCGGTCGGCCATGCCCTGACCGTGTCCACCATGCAGGCCGCGGCGGCCGCCGAACTGCTCAGCACCGATCCGTCGTTCGTCGCCCGTGCCCTCGACGCGATCGCCACGACCGGCCGCGCCGCCCTCGATGACCTCGACCACGTACTCGGCCTGCTCCGGGACGACGGCGACACCCCGCAACCGGTCCGCGACCTCGACTCGCTCGAGCCCCTGCTCGCCTCGGCGCGTGCCGCCGGACTCGACCTGCACCACGACGTGGACCCGGCCGCAGGGGTCCCCGCGGTGGTGTCCCGGGAGGCCTACCGGCTCGCCCAGGAAGGACTCACCAACGCCCTGCGCCACGCCGGTCCCGGACCGGTCGAGCTGCGTCTGCGCCGGAGCGGGAGCGGGCTGCACCTCACGATCACCAACACGATCACCGCCGGCGGGGACGGAGCCCGGGAGCGCCGCGTCGGGCGTGGCCTCGCCGGAGCCCGGGAGCGTGTCGCACTGCTCGGCGGCACCGTCCGCGCCGCCCCCGACGGGGACCGCTGGGTCCTGCACGCCCGCTTCCCCTCCACACCCACAGGCCCTTCGGGGCCCGGCTCGACCCGTGGGACGACCGCGGAGGAGTCGTCCCCCACGACGCACGATCGGGAACCGACATGACCACCGGGCTGCTCCTGGTCGACGACGACGAGCTCGTCCGCACCGGACTGCGCGCCGTGCTCGACGCGGACCCCGCCCTCACGGTGCTCGGTGAGGCCACCGACGGCGCCGAGACCCCGGGTCTCGTGGCACGACTGCGGCCCGACGTCGTCCTGATGGACATCCGGATGCCCGGTGTGGACGGCATCACCGCCACCCGGGACCTGGTCCGTCGTCCCGACGCGCCGCGGGTGCTGGTGCTGACCACCTTCGGCCACGACCGCTACGTCTACGACGCCCTGCGCGCCGGAGCGACGGGGTTCCTGCTCAAACGCACCCCACCGCGCGACATCGTCCGCGCCGTCCACACCGTCGCGGCGGGGGAGTCGTTGCTGTTCCCTGCGGCGCTGCGTGGACTGGCTGCCGGATTCGCCCCCGACGGCGGCGACCGCCTGCAGGACGCCGGACTGACCGCCCGCGAGGGTGAGGTGCTGGCACTGATGGCGCGGGGTCTGTCCAACGCCGAGATCGCCCGCGAGCTCTACCTGGGTGTCGAGACCGTGAAGACCCACGTCGCGGGAGTGCTCGCCAAGACCGGGTCCCGGGACCGCACCCAGGCCGTCGTCGCCGCCTACGAGTCCGGTTTCGTCGATCCCCGTCGCCGGGACGACGCCTGACCCGCGGGCACCGCCGGCGGGCACGCGACCGCCGTCGGCGACCGGTCCGTGGTCCCGTCTCAGATCCGGGGCACCGCCACCGGCGTACCGCCGGCGGCGAGCGACCCGGCGGCGACGACACCGACCAGCGAGGCATCGACCGCGGCACGCACCGGCACCAACGGCGGCGCGCCATCGTCGAGACAGGCTCTGAACGCCTCCAGGACCCCGACCGTGCCCGCGGAGCCGGGCTCGTCCCGATCGCCGCCGGACACCCGCTCCGGCACCCTCACCTGCTCACGTACCGCGCCGGTCGGGCTCGCCCACGGTTCGCTCCGCAGCCGGATCGACCAGGCATCGGCCCCGGGCATCCGGCGGGACTCGACGAGTCCGCGCGTCCCGCGTACCGATACCCAGCTCCAGTGGCTGTCCGGTTCGCCCTGCAGGAACCCGTGGCGGGCCACGGCCAGCGCGCCGGTGGACAACCGCACCACCAGCACGACCGCGGTCTCCCGCCCCGGCGGCCCGATACCGTGCGCGGCCACCGACACCGGCCGGGCGCCGGTGATCGCGAGCACCGGGCTGAGGGTGTGGGTGCAGTAGGCCGTCGGCGAGATCCGGTTGCGCCAGTGCCCGGGTGCGCCGAGAAGGTCCTGCAGCGCCGCGGGCCCCAGACCGTGCAGGTACTCGGCCTCGATCAACTCGATGTCGCCGACCTCGCCGGCGGCCACGACCTGGGCGATCGACCGCACGTGGGGCAACGCGACATAGTTCTCGGCGAACGAGTAGCTCGCTGGTGAGGCGTCTGCCGCTGCGACGAGGTCTCGCCCCTCCGCCTCACTGGCACACGCCGCGGTCTCGGACAGCACGTGCACACCGGCATCGAGGAACGCGACGGCGCGCGGCGCGTGGGTGTCGAAGTCGTCCGCCAGGACGACGCCGTCCAGACCCGCGCCAAGCAGCTCGGCCCAGTCCCGGGTCCTGGGGATCGACCCCGGATCGTCGACATCGCGGGTCTCGCAGCCGATCACGACCTCGAAGCCGAGCCGGTCCGCCCAACGAGCCAGGTACCGCCCCTGCGGCCCGAGCCCGATCACACCGATCCGTCGCCCCACGCCTGTGACCATGGTCCGGGTCGGGCACGGCGGCAAACCCTTTCCGCCCTACCCGGCACCGACGCGCGGGCACGTCGTCACTGTCCGGATCGCACCGCCGGCGCGGAGCCGGTCAACACATGAGAGCCTGTTCAGATGTCATCCACGGCTCGCTGCCGGCGAACCCGTCACGGCCGAGGCCGCCGGTGACCGGACGTGCGCTGGTGCTGGTCGCCCGGCCCACGCCGGCCGGAGTGGATCGCCGGTCGATGGAAGGGCTCGCCCGCGCGGTCGCCCGGCAGGTCCCGGACGCGGTCCACATCGCCTACCTCGACCAGCAGGACCCGACGGTGCCGGCCGTCCTCGACGAGCTCGCCCGCGACGGCGTCGGATCGGTGCTGGTGATCCCGCTCGCCGTCCCCGCCGACCGCTACCTGGTCACCTGGATCGGTCGTGCCGTGGCGCACCACCTCCGCGCCACCGCGACGTCCGGACCCGAGGTCCGCATCGCGCCCGGACTCACCGGCCTCGTCGCCTCCACCGTCGCCCGGCTGGCCGGCGCCGAGGGCGAGCCGGTGACCGCATCGGCGAACGCGTTCGTGAGTCCGGCGTTCTCCGAGCTCGACGTCCCGCACCGGCACCTGTTCGTCTGCCGCGGCCCACGCTGCCTCGTCCACGGCGCGGGGGAGACCCACCGCGCACTGTCCGCGGCGGCGAAGGGCACCACGACACAGGTCACGCCCTGTGGCTGTCTCGGCCCGTGCAACCTCGGCCCCCTGGTCGTCGACGGCACGACGTGGCACCGGGCGGTGAGCCCGCTCGACGCCGACGAGCTCGTCAGCGGGCGCTGCGCCCCGTGAACGACGGCCGGGCGCCCCGGACACGATGAGTCCGTGGCCCCGGGCCGGTCCACCCTCGTGACACCGAGGAAGGGACCCCGCCATGTCAGAGCTTCTCGTCGACTTCATCACCTCGCTCGACGGCTACGCATCAGGGGAGGGGTGGCCCGGGTTCTGGGGCCTCGAGAGTCCGGAGTATCTCGCCTGGCTCGGCGAGCAGCCCGAGGTCACCTACCTGATGGGAGCGAACACCTACCGCCTGATGTCGGGTTTCGCCGGCGGCGAGGTCCCGGGCGGCCAGGACGAGTTCAGAGCCGAGGAACAGGCGTCGGTCGACGAGCTCACGCAGGCGGCCAAGGTGGTGTTCTCCGCCTCGCTCGAGGCGCCACCGGCCTGGGCGAACTCCACACTCGTCCGCGACGACGCCGTCGAGACGGTCCGCGCCATGAAGGAGAACGGCTCGGGGCTCCTCAGCACGATCGGCAGCCTCAGCCTGTGCCGGTCCCTGCTCCGTGCCGGGCTCGTCGACCGCTTCCGGGTCGTGATGTTCCCGGTGATCACCGGGGCGACGGGCGAAGAACGGATCTACGACGGCTATCCGGACCTCGCCCTGACGATGATCGAGCACCGCACCTTCGACGGCGGCATCCAGCTGGTCGAGTACGCGCCACGCGTCCTCGAGCACCCGCCGCTCGGCGCCCCTGCGTGACCGCCGCGGTCGTGGCCGGATCTGTGCGGTGGTTGTCGCTCCGGCCACTGTGGGTCGACGTCGCGGCCGACCACCGTGGAGACATGTCGAACCCCGAGTGCCGAGCCCGTCCCGTCGCCGCCGAGTCCGGGACGATCCTGGCGGGAGTGCTCCTGGCCGCGGTCACGCTCGCGCCGTCGGCGGTAACCGTCGTCCTCGCGCTCGCGGCGCTGATGTTCGTCGCGACGCTGGTCCTCGTGCCGCTGCTCGGCGACGGCGGCGCCGGTGGCCCCGACCCGGTCCGGGCCGCGCTGCGTGCGGCGGTCCTCACCCTCGTCGTGTTCGGGGTCCCGGTCTCGGCCGCATCCGTGCTCGGTCCGTCGTCGGTCGTCCTGGTCGGTGCCGCGATCGCGGCGGGGACGATCACGGTCCTCGGAAGGTGGACCGGTAGGAGCGGGGGGAGACCCCGACCGCATCGGTGAAGTGTCGTCGCAGGCCTGCTCCGGATCCGAACCCGCAACGGCCGGCGATCTGTTCGACCGGCAGGTCCGTGGTCTCGAGCAGCTCGCGCGCGACCGCGACGCGCTGGCGCAGCATCCACTCCAGCGGGCTCATCCCGATCTCGTCACGGAAGCGCCGGCTGAGGGTCCGGACGCTCACGCCGGCCCGCTCCGCGAGGTCGGCGAGCGTCACCGGCCGGGCGAGATCGGCGAGCAGGTGCTCGCGCAGCTCGGTGAGGGCCGGCGCACGGTCCGTCCCGGGGGCCGCCCGGGGGATGTACTGGGTCTGGCCGCCGCGCCGGAACGGAGGCACGATCGTCCGCCGGGCCACCTCGTTCGCCACCGCCGAGCCGAGATCGCGCCGGACGAGATGCAGGCACATGTCGATCCCGCACGCGTCGCCGCCGGAGGTGAGGACGCGCCCGTTGTCGGTGAACAGTGCGTCGGGGTCGAGCACGACGTCGGGGAACCGCCGCCGGAAGTGGTCGAAGGCCATCCAGTGCGTGGTCGCGCGCTGCCGGTCCAGCAGCCCGGCCTCGGCCAGCACGAACGCGGCGGTACAGATCGACGCGATCCGGGTCGACGACGGCAGGCCGGTGAGTGCCTCGCGCAGACCGCCGTCGAGCACGCCGGGTTCCTCGTCGGCGGCGTAGGAGGCCGGGACGACGACCGTTCCCGCGGTCTCCAGGATCTCGATCCCGTGGTCGACACCGACGGCGAAGTCCGCGTCGGTGGCGATCCGGCCGGGTCGCAGCGCGCAGGTGCGGACCCGGTAGCCGAACGCGCCGTCCGCCAGGCGGGCCCGGCCGAAGATCTGGTGGATCAGCCCGAGCTCCATGGACAGCACCCCGGGCCGTACGAGCACGACGACGTCGTGGGCCGCGCCGGTGGTCGACATGTGCCGACCGTAGCGACCCCGCCGGCGGCCCGAGCAGCATCCCGGGCGGGCTCGGCACGTGCCGTGCAACGTGGGCGGCTCCCTGCGCCGGTTCTCAGCCCGCGAGCAGGCGCCGCGGGTTGTCGACGAGGACACGGTCGAGCACCTCGGTGCTCACACCGCGGTCCACCAGCCACGGCAGCACCTCCCGGAACAGGAAGGTGAACCCGAACTCCTCCCAGCGCGGGTCCTCCTCGGTGCTGAAGAACTCGCCCAGCGAGGCCGCGACGGCGTCGTGGCTGAGCAGGACCCGGTCCGGGTGGGTACCCAGCAGCGCGAGAATCGCCTCGTGGCGGGGACCGTCCGGGGTGATCGTGTAGTGACCGACCCGGTCGAAACCGACGTGCGCGCCGCGCTCGGCGATCTCGCGGTGGTACTCCGCGGCGGTGCTGTTGTCGCAGTGTCCGATCAGGACCCGCGACAGGTCCGCCCCGGCATCGGTGAACGCCTCGAGCTGCTGCAGCGCCCCGGTCGGGCCCTCGTTGTGGGTGAGGATCCCGGCACCGGTGCGCTGCTGGGCGAGCACGGCCGCCTCGATCGCGCGACGCTCGTACTTGCCGACGCTCTCCTGCCCGGTCGCGATCTTGATCATCCCGGCCCGCACGTCGGTACCGGCCATACCGTGCTCGATCTCGCGGGTGAACACGTCGGCCAGCTCGGTGGCCCGCAGCAGCTTCAGATGGAACGGCCAGCCCATCCGCTCGGTGTAGAGCCCGGTGCTGGCGACGACGGCGACGCCGCTGCGCTCGCTGATCCGGCGCATCAGGTCGGGCCGGCGGTACCAGTTCATCGGTGTCGCATCGACGACGGTGCCGACACCGTGACCGGCCGCTGCGGTCAGCCAGCTCGCCGCGCGTTCGACGGCGGAGTCGGCATCGAGCTGCAGCCTGCCGTCGAGCTCCAGGCCCGGCAGGCCGGTGAAGACGTGCTCGTGCACCAGTGTGCGGCCGAGCTGGTCGGCGTCGAGGTCGCCGGTCACGGTACGGACGGTCATTGCTGCTCCAGACGTGCGGCCATCTCGCGGCGGCGGATCTTTCCGGTGGACGTGCGAGGGAAGTCGTCGACCACGGCGATCCGGCGGGGAACCTTGTACGAGGCCAGACGCTCCCGGGCCCAGGCGCGCAAGGCCTCTCCGTCCGCGTGGGCACCGGGCCGCAACCGGGCGGCGGCCACCACCGCGTGCCCGTACACCGGGTCGGGCACACCCGCGACGACGATCTCCTCGACGGCCGGGTGCCCGGTCAGGACCTCCTCGACCTCCTGCGGGGCGACGTTCTCCCCACCGACCTTCAGGGCGTCGTCGGCACGCCCGGCGAAGCGGAGCACCCCGTCGTCGTCGAGGGTGCCCAGGTCGCCGGTGCGCAACCGGCCGCGCTCGTCGAACTTCTCGGCCGTGCGGTCGGGCATCCGGTAGTAGCCCGACATCAGGCCCCAGCCCGACACCCGGATCTCGCCGGCCTCGCCGGTGGCGACCGGTTCCCCGGAGCTCGGGTCGACCACCTCGACGACCCGCTCGGCGAGGACGACGCCCATGGTCGTGGCCCGTTCGGCAAGGGGCCGGTCCAGGGGAGTGGCGGACACGTTCCCCGACGCCTCGGTCATGCCGTACAGGTTCATCAACCGCGCACCCAGGGCCTTCTCCACACGCTCGCACGACGACGCGGGCCCGACCCACCATGCCGCCTCCAGCGGAACCGGTCCGGGATCGGCGTCGAGAGCATCGAGCAGCCTCAGGTGCGTGACCTCGAACCCGCCGGTGATCCGGCAGCCGTGCCGCCTGATCGCCGCGAGCGCGCGGACCGGGTCGAACCGGGTGTGCGTGACCACCGCGGCGCCGCGGACGTGGGCGGCCAGCAGGACGAAGATCGCCCCACCGGCATGGAACAGGGGAACCGGGCAGTAGTACCGGTCGCCCGAGGTGATCCCGAGCCGTTCGCCGAACAGTGTGGCATCGGCCAGCACCCCGTCCGCCGGGAGCACGACGCCCTTCGCCGCGCCGGTGGTGCCGGAGGTGTAGAGGATGTAGGCGGGATCGCCGGCCCGTCGCGGGTCCGGTGGATCGGGACACGGCCCGGTCACCGGCCCCACCGCGCCCGGCAACCGGCGATCGTCGACGACCACGGCCCGCAGCTGCGGGAACTGCGGCGAGAGGAACCCCGTGACCGGTCCCTCGGCCGTGCCCAGCCGGGGGAGCAGCTCGGCGAGCACCGCGCCTGCATCGGTGCCCGGTACGTCCGGCTCGGCCAGCAGGACCCGGGCGTCGGACTGCGCCAGGCAGTAGCCCAGTTCGCGCGGGGTGTGCCAGGTGTTCATCGGGACCAGGACGGCGCCCGCGTAGGCCGCCGCGTAGAAGGCCCGCACGTAGGGTTCGCCGTTGGGCATCCAGACCGCGACATGGTCACCCGGCCCCACACCGAGCGAGCGCAGCCCGCCGGCGAGCGCGCGTGCACCTGCCCGCAACCGGGAGAACGTCGTCACCTCCTCGCCGACGACGAGGGCGGGCGCGTCCGGTGCGGTCGCCGCCGCCCGGTCCAGGACCTCGGCGACCGAACCGGGTGTCCCGGCCGGCACGGCCACGGTCACCGGGCCCCTCCCGGATAGTCCTCCCCGATCCGGAAGTCCGGGATCCCCGGCGGGTCGTCACCGAACGCGCCGTCGAGCAGGTCGCGCAGCGCGGTGTCGGTGGCGCCGTGGACGGTGACCGGGTCGCCGACCTGCCAGGGCCGGGCGAGCGCGACCTCGCCGCCGTGGACCACGAACACCTGCCCCGTGACGTCGTGTGCCGCCGGGCTGCAGAGGAACCCGACGAACGCCGCCACGTGCTCGGGCGCCCACTGCTTCTCCTGCTCGGGATCGATCTCCCCGAACGCCCCGGTCATCAGCCGGGTCGCGGCCCGTGGGGCGACCGCGTTGCAGGTCACGCCGTAGCGGCGCAGCTCCCGCGCCGCGATCTGGGTCAGTGTCGCGACGCCGGCCTTGGCCGCCGCGTAGTTCGCCTGCCCGGGGTTGGCCAGCAGCGCCGCCCGCGAGCTGGTCGTGACCAGCCGTCCGCCGGTGGGCTCTCCCGTCTGCTTGAACCGGGCCCGCCAGGCCGCTCCCGCCTCCCGGACCAGCAGGAAGGTGCCGCGCAGGTTGATCCGGACGATCTCGTCCCACTCGTCGTCCGACATCGAGAACGTCATCCGGTCCCGCAGGACACCGGCGTTGGAGACCACGGCGTCGACCCGGCCGAAGCGTTCCAGCGCCGCCCCGACCAGCTCGGCCGCCGTGCCGCTCGCACCGACGTCACCGGGGACCCGTACGACCGGACCGGTACCGAGGTCTGCGGCGGCGAGCACGGCGGCGTCGACGTCGTTGACCACGAGTGCGTACCCGCGACCGGCGAGATCGCGTGCCTCGGCGGCGCCGATGCCCCGGGCGGCACCGGTCACCACCGCGACCGGGGCGCTCACCGCGCCGACCAGGTGATCGACTTGTCGACGAGGTACTCACCGATGCCGAACTCGCCCCACTCGCGGCCGACACCGCTGTTCTTGTAGCCGCCGAACGGGCCGTGCGGTGACAGCCACGGCCCGCCGCCGTTGATGTTGATGTAACCCGCCCGGATCCGCTCGGCGACCGCGAGCGCCCGGTTCGGGTCACCGGACCAGACACCTCCGCCGAGCCCGTACTCGGAGTCGTTGGCCAACCGGATCCCCTCCTCCTCGTCGTCGAACGCGATCACCACGCCGACCGGGCCGAACAGCTCGGTGCGTGAGATCTCCATGTCGTTGGTGACCCCGGTGATCAGCGTGGGCTCCAGGAAGAACCCCTTGTCCAGGTGCGCGGGCCGCCCACCACCGAACGCGAACTCGGCGCCCGCGTGGCGCGCGGTCGCCATCGCCGCCTCGACGCTCGCGCGCTGGCTCTCGCGGATCAGCGGGCCCATCGTCGTGGCCTCGTCCGCCGGATTCCCGACGACCACGGACTCCAGCATCGCCGTCACCGCGGCGACCAGCTCGTCGTGCACCGCGCGGTGCACCAGGGTCCGGGTGAGCAGGGAGCAGCCCTGCCCGGCGTGGGTGGCCAGTCCCTGCACCACCGACGCCGCGGCGCCCTGGATGTCGCAGTCGGGCAGGATCACGTTGGCGGACTTGCCGCCCAGCTCCAGCACGACCGTCTTCAGCGAGTCCGCGGCCTGGGTGTAGACCAGCCGGCCGATCGCGTCCGAGCCGGTGAAGCTCACGACGTCGACCATCGGGTTGCGGGTCAGTTCCTCGGCGGCCGCGGTGTCCCCGGTGACGACGTTGAGCACGCCCGGCGGCAGTCCGGCCTCCTCGGCGATCTCGCCCAGCACCAGCGCCTCGAGCGGGGTGTAGGGCGAGGGCTTGAGCACCGCGGTGCACCCGGCGGCCAGCGCGGGCGCGACCTTCATGACGTTGAGGAACAGCGGGTAGTTGAACGGGGTGATCAGCGCGGCGACCCCGGCGGGCTCGTGGCGGATGACCCCGGAGCCCAGCCCGAAGCCCGGTTTGGCGTAGTGCGCCATCGGCTCGGCGAACGAGTACCCGGGCAGCGCCCGGTCGGCCATGTCGTGCAGGTGCTCGATCGGCGTCGCGACCTGCAGGAAGTGCGCCATCGCCCGGGTACTGCCCGCCTCGGCGACGTTGAGGTCGACCAGTGCGTCGTAGCGGGACTGCAGGGCGTCGGCCATCCGGGCGAGGACGGCGGCCCGCTCGGCGGGACGCATCCGGGGCCACGGGCCGTCGTCGAAGGCGCGCCGGGCCGCGGTGATCGCGGCGACGGTGTCGGCGACGCTGCCCTGTGCGACCTCGGCGAGCACCTCCTCGGTCGCCGGGTTGAGGACCGCGACGGTGTCGTCGCCGGTGGCGTCGGTGAAGCGGCCGTCGATGTAGAGCCGGTCGAGCGGGCGGATCGGGGTCGTGGTCATGGAGGCTCCCGGTCGTCGTGGGGCGGTGGACGGACCGGGGCGCGGGCGAGCGCACCGCGCCCCGGAACCGGGATCAGTCGAAGACGATCATTCCGCGGATGTTGAGCCCGGCGTGCATGTCGGCGTAGCCCTGGCGGATGTCGTCGAGCCGGTAGGTACGGGTGATCAACTCGTCGAGCTTGAGCTGCCCCGCCCGGTACATCGCGACCTGCCGCAGGATGTCCGAGGCGGGGTTGCTGGCGCCGAACAGCGTGCCCTGGATGCGCTTCTGCATCATCGACAGCTCCCACGGGCTGACCGGGATGCCCTTCTCGGCCATGTCGCCGATCCCGGTGGCCACGACGGTGCCGCCCTTGCGGACGGCGGCGAAGCCCTGCGCGATGTGCTCGCCGGTGGTGACCCCGACGGTGATGATCGCCTCGTCGGCGCCCTGGCCGTCGGTGATCGAGCGGGCGTACTCCGCGGCGTCGTCGATCGACTCGTAGACGTGGGTGGCACCCATCTCCTGGGCCTTCTCCCGCTTGAACGCCACCGGATCCACCGCGATGACCGCTCGGGCCCCGGCGTGCGCGGCGCCCTGGACGGCGTTGATCCCGATGCCGCCGATGCCCATGACGATCGTGACGTCGCCCGGCCGGACCTCGCCCGCGTAGACCGCCGAGCCCCAGCCCGTGCCGACCCCGCAGCCGAGCAGGCAGATCGTGGTCAGGTCCAGATCCTTGTCCACCTTGACCGCAGACATCGTGGAGATCACGGTCCGCTCGGCGAACGTGCCGAGCCCACCCATCTGGCCGGTCGGCTCGCCGTCGAGGCTGAACCGGTAGCTCTCGACGTCGTCGTCGGGCCGGCAACCCTTGATCATGTACTTGCCGGCGTTGCAGAGGTTGGACATGCCCTCCGAGCACCAGCGGCACCGCCCGCACGAGGGGATGAACGAGAACACGACGTGGTCGCCGATCTCGAAGCCCTTCGTATCGGGGCCGATCGCCTCCACGATCCCGGCCCCCTCGTGTCCGCAGACCATGGGGAAGTGCTCGACGACCAGGTCGCCGGTCTGGACGTGGTCGTCGGAGTGGCAGAGCCCTGCCGCGACCAGCTTGATGCGGAGCTCGTCGCGCCGCGGTTCGTCGAGGTCGATGTCGACGACCTCGAACTGGCCCGGTGCCGAACGCATGATCGCTGCGCGTGTCTTCACGGTGTGCCTCTCTGCAGAACGTGAACCGATGGGGATCGAACTGGACGTGCAGGTCAGTGCCGGGCCGCGCGCCGGCGCGCTGTGGCGGGCGTGGTCGTGCGACGGGCCAGGGCGAGCGCGGCGACGAACGCCAGCAGTAGCGGGAGCGCGCTCGCGAGGTACATGGCGGCGGGGGAGACGACGGCCAGCGCCGCGCCCGCCAGCACCGGAGCGACGATCCCCCCGACGCGGCCGACGCCGAGCATCGCGCCGTACCCGCTCGCGCGCAGGTGGACCGGGTACCGGGGCGGGGCCAGTGCGGTGAACGCCGCGACGGTCACGAACACCGCCAACCCCAGGATCCCGCCGACCCAGACCGCGGCCGGGGAGCTGACGGTCAGGGAGAAGACCACGACCCCGAGGGCCGCGACGGCCAACGCGATCCAGGCCACCCGGGTCGCCCCGACGCGCAACCCGATGATCCCGAACAGCAGCGAGCCGAGGACGCCACCGACCGAGAGCACGGTCCCGGTCAACGCGCCCCGTGCGGCGTCACCACCGGCCAGCGTGACCAGCTGCGGTGTCCACGTGGACACGAAGTAGAACGCGGCCAGCAGCCCGAAGTAGCCCAGCCACAGCAGCAGGGTGACGGCCCGCAGCGGCGGGGCGAGCAGCGCGGGCAGTCCGCCGCGCGGTGCCCGGTCCGGGGCGGTGGCCGCGGGACCGGGTTCGGGCGGTGCGTCCAGCCGCAGCCGGCGAGCCAGCCGCCGGGCCCGTTCCCGCGACCTCGGGTCCCGGCGGGCGGCCAGGAACTCCAGGGACTCGGGCACCAGCACGACCGAGGCGACGAGCACGGCCAGGCTCAGTGCCGCGCCGGCCCAGAACAGGGCACGCCAGTCCCCGCCGTCCACGGTGACCGCGAGACCGACGGCTCCGGCCAGCGTGCTGCCCAGCGGGAAGCCGACCCCAATGATCCCGACGACCAGGTTGTGCCGCCGGGCCGAGGAGAACTCGGTGGCCAGCACGATGTAGGTCGCGCTCAGCACACCGACCCCGACACCGGTGAGCACCCGGGCGGCGAGCAGCACCCCCGCTGTGGGTGCCAGTGCACTCGCCACCATCCCGACGACGTCGACCGTCAGCCCCGCGATGAGAAGGGTGCGGCGACCGAACCGGTCCGCCAGCGGTGCGACGAACAGCGCGCCGAGCCCGATGCCGACGAGGCCGGCGCTGACCAGCAACCCCTTGACCGCACCGCCCGCGAAGTCGGCGGGCAGGTGCGGCAGTACGAAGCCCATGACGAAGAAGTCGAACCCGTCCGCGGTGTTGACCAGCAGGCACATCGCCACCACCAGCCACTGGTAGGGCCGCATCGGCGCCTCCCGCAGGGAGGACACCTCAGGCTCCGTCCCGGGCGCGGACCAGCAGCTTCCAGGTGCTGACCATGACGGTCTCGCCGCGCTGGTTGACGACCTCCCGGGTCATCGTCACCACCCCACGGCCCGGTCTGCTGGTCGCCCGGCAGTCCTCGATCGTCAGGACCACGTGGATCGTGTCGCCGAACCGCGTCGGCCCGGGCCAGCGGCACTGCAGGTCGAGCAGACCCAGGATGTTGGGTGCCATCGCCTCGCTGACCGCCAGGCGGGTGCTCAGCCCGGAGGCGACCGAGAGCACCAGCAGCCCGTGCGCGACCCGCTCACCGAACGGTGTCGTGGCCGCGAACTCGGCGTCGACGTGGAGACGGTTGTAGTCGCCCGAGAGCCCGGCGAAGGACACGACGTCGGTCTCGGTGACCGTGCGGCCCGCGGTCGTCCAGCTGCTGCCGGGCACGAGGTCGTCGAAGTACACCGGCGCGGTCACGAGTACCGGCCGCCCGTCACGTGCACCGTCTCGCCGGTGATGTAGGAGGCCCGTGGACCGGCCAGGAAGGCGACGGTGTCGGCGATTTCGGCGGGCGTCCCGACCCGGCGCAGTGGTGCCTTGTCCACCGACCGCTCCTTGAGCACGTCGTAGTTGTCCAGCGCCAGCATGCCCTCGGTCTCGACGAATCCGGGCGCGACCGCATTGACCGTGATCCCGAACCGGCCCGACTCCAGCGCCAGTGCCCGGGTGAACCCGAGCAGCCCGGCCTTGGCCGCGGAGTAGTTGGTCTGGCCCGGGTTGCCCAGGTGGCTGCGCGAGGAGATGTTCACGATCCGGCCCCAGCCGGCGGTGCGCATCGGGTCGATCACGGCCTTGGAACAGTTGAACGAGCCGGTGAGGATCACGTCGATCACCCGCTGCCAGTCGGCGGGGTCCATCTTGGACAGCACGGCGTCCTTCGGGAAGCCGGCGTTGTTCACCAGGATCCCGACCTCGCCCAGGTGTGCGCGGGTCTGCTCGACCGCGGAGCGCACACCGGCCAGGTCGACGACGTCGGCGGTGAGGCCGATCGCCCGCCGCCCGGTGGGGTCCACCGCCGTCGCGGTGTCGACGACGCCGGGGTCCAGGTCGAGCAGCGCGACGGCGGCCCCCTGGTCGTACAGCGCCTGCGCGCAGGCGCGGCCGATGCCGCGTGCGGCACCGGTGACGAGGGCGACGCGGCCTTCCAGCTCGGTCACGGCAGTGTCCTTCCTGTGCAGACGGTCGTGGCGCGGGTCATCGGACCGGGTCCTCGCGCTCGCGGTCCCAGAGCTTGCGGGCGACCGGATCGCGCTCCTCGTCGAGCAGTTGCCCGACCAGCCCGGCCGCCCGGGCGATCACCGCGATCCCGCGGCCGAAGGTCGGGCCGTAGCCCATGTCGGCCACGATCGCGCCGCACAGCCCGCCACCGTTGACCGGCAGCCGCGGCCCACCGGCGCGGGCGAGCGCCTCGGGCAGCTCCAGCAGCAGCTCGATCGTGCGGCCACGCACCCCGTGGGTGCCGGCCAGCTCGAGCAGCCGGGGCACCCTCGGGTCGCCGTGCTTGTGCTCGGGATGCCCGATCCCGATCACCGGACGGCCGTCGGCCTTCGCCTCGGCCACCACGACGTCGGCGACCTCCGCGAGGGGGACGTCCGGGTGGCGCTCCAGCACGTCGGTCAGGATCGTGCCCGCGTTCTCCAGCGTGCCGAGGAACCGCGAACCGGCCCCGCACAGTCCTGCGGCGACCGCGGCCTGCATCGCCTCGGGAGCCCCCAGCAGGGTCAGCCGGGCCGCCATCGAGCTGGGCGTCACACCGTGGTCGCACAACGTCACCAGCAGGGCGTCGATCATCTCGCGGTGCCCGGGAGGCGGGCTCGGGTCCCGGGTCAGGACGAGATGGATCATGTCGGTGAAGCTGCGCCGGCCGATCAGCTCGTCGACCAGGTCGTGCCCGGCCACGGTGATGACGTCGGGTGGCCTCGTGTCGGTCACCGGTCCTCCTCCATCAGCGATACGGCGCGCTCGCGCAGCGCGCGTCTGAGTGCCTTGTCCCCGTTGGCGCTGGGGATGACAGGGATGTCGTCGACCCACTCGATGCGGGCCGGGATCTTGAACGCGGCCAGCCGCTCGCGACACCAGGCCCGCAGCTCGTCCGGCTGCGCGGCACCGACCACGAAGGCGACCGCGAGGTCCTCATCGGTACCCGGATCGGGCACGCCGACGACCTGAGCCTCACCCACACCGGGGTGGGCGAGCAGGACCTCCTCGATCTGGCCGGGGTCGACGAGGAAACCCTTGAGCCGCAGGGTGTCCGAGAGCCGGGCGAGATAATCGAACGCGGCGCCGCCGGATTCGACCCGCCCGCTGTCACCGGAGCGGTACCAGCCGCCCGGGCCGAGCGCGGCCGCGGTGGCGGCGGGGGAGTCGAGGTAGCCGGTGAACACGCTCGGGCCGCGGAACTGCAGCTCACCGTCCTGCCCTGCGGGCAGCAGCGTGTCCGTGCCGGGGACGACAGCGCGCACCTCGGCACGCGCTGCTGCCTGCTCACCGACGATCGTCCCGCCCGCGGCGGCCCGCTCGGGCACGGCCGCGGACGGATCCCGCACCGCGAGCAGGGCGAGCACCTCGGACGCGCCGTAGACGTTCACCACGCGGGTCCCGTCCCGCTCGAGGGTCGCGGCGACGTCGGCGAGGCTGCCGCCGGCCGATGCCGCGAGCCGCCAGTGACCGCCGGGGTGCGGCACCCCGGCGGCCAGCGCCGCGCGCAGGATCGCCTCGGTCACCGCGACGACCTCCACCCGGTGGGTGGCCACCAGGTCGAACAGCTCGGTGGGGGTGAAGGTGGGCACGGTGACGAGCCGGCACCCGGCGGCGAGCGCGGCCATGGCGAGGGTGTAGCCGTAGGCCCCGCACGGCGGCAGCGCGCCCAGCACCACGCGGCCCCCACCGCACTCGCCGGTCAGCCCCGTCGCGTCCGCGACCGCCGCGACGTGTCCGGCGACCCCGTCGTGGGTGTGCACGGCCAGCTTCGGCGCACCGGTCGTCCCCGAGGTGCCGAAGCAGACCAACGGTGCGGACGCGCCGTCCCCGGCCACCGCCGGGGCCATCCCGTCCAGGTCGTCCAGCTCGCGGGCTCCGGGCACGGTCGTCGGGGCCGTGGTCAGCACCCGGTCGATCGCCCCGGAGCGGGACAGCCGGGCGGCCACCCGGTCCAGGCCGAGCCCGAGGAACCCCGGATCGACCACGACCAGCCGGCACCGGGCCGAGCGGACCAGGTCGTCGATCTCCGGCGCGGCGAGACGGGTGCTGACCGGCACGGTCAGCACGCCGAGGCGGGCCAGCGCCAGGTGCACCAGGTACCAGTCCGGGCCGTGCGGGAGGACGACCGCGGCGCGGTCCCCGGGAACCAGCCCCCACCCGGCGAGCCCACCCGCGAGCCGCTCGGACGCGGCGAGCAGCCGGGACAGCGGCACCGTGGGACCGCCGGTGCCGTCGTCGATCACGGCCCCGCGGCCCGCGCCGCGACCCAGCAGGTCGAGCAGTGGAGCCGGCATGTCATCCCCATCGATTCGATGCAGCATCTAACATATCAGATGTGCTGATATATAGCATGCACGAGGGGAGGTCTGTCCATACCCGCGTGTCGTCGCAGGTGGAAACCCGTGGTCAGACCATTGATATGTTAGATTTCCAGCTCGTCCGACACGTCCACCGGAAGCGGCGGTCATGACTCCCACCACCTGGCACGACCAGTCGTCCGGCAGCATGCGCCTGGGCGGCACGGTGCGCGACCGGGTCGTCGCCGTCCTGCGCGACCGGATCCTCTCGGGCGCGCTGCCCCGCGGCCGGCGCCTCGACCTCGACGAGCTCGCGCGCGAGTTCGGGACCAGCCGCACGCCCGTCCGCGAGGCCGTGCTCGGTCTCGCGCAGGAGGGGCTCACCGAGGTGACCCCGCGCAGCCGGGCCACCGTGGTCGGGCTGAGCCCCCAGGACGTCCGCGACAACTTCACGCTGATGGCGGTGCTGTCCGGTCTCGCCGCCGAGCTGGCGGTCGAGCGGGCCGACGACGAGGAGCTCGCCCGCGTCCTGGAGCTCGGACGGGCCCTGGACACCGCCGAGGGCCCGGAGCTGGACCGGATCAACTACGAGTTCCACCGCGCGGTGAACCGGGCGTCGCACTCGCGCCCGCTGCTCACCCAGCTGCGGATGTCGAGCAAGCTCATCCCGCAGAGCTTCCTGCCCGAGCAGGCCCCGCACAGCAGGGCCGAGCACCGCGAGCTCGTCGCGGCGCTGGAGGCGCGCGACGCGCCCCGCGTACGCGAGGCGATGGAGAGCCACTTCCGCGCCGCGGGTGACCTGTTCTCCTCGCGTCACGAGGCGGCCGCGGCCGACGTCGACACCCCGGCCTGAGCGGTCAGGTCGCCTCCGGACGCACGTCCTCCCAGCTCAGACCGTTCAGATCGAGCCGGCCCAGCGCCGGGCTCGTGCGCCGGTCCGGGCCCCGCAGTGCACCGGGTACCGGAAGCGGCATCGCTGTCCGCTCGGTCCCGTCGCCGTCGACCACCCGGCGCTCGAGCACGCCGCGCTCGCGCAGCGCCGGATCTGCCGCCGCCTCGGCCGCCGTCGCCACGACGGTCGCGCAACAGTCGGCCTCGGCGAAGACCTCGCTCCAGTGCGCGGCGTCCTTCGCGGCGATGCGCTCGGCGATCGCGGCCGCGGTCGCGGCAGGGTCGGCCTGGTCGCCGCGGAACCGTGGCGGAAGATCCACCGCTGCGCAGAACCGGTCCCAGAACCGTGGTTCGAGCGGGGTCGCCGCCACGGCCCGGCCGTCGGCCGTGCGATAGATCCGGTACCGCGGCGAGCCGCCGGTCAGCGGCGCCGCCGACGGCGTCGGTGACTCGCCCTGCACCGCGCCGGGCAGCGCCCAGTACTGCATCGGGAACACGTTGTCGGTCATGGCCACGTCCAGGTGCGCGCCGCCGCCCCCGGCCGAGCGGCGGGCCAGCGCGAGCAGGATCGCGATCACCGCCGGGTAGGCGCCGCCGGCGATGTCGGCGACCAGGGCCGCCGGCATCACCGGGAGGCCGTCGGCGTGCACGACATCGAGCAGCCCGGTGGTGGCGACGTAGTTCAGGTCGTGCCCGGCGGTGCGGGCCCGGGGCCCGCTCTGGCCGTACCCGGTCACCGAGCAGTAGACGACCTCCGGGTTGCCCGCCCTGATCCCGGCGTAGCCCAGGCCGAGCCGGTCCATCACGCCCGGCCGGAAACCCTCGATCACCACGTCCGCCCGTGCCGCCAGAGCCCGGACCCGGTCCCGGTCCTCGTCGCGTGTCAGGTCGGCGACGACCGAGGCCTTTCCTGCGTTGAGCATCGGGAACAGCGCCCGATCGTGGTGTCGCAGGCCGTCGCCCTCGGGGCGTTCGACCTTCAGTACCGAGGCCCCGGCGTCGGCCAGTACGAGCGAGGCGTACGGGCCCGGCAGCAGGGTGCTGAAGTCCAGCACGGTCACACCGGCGAGAGCTCTCACGGGATTGTCCACGCTAGATTTTGTATGTCAGATGTAGCATTGACCACCAGAGCGGTGAGGTGTTTCACTGAGGACCGGTCGCGGTTGTAAACGTTTACACGCGAACGTCCCGGCAGTCGCAACGGAGCGTCATGACCCCTCGTTCCCGGTCCAACCCGGTCGGCATCGTCGATCTCGCCACCGAACTCGGCGTGTCGACCGCGACCGTCTCCCGTGCGCTGAACGGGAGCCCGGCCGTCCGTCCGGAACTGGCCGAGCGGGTGCGTGCCCACGCCCTGACCCGCGGATACGCGACCAACCGGCTGGCCAGCGCGCTGTCGGCGAACACCAGTCGTGCGTTCGTCGGATTCGTCATCCCCTACGTCGACACCCCCGCGTACTCGGCGGTGGCCGCCGAGTGTGCGCGGCTCCTGTCCGCCGGCGGCACCCAGATGATCCTGACGATCACCGAGAACGACCCGGACCGCGAGCTGCACCAGATCCGTGAGCTGGTCGCGAGCCGGATCGCCGGCCTGGTGATCTCTCCGAGCAGCAGGATGCGCCCGGAGAGCCGCGACGCCCTCGGCGCGGTCCCGGTGGTCGAGCTCCACCGCTCGGCCGGGCTCGGCGGATCCGGCGTGGCCACCGACGACGAGCAGGCGATGGTCGACGCGATCGCGCACCTCGCAGCACTGGGCCACACCGACATCGGCTACGTCGGAAGCCCGCAGCGGCTGTCCAACGGGGCCGCGCGCCTGCGTGGCGTGCACCGCGGGATGGCCGCAGCGGGCCTGGATCCGAACGCGACGTCGATCCGCCTGGTCGAGCCCACCCGGGACAACGGCCGATCGGCGGCGACCGAGCTGCTGCGCGGACCCGCCACGGCGTTGCTCGCCGGCGGCGGCTCGCTCTCGCTGGGCGTCGCCGAGGCGGTGGCCGCATCCGGCCGCCGGGTCCCCGACGACCTGTCGCTGGTCGTCTACGGCGACCCGGCCTGGTTCGCGCTGAACACCCCGGCGCTGACCCTGGTCGAGGTCGACTACGCCGAGCTGGCCCGCCGCGCCGCCGGCCTGCTCCTCGAGGCGCTGGAGTCCCCGGGTGCGGCAGGTGCCGGACCGGTGTTGCTGCCCGCCCGTTTGCGTGTCGAGGGCTCGACGGCCGCCCCGCACGGCATCCCCGGCGCGACACGACCGGAAGTGGAAGGGGAGCGATGAGTACGGCAGGAACCGACGACACGGCGAACCGGGCAGGGCCGCTGCGCGGGGTCCGGGTGATCGACGCGGCGTCACTGGCGGCCGGGCCGCTGGTGGCGACCTGGCTCGCCGAGCACGGCGCGGAGGTCATCAAGATCGAACAGCCCGGGCCGGGTGACCCGATCCGGCAGTGGGGCGCCCAGCGCGACGGCGTCGGCCTGATGTGGAAGAGCCTGGGGCGCAACAAGAAGGCCGTCACACTCGACCTGCGCCACGAGCGCGGCCGCGATCTGCTTCGCCGGCTCACCGACACCGCCGACGTCGTCGTGATGAACCTGCGGCCCTCCACCCTGCAGCGCTGGGGCCTCGACCACGCGACCCTGGCGTCGTCGAACCCGGGACTGGTGATGCTGCACGTCACCGGGTACGGCGCGGGCGGCCCGAAGGCCGACCGGCCCGGGTTCGGCACCCTCGGCGAGGCGATGAGCGGGTTCGCGCACGTCACCGGCGAGCCGGACGGGCCGCCCACGCTGCCCGCCTTCATGCTCGCCGACGGCGTCGCCGCGCTCACCGCGACCTGGGCGGTGATGATGGCGCTCTACCACCGCGACGTGCACGGCGGCCCCGGCCAGCTCATCGACGTCAACCTGATCGAGCCGCTCACCCGGCTGATCGAGCAGCCGCTGCTCGCCTACGACCAGCTCGGCACCGTGACCGGGCGCGCCGGGAACAAGTGGGACATCTCGGCTCCCCGCAACACCTACCGCACCTCCGACGGGCACTGGCTGGCGATGTCGGGCAGCGCTCCCTCGATCGCGATGCGCGCGCTGCGGGCGGTCGGCCGGGAAGACCTCACGACCGACCCCCGCTTCGCCGAGGCACAGCAGCGGTTGCGCAACGCCGACCTGATCGACGCGGTGATGGCCGACTGGGTCGCGGCGCACACCCTCGACGAGGCGATGGCGGTGTTCGAGGCGGCCGAGGTCGCCGCCGCCCCCGTCTACGACGCCGCCCAGCTGCGCGCCGACGAGCACCTGGCCGCCCGCGGCGCGTTCGTACCTGTCGCCGATCCCGAGCTCGGCTCGATGACCGTGCAGGCCCCGGTACCGCGGTTCTCCGCGACCCCCGGCGAGGTCCGCCACCTCGGCGCGGCGATCGGCGAGCACAACGACGAGGTCTACGGCGACCTGCTCGGCCTGCCCGCCGAGGAGCGGGCCGGGCTGCGCGCGGACGGGATCATCTGATGGCCCGTCGAGCGCGCCCGCGCCGCTCCGAGCTCGCCACCCCGGCCAGCAACGACCGGATGTTCGCCAAGGCCGCCGCAGCCGGCGCGGACCTGGTCTTCCTCGATCTCGAGGACGCCTGCGCACCCGCCGAACGCGAGTCCGCCCGGGGCAAGGCCGCCCGTGCGCTGCGCGAGCTCGACTGGGGCCACACCACC
The DNA here is from genome assembly GCF_001420995.1 of Pseudonocardia sp. EC080619-01. Lineage (NCBI taxonomy): Bacteria > Bacillati > Actinomycetota > Actinomycetes > Pseudonocardiales > Pseudonocardiaceae > Pseudonocardia > Pseudonocardia sp. EC080619-01. The sequence continues at coordinate 5,956,295 of NZ_CP012184.1, read as the reverse complement.
CGCGCGATCCGGATGAACGGCATCGACACCCGGTGGGCCCACGGCGACGTCGTCGAGGTGGTGACCGCCGCCCGCGGGGCGCTGCAGACGATCATCGTTCCCAAGGTCCGCCGGGCCCGCGACGTCTGGTGGGTCGACGTGCTGCTCGGGCAGCTCGAGGAGAACCTCGGGCTGCCCGCCGGCGGCATCGCGCTCGAGGTCCTGATCGAGGAGACCGAGGGCCTGGAGAACGTCGGCGAGATCGCGCGCGCCTCGCCCCGCACCGAGGCGATCATCTTCGGGGCCGGTGACTTCTCCGCGTCCCAGGGCGCCCGGGTGAACACCAACTTCGACCCGGTCGTCGACTTCCCGGGCGACATGTGGCACTACGCGCGGTCCCGCATCGTCGTCGCCGCCCGCTCGGCAGGCGTCGACGCGATCGACGCACCGTTTCCCGACTACCGCTCCCCGCAGGAGTACCGGACGGCGTGCGACCGGGCCGCCGCCATGGGCTACACGGGCAAGTGGGCCATCCACCCCAGCCAGGTCGAGATCGCCAACGAGGCCTTCGCCCCGACCCCGGCGGAGATCGCGCACGCCCGCCGCGTCGTCGCGACCTACCGGGCGGCCGAGGCCGGTGGGCTGGGCGCCACCGGCCTCGACGGGATGCTCGTCGACGCCGCCCACCTGCGTCACGCCGCGACCGTCGCGGCCACCGCCGAACTGCTCGGCATCGAGGAGGACACGTGACCAGACAGATGACCCTCGTCGGCTTCATGCAGGCCGGCAACGTGACCGTCTACTCCGGGTCGTGGCGCTATCCCGCCGCCGACCACGGCTTCCTGACCATGGACTACTACACCCACGTCGCACGCACGCTGGAGGCCGCGTGCTTCGACTGCGTGTTCTTCGACGACCGGCTCGCCATGCCGGGGGTCTACGGCGACTCGGTCGCCGACGCCGTCCGCTACGGCGCGCGGCCGATCAAGCTCGACCTCACCGCGGTGCTCGGGGGGATCATCGGCGCGACCCGCCGGATCGGCGTCGGCGCGACGTACTCGACCACCTACTACGACCCGTTCCACGTAGCCCGCACGTTCGCCACCCTCGATCATCTGTCCGGCGGGAGGGCCGCGTGGAACGTGGTGACCTCGGTCAACGACTCCGAGGCACAGAACTTCGGGATCGAGTCCCACCTGGACCACGACCAGCGCTACGACCGGGCCGAGGAGTTCCTCGACGCCGTCACCGCGCTGTGGGACTCGTGGGAGGACGACGCCCTCGTGCTCGACCGCGCCTCCGGTGAGTTCGCCGACCCGGCCAAGGTGCACGAGATCGACCACAAGGGCGAGTACTTCTCGGTCCGCGGCCCGCTGACCGTGCCCCGCACCCCGCAGGGCCGGCCGGTGATCCTGCAGGCCGGATCGTCGGGCCGGGGGCGGCGGTTCGCCTCCCGCTGGGCCGACATGATCTTCACCGCCGACCCCGGCCTGCCCGTGGCCCAGCAGCACTACGCCGAGCAGAAGGAGCAGATCGCCGCCTCCGGTCGGGATCCCGACCAGGTCAAGCTGCTCCCGATGGCCTACACCGTCGTCGGCGAGACCGAGGCCATCGCACGGGAGAAGGAACGGCTGTTCCTCGACGCCTACGTGCACCCGGTCGCGTCGCTGGCGCTGCTGTCCGAGGTGCTGAACTACGACTTCTCCCGCCACGACCTCGACGACGTGATCTCCGACGAGATGATGGCCGCCAGCGGTGGCATCCGCGGGCTCGCCCAGGGCGTCCGCAACCACCTCGGCCGGGAGGTCACCCTGCGCGACCTCGCCGCCCACCGGGCGACCCTGCTGCAGGGACCACGGTTCGTCGGGGACCCCGAGCAGGTCGCCGACCAGATGCAGGAGTGGTTCACCACCGGTGGCTGCGACGGGTTCGTGCTCGCGGCGACCCACCTACCCGGCGCGTTCGAGGAGTTCACCCGGATGGTCGTGCCGATCCTGCAGGAGCGCGGCCTGTTCCGGCGCGAGTACCCCGGCGCCACCCTGCGCGAGCACCTCGGGGTTCCGCGCCCCTGAGATCCCCACCCCGTGTGCGGACGCGGCCACGCGTCCGACCGGACCCCCGATAGGAGACGACGATGTCCCGTCACGGGTCGAGCACGCCAGGCATGGGACGTGTGGTCGCGACCGCCGTCACGGCCACCGCCATCGAGACCTTCGACTTCTTCATCTACACCACCGCCTCGGCACTGGTGTTCGGCACGCTGTTCTTCCCGTCCTTCAGCCCCGTCGCCGGCACGCTGGCCGCCTTCGCCACGCTCGCCGTCGGCTTCGTGGCCCGGCCCATCGGCGGAGTCGTCGCCGGCCACCTCGGCGACCGGATCGGCCGCAAACCCGTCCTGATCGGCGCGATGGTGGTCATGGGCGGCGCCACCATGCTCATCGGCCTGCTGCCCACCTACGCCCAGATCGGGGTGTGGGCGCCGGTGGTCCTCATCGTGCTGCGCCTCGCCCAGGGATTCGGCCTCGGAGCCCAGTGGGGCGGTGCCGCGCTGCTGCTGACCGAACACGCACCCCCGCACCGGCGCGGCTTCTTCGGCAGCTTCACCCAGGTCGGCGGGATCCTCGGGGCCGCAGCAGGCAACCTCGCCTTCTTCATCGTGCTCAGCACCATGTCCACCGAGTCCTTCGAGTCGTGGGGCTGGCGCCTGCCCTTCCTCACCGGCGTGCTGCTGATCGTCGTCTGCTTCTACCTCAACCGGCGGATCGAGGAGACCCCGGTGTTCCGCGAGCTGTCCGACGGACGCAACGACGCGCCCGCACCCCGGAGCTCCCCGCTGTCGGAGGTGCTGCGCACCCACAAACGCACCGTGCTGCTCGCCGCCGGCGCCTACCTCGTGGTCAACGCCGCCTACTACGTCATGGCCGCCGGCATCCTGACCTACGGCACCACCACGCTGGGCTTCACCTCCAGCGAGATCCTGCTCATCGCGCTCTGCGCGGGCGGCACCCAGCTGATCACCATCCCGCTGGCCGGTCTGCTGAGCGACCGGGTCGGGCGCCGCCCGGTCTACCTCACCGGCGCAGCACTGATGGGCGCCTGGGCGATACCGATGTTCCTGCTGATCGACACCGCGAACGCCTGGCTGGTGTTCCTCGCACTACTGGTCGGGTTCACCCTGCACTCGCTGATGTACGGCCCCCAGGCCGCGCTCTACGCCGAGCTGTTCCCCGCCGAGGTGCGCTACTCGGGCGCGTCGCTGGGCTACCAGCTGGCCACGATCTTCGCGGGTGGGCTGGCACCGTTCATCATGACCAGCCTGCTCGCCGCGACCGGAGCGTCCTGGACCGTCGGCCTCTACCTGCTGGGGCTCGCCGTGCTCACCTTCGCCTCGGTCTACGCCATGTCCGAGACGTCGCGGCGGAGCCTGTTCGCCGGGGACGACCGGGCCCGGACGACGAGCGGCGACGGCGTCGCCGCCACCGAGGAGGCACGATGAGCACCGACGTCACCGGCGATCTCACCCTCGTGGCGCTCATGGAGCGCTGGGCCGCACAGCGCCCGGACGCACCGGCCCTGGTCCACCACGGCGGAACGGTCACCTGGGGGCGCCTGGGCGACGACGTGACCGACCTGCGCGGCCGGCTGGCCGCGGCCGGAGCGGTGGACGGGGCACGCGTGGTCCTGGCGTTACCGAACTGTCCGCTCGTCGTCGCGGCGTGGGTGGCCGTTCCCGCCAACGGTGCGGTCGTGGCCGCCGTCGACCCGGAGTCCGGAGCCGCCGTGCTCGCCCGGACGCTCTCGACGATCGCGCCGGTGCTCGTCGTCGGGACGGAGGACAACGCCGGAGGCATCCAGCAGGCGCTGCAGCGCATCGGTTCCGATGCCCGCGTCGTCGCCACGACCGCCGCGGAACGGGAGGGCACCCGGCTCGACCGGCTCGGGCCCACCACCGCGCCACCGGAGGCGACCGCCGCAGACGTGGCGGCACTGCTGCCGACCTCGGGCACCAGTGCCGCACCCAAGCTGGTCGAACTGACCCACCGCAACCTGGTCGCCGGCGCGGACCGCATGGCCCGCAACAGCGGCTTCCTGGCCGCCGACCGCCACTACCTGTGCACGCCGTTCTTCCACGCCGTCGCCCAGTCCTACGTCTGCCCGCCGCCGTTCGTGACCGGCGGCTCGATCGCGATCGTGGCCGGGTTCAGCGCGTCGCGGTGGTTCGACGACGCCCGCACCCTCGGGGTCACCGTCTCCTGCATGGTGGCCCCACCCCTGCGGATGGCACTGCACCGCGCAGTCGAACGCGGTGGAGCGGTCGATCCCGGCCCGCTCCGGGCGATCCACTACGGCATGACCCTCTCGGCCGCGGACTGGAAGGACTGGGACCGGCTGCTCCCACAGGTCCACATGCGACAGATCTACGGGCAGACCGAGTCCGTCAACGGGGTGATCGGCGCCGGCCCCTGGGACACCGACGACCGCGCGACGCTCGGCCGGCCCTACCTCGGGATCGACGGGCTCAGGCTGGTCGGCCCGGACGGTGCCGACGTCCCCGACGGCGAGCCGGGGGAGCTGTGGGTGCGGGGAGTGCCCGGCGCGACGGTGATGCGCGGCTACCGCGACGCCCCCGAGGCGACGGCCGCCACCCTCGTCGACGGCGCCTGGCTGCGCACCGGTGACCAGCTCGTCCGCCACCCAGGGGGCCGCTACGAGTTCCGCGGGCGGGCCATGCACATCATCCGACGCGGGGGCGAGAACCTCTCGGCCTATGCACTCGAGACGGACCTGCGGTCCTGCCCCCACATCAGCGACGTCTGCATCACCGCCGAGCCGGACGAGATCCGCGACAACCTCGTCGTCGCCCACGTCATCCCGCTGGCCGGCTTCGACGAACGGGTGTTCCTCGACTGGTGCCGCGAGCACGCCGGACGGCAGGGGGTCCCCGACCGGGTCCGCCTGCACACCGGGTTCCCCCGCACCCCGAGCGGCCGAGTGATCGTCCGGGAGCTGGGGTCCGGGTGAGACGGCCCGGGTGAGATGTCCTGGCCGCCCCGGTCCGGTCCGGGTCCCCTGGTGCGTTCCGGTCGGTGACCGATTGCACGACCGATCCGTGGTGCCCCGCGGCGTCCTACCGTCGTTCCCGCGGTCGACGTGGCCGGCGGGTCCGGTGCACCCGGGCGTCCCGACCGGCTCCGTCGACCTGCCCGACGACGCACCCCGAACACCCGGAGCAGGCCTGATGATCACCGTGTCCGACCACCGTGCCGCGAACCGGTTCGAGGCCCACGAGGGGGAGACGCTCGCGGGGTTCGCCGCCTACACCCGCACCGCCGAGCTCGTCGCCTTTCTCCACACCGAGGTCGACCCGGCGTTCGAGGGCCGCGGGGTGGGCTCCGCGCTGGCCCGCCACGCGATCGAGGCGGTGCGGGCCGAGGGCCTGCGTGTACTCGCGGTGTGCCCCTTCGTCTCCGGCTGGCTGGCACGCCACCCCGAGTACGCCGACCTGGAGTACCGCTCCACCAGCCGGGTCACGGACTGACCGCACCGACCGTGGTCCTCGCGGCGGTCGCTGCCCTGATGGTGGCCGCCCACGAGATCGCCCCCCGACCCGGTCACCCCCCGACGCGAGACCTGCGAGGCCCTGCCGTGCCACCGACCGACCCCACGGGCTGGGAGCTGCCCGAGTCCCACGAGACCGACGACGGCGTCGTCCGCTGGGCCCGCCTGGGCACCGGCGGGCACCCGGTCGTGCTGGTCCACGGGACGCCGTACTCCTCGTTCCTGTGGCGGGACGTCGCCCCGGCACTGGCCCGCACACGCACCGTGTACGTGTTCGACCTCCTCGGCTACGGGCGCTCGGACCGCCACGAGGGCCAGGACCTCACCCTCGCCGCCCAGGCCCGCCGCTTCGCCGGGCTGCTCGACCACTGGGGACTCACCGCGCCCAGCGTGGTCGCGAACGACATCGGTGGGGCGGTGGTACTGCGCGCCCACCTGCTGGAGTCGGCGCGCTACCGCGACCTGACCGTCTTCGACGCCGTCAGCGGCGGCCGCTGGGAGCGTGGCCTGTTCCAGCTGATGCGTGAGCACCCGGAGGTGTTCGCCGCGTTGCCCGGCTACGCGCACGAGGCGCTGGTCGCGGCCCACCTGCGCAACGCCAGCCACCGGGGTCTGCACCCCGACGTGCTGGAGGCCCACCTGGCGCCGTGGCGCGGACCGGAGGGACAGGCGGCCTTCTACCGCCAGTACCGCCAGCTCGCCGAGGCCGACACCCGCCCCTACGAGCACCTGCTGGACACCATCACCGTCCCGGTGCGGCTGCTGTGGGGCCGCCACGACCGGATCCTGCCACCGGAGTACGGCGTCTGGCTGCACGAGCGGATCCCGCACTCGACCCTGCACTGGTTCGACGACGCCGGACACCTCCTGCAGGAGGACCGTCCCGCCGAGCTGACCGCGCACCTGCTCGACCCGCCGCCCCCGCGCGCGTGACGCCCGTTCGCCCGACAGGAGATCCCCACGTGACGCCCCCCATGCACCCGAACACCCCGCCCGGGGGTCGTGACCGGCCCGTGAGTGCGGAGACGACCGACCGGACCGGCGCGGCCGTGACGATCGCGCTGCGGGACCCGAGCCCGGTCGGCTCCTTCGTCGTGACGCGCACGGTCGGGGGTACGCCATGAGCTCCGCGCCGGCCGTCGCCGGACGCGACCGTTCCGCGGGGACCGCCGCCGCCGTCGCGGCCGACGGGCGTCGCGCCCGCAGGCGCGCCCCCCGGCGGACCGCGGCCCGGTGGGACCCGGCCGTGCGGGAGCGCACCGCCCTGGACCGGTTGCGCGCCCAGGACGCCGTGCGTGACCCCGCGCTGCTGCCGCTGCGCTACGCCCGGATGGCGGCCTCGCCGTGGACCCATCTGCGCGGCGCCGCGGCCGTCATGGCCGCCGACCTGGCCTCGGCGCCGCACTCGGGACTGACGGTGCAGATGTGCGGCGACGCGCACGTCCTGAACTTCGGGCTGTGGGCCTCGCCCGAACGCCGTCTGCTGTTCGACGCACGCGACTTCGACGAGACCCTGCCCGGCCCCTTCGAGTGGGACCTCAAGCGCCTCGCCACCAGCGTGCACGTGCTCGCCGACACCGAGCGGCTCCCGGGCGGGTGCGGTGCGGACGCCGCGGCCGCAGCGGTCGAGGGCTACCGCACGGCGATGCGCCGCTACTCCCGGATGGGGGAGCTGGACGTCTGGTACGACCGGATCACCGCCGACGTGCCGTTGCGGGGCCTGGCCTCCGACGTCGCCGAGGCCACCCTCCGCGCGGTCGAGGAGCGCTCGCGCCGACGGACCCACCACGGGGCCGCGCGGCGGCTGGTCGCCGACGACGGCGACGGCGGGCGCCACATCGTCCTGGACCCGATGAAGCGGATCGACGACGGCCTGACCCGCGACGAGCGGGTGCGCGCCTACGAGCAGGTCTACGACTCGTACCTGGCGTCGATACCGCCCCACCTGCACCGGCTCGTCGCCCGGTTCCGGCGGGTCGACTCCGTCCGCCAGATCGTGGGGGTGGGCAGCGTCGGCATGCGCGTCTGGCTGCACCTGCTGGAGGGCGACAGCGGCCGCCAGCCGGTGTTCTCGCAGGCCAAGCAGGCCACCGCGTCGGTCTACGAGGAGTTCCTGGGCGCCGGCGGGTTCGACAACCACGGTGAGCGTGTCGTCGTGGGCCAGCGCCTCATGCAGTCCGCCAGCGACATCTTCCTCGGCCACATGCGCGTCGACGGCCACGACTACTACGTCCGCCAGTTCCGCGACATGAAGGTCATCCCCACCGGCGCGGAGATCTCCGGGTTCCTGCCCCAGTTCGCCGCGGCGTGCGGTCACGCGCTGGCGAAGTCGCACGCCCGCAGCGGGGACCCGCAGGCGATCGCCGGCTACCTGGGCCGCGGCACCGCCTTCGCCGAGGGGATCCTCGGCTACGCCCGCGCCTACGCGGCCCAGAACGAGGCCGACCACCGTGACCTCCGCACCGCGATCGCGGCCGGTGACGTGCGGGCCGCGGAACGCGGATGGTGAGCGCAGGTCCGTTCCTCGACCGGGCGGTGCCCGAGGCGTGGCGGGCCGCGCAGGGCCTCGCCACGACGGTCAGGGACGCCGCGTCGGCCCGGGGGTTGTCGGCGCCGGAGTCCGAGTTGGTCAAGGTCCGTGTGTCGCAGCTCAACCGGTGTGCGTTCTGCCTGGACCTGCACTCCCGCGAGGCGCGCCGGGCCGGTGTCGCCCAGCAGAAGCTGGACCTGCTGCCTGCCTGGCGGGAGGTCGCGCTGTTCGACGAGCGGGAGCGGGCCGTGCTCGCGGTGGCCGAGGCCGCGACCACCCTGCCCGTCACCGACGAGGCCGACGCCGACCTGCTCGGCGCACGGTCGGCGCTCGGGGACGACGCGTTCGTCGCGGCCGCGTGGGTGGCGGCCACGATCAACGCGTTCAACCGGATCTCGATACTCAGCCGGCACCCGGTCCGGCTCCGTGACGACGACGGGACGGTCACCCGATGACGAACCTCGCCGCAGCGCATGCGCTCACCGGTCGGAACGTGCGGTCACCGACCCCCGCTGCCGGAGATGTCCGGCGAGACGGGTCAGCAGGTATACCTCCGCCGCGATCGTCAGCGCACCGACGAGCGCGGAGGTCGGCGAGCCGGGCATCATGAACGCGGTGTGGGACACGAGGATCCCGCCGAACAGCCAGATCCGGTGGCGGTCACCCCAGTTCGCTCCCGCCTGCCAGCGCAGTACCAGCAGCCCGAACGCCACGGCGGTCAGCGGCGCGATGATCAACCGCTGGACGGGGGACATCAGGTCGCCGAGCAGCATGGTGGAGCCGAGTCCGAGCGGAAGGAGAGTGGTCAGGAACGCCATGGTCAGGTACCCGGACACGAACCCGACCACCCCCGGGCGTGGCGCGGTCCGGGCCGCTGGACGGCCTGCAGCGGTCCGCAGGCGAGGAAGGACCGTCAGCGCCACCAGCCCGAGCGCGACGATGAGCGCGACGAACAGCAGTGTGAAGCCCCACGGCGTCCGGTAGCCGGGGTCCTCGGTCGCCGAGATGAGATGGCGGAGCCCGAGCACACCCACGACGGCCAGGACGCCGGTGCCGGCCAGCCCCCGGTCGCCCAGGTAGGGCCGGGCCCGCTGTGCCGGGAACAGCAGGTCGGTGATCGCGATCGGCACCAGGACGCTGAGCACGACGTGGATGCCGATCTGCGACTCCCAGTACGTCCAGTTCACGCCGAGCGCCCGCAGACCCCAGTCGGCGGCGCCGTACATCCGGGGGCTCGTCAGAGCCTGCAGGCCCAGGCCGTCCTCCGCGATCTGGTAGGCCACACCCATCAGCACCAGGCTCGGCCAGCCGCCGCCGACCCGCACGACCGCCTCCCGGAGCACGAGGACGCCGGCGCCGTACATCACCATGAGCAGGGGCACGAGCAGCCAGGTGAACGGCACCGCGACCGCGGTGAACGTCAGCTCCGCGCACAGCGTGGTCAGCAGGGCGAGCACCCAGGGCGCCCTGTTCCGTCGGCGGTTCGTGGTCGGGTTCATCGGTTCGCCTCGTCCGCTCCGCGTTCGAATCCGCGCTGCGGATCAGCTGTCTCGTGGGCGTGCAGGAGTTCGTCGAGCTTCGCGATCTGCGCCCGGGCCATCGCGACGGCCTGCTGTTCGACGATCGCCCGCTCGGCCGGGTCGTCGGGCATCGGTGGGGCGACGTCCGGGTGCAGCCGAGAGGTGTGCAACCAGGCGCCGATGTCGGGGTTCTCCGCCCAGCGCAGCTGTTCGTGGTTCGCGGACAGGGCGAACCTGAGCCAGTCCACCTCGGTCCTCGGGTAGGGGGTGACGGGACAGAGCTCGTTCCTCACGGCGTCATCGAGCCCGTTCGCCTCGACGTGCGCGACGAGGGCGGCGCTGAACACCGGCTGGCAGACACGGACCGGCTGCAGGGTGATCAGCCGATCCCGGAAGATCGGCACGGCCGGGAGCTGCTTCACGGCATCGGCGGTGCAGTCCACGTGCAGGACACCGGGACCGGTCGGGAGGGTGCCCCCGTCGAGCTCGACGCCGGTCTCGTCGATCCGCTTCACCCGGCCGAGGCGGACGACGTCCCGGATCCTGCGCAGCTGTTCCAGCTCGGCCCGGGAGACGGTGGCGCAGCGGAACGCCGTCGGGCGCTCGTGCGGGGAGATCCTCAGCAGGGCTCCCGCCGCGTCGAGCCGGTCGAACAGGTCCGGTACGGACTCCGCGCCCATGACGGCGTCGTGCCTGGCGGCGTACTCCCGCGCGATGTCGTCGGGCCGGCGGAGGGGGATCGGCTGCACCGAGGCCCGGTCGATGAGCCACGGGGCCCGGGGCATGATCCACGTCAGGTCGGTGGGATCGACACCCTGTTCCAGCAGCCAGAGGCAGGCGTCGATCCCGGTCTTGCCCGCTCCCACGACGACGTACCGGTCGTAGGGCTCCCGCAGGGCGGGCAGGTCGTTCGGCGGTACGACGGGGACGCCGGTGGCGACCGGGAACTCCGGTGGTCGCATGGCGGGCACGCTCACGCCCTGATACGTGGTGTCCACGACCCTGCGTCGCACGGTGACCCGGTACTGCGTGCCCGAGGTCGTCAGGTGGAACCGTCCGGCGCCCCGGTACTCGGCCATGGGGAAGTAGGTGACCCGCCCGGACGGCAGGAACGTCTGCCGCATCACCTGGTCGAAGTAGCTGCAGATCTCGGCCGCGCCGGCCAGCTCGTACAGTCCGGCGTTCCCGCCCGTCCGGTCGATGCGGCCGTCGCCGAGCGGGCGGGAGTTCACGCCGTACATGGCGGAGGGCTGGTGCAGCCGCACGTAGGGGTAGGCGAGGGTCCAGTGCCCGCCCGGCTGGTGGTAGCGGTCCACCATGGTCACGGTCGCCCGTGTCTCGCTCAGCAGGGTGTCCACGAAGGCCATCGCCGTCGCGCCCGCGCCGATCACGAGGTAGTCGGTGTCGATGTCGGTCACCATCACGTCGTTCCTGTCTCTCCGGTGGTCGGTCCGGCCCGGGCCGGCGGGACCGAGCGGGGGTCCATGACGGCCTCGACGGCTGCGTACGGTGTATTGATCTCTCACGTACAGTGGAGGAAGACCGCACAGGCGTCGAGCATTTCGGCGCAATCAGCAGCGATACGTGCACTGGTCCGGTCGAAGCGAACTAGTGCACCTGGGCAGGGTGTCGAGGAGGCCGTGAGGTGGGAACGTCGTCGGATCCCCGACAGGAGCCGCTCTACCGGCGGATCGCCGGCGAGTTCGAGGCCAGGATCCGGTCCGGTGATCTGCGAGCGGGGGACCGGCTGCCGTCCATCCGCCAGATCGCGGACCGCTGGGGGATCGCGATCGCGACCGCGACCAGGGTGCTCGCCACGTTGCGCGACGACGGGTGGGTCGAGGCGAGGGTCGGCTCGGGCACGGTGGTCGCGGCTGCCTCCGGCAGGCCGCGCCCCTCCGGGCGGGCGAAGGTGCCCGCCTCGCGCTCGACCCCACGTCCGGTGGGCGGCGCGAAGCGGGCACTCAGCCGCGATCACCTGCTGGGGACCGCCGTCGCGATCGCCGACGTCGAAGGTGTCGAGGCCGTGTCCATGCGACGCGTCGCCGCCGAACTCGGCGTGGGGACCATGTCGCTCTACCGCCACGTCGCGAACAAGGACGACCTGGTGACCCAGATGGCGGACCTGGTCTTCGCGGAAGCGGAACTGCCCGATCCGGGGCCCGAGGGCTGGCGGGCCGGGCTGGAGCTCGTCGCGCGACGGCAGTGGGCGCTGTGCCGGCGGCACCTCTGGGTGCCGAAGGCGATCTCGTTCACCCGGCCCTCCCTCGCGCCGAACGTCATGGCGCACACCGAATGGACCCTGCGGGCGCTCGACGGTCTCGGCCTGTCGCTATCGACGCGGATGCAGGAGGCGCTGGCCCTGCACTCGCTGGTGCTCAGTGCCGCACTGTCCACGGCGGACGAGGTCGAGGCCGAGCAGGAGACCGGCGTGACACTGGCCGGATGGCTCCGGTCGCAGCGTGCGCGGACCGAGGACCTGTTCGCCGGTGGGCGGTTCCCGTTGCTGGCGCAGGTGCACGGGGACACTGCACCGGACCTCGACGAGCTGTTCGAGTACAGCCTCGCCCGGCACCTGGACGGATTCGCGGTCCTGGTGGGCGAGCCGGCCCCCTAGTCGGCCACGTCCGCGACACGCAGACCCGCACGCTCCATGTCGTCGACACCGAACCGCGGCGTGATGTGCTGGGGGCAGTTCCAGTCGTAGCCCTGGACGTCGATCACGACCAGGTGCTCCACGCGGCCCGGCGTCCGCCGCCCGTCGAGGCGCGCCGCCAGCTCGGGGTGCGCCGCACCGTCGAGGACCGTGGCGGTGCCCAGCAGCTTGAGGCGGCGCCTGCGGGCGTAGTCCATGAAGAACAGTGCGATCCGTCCGTCGTGCGCGAGGTTGCCCGCGGTGACGTACTGGCGATTGCCCCGGACGTCGGCGAACGCGATCGTCGACTCGTCGAGGACGTGGACGAACCCGGGAGGCCCGCCGCGGTGCTGGATGTAGGGCCAGCCCGTCTCGCCCACGGTGGCCGCGTAGAACGAGTCGCGCTCCTCGATGAAGTCCCGCGCCGCGGCGTCCAGCGGGTCAGCCGTCCCCGGGCCCGCCGCGAGCGCGGAGTACGCCCGGTGGCTCCCGGCCCGCTCCTGCCGGTCCGTGACCGTCGGTGTGAACGCGATCTGCAGGAACCGCCTCATGACACCTCACCCGTTCCCGGAGCCAGTTCCAGCCATTCCCCGACGGGCAGGACGCGAGCACGACCTCCGGTGTGCCTGAGGAACTCACCGGCCGGGTCGTCGACCTCGGTGTAGTCCGGGAGCGTGTCCGGCTGCTCGGGTTCGTAGTGCATCGGCACCGGGTGGCGGGCACCGAGGATGCGCGCGGCTTCGGCGGCCTGTCGCGGATCCATCGCGGCGGGCAGCCGACTCGGTGGCTGCCGCAGCGGCGCGTCGACCACCACGCCGTTGACGGGCAGGAACGCCGCGTCCAGCGGGTCGAACCGCCGCGTGACGTGCCACCAGTAGCCGTGGAACAGGGTGTCGCCGCCGTGGAACACCCGTCGGCCGTCGGCCTCGACCACCCAGCTCACCTGGGGGTCGCCGAACCCGTCGACGGCCGGGACCGCGGTCGCGCGGAACGGTCCGACCGTGCGGGTGTCCCACACGTCCAGGAGCTCGGTGGCCGGCCGGTGCACGGCGAGCTCGCGCTCGGCCACCTGCGTCAGCGCCGTGTCGTCCTCGTCGCCGCGGTCCGGCGGCGGCCGCAGCACCGGCGCCCCCGGTGCGAGCACGTCCGCGATCGCGGCGGCGTCGGTGTGGTCGCGGTGCAGGTGGGTGACCAGTGCGGCGTCGACCTCACCATCCGGCCTGGTCAGTCCCGTGCCCGCCGTCCAGCCCGTGAACATCGGTGAGAGGTCCTGCACGTAGTCGATCACCAGCCGCCGGTCGCCGGACTCGATCTCCACCCCGGCCCAGCCCAGCCGTCGTACCCGCATCTCCGCTCCTCCGTCGTCCTCGCCATCGGGATGACCGCAAAATTAGCGTACGAGCGTTCTCTAAGTAAATAGCGAACGTCCGTGCGCTATGTTCGCCACATGTCACCGCGACGCTCGGCGGCCGAGGCGCAGGCCACGAAGGACCGGATCCTCGGCCGGGCCGCCGAGATCGCGTCCGTGGAAGGCCTGGACGGCATCACCATCGGCCGGCTCGCCGACGAGCTGGCGATGAGCAAGTCCGGGGTGCACAAGCACTTCGGCACCAAGGAGTCGCTGCAGGTCTCCACGCTGGACGCGGCGTTCGTCGACTTCTGGCACCGGGTGGTCGAGCCCGCACTGGCCGAGCCGCCCGGGCTGCAGCGGCTGCGGGCGGTGTGTGCCAACTCGGTGGGCTACCTGGAGCGGCCGCTGCTGCCCGGCGGATGCCTGATGACAGCGGCGCTCACCGAGTACGACGGCCGCCCCGGCCGCGTCCACGACGCGGTGGCCGGGGTGTGGTCGCGGTGGCGGGGGCAGCTGCGGGCGGATCTCGTCGTGGCGGTGGACGACGGCGAGCTGCCCGCCGGGTTCGACGTCGACCAGGCGCTGTTCGAGATCATCGGCGCCGGGCTGGCGCTCAACGCGGCGGTGCAGCTCCAGCACGACGGCGCAGCGGCGGGCCGTGCGCGTCGCGCTCTCGACCGGACCCTCGGGGGATCCTGACGCGCGTCGGCGGCCCGGAGGAGGGACACCCGTCGCCCGGCCGCGTCCGACCGGCGACCGCGCGTCCTCGCCCGATCGACACCAGTCCGGACCGGTCAGGGCAGGACTGCCTCGTCGGCCGGGTCGGCGGGGCCCGTGCGATCGGGTGGAGGCCCGGGGGTCCCCGTGGCCCCGTCGACGGATGGCTCGGAGCCGCTGTCCGACCCGGGGCCGTCGTCGACCGGCTCGGCGGCGGCCCCGGACCGGACCGTGGTCTCGGACGGACCGGCCGCGTCGACCGGCGTCGCCCTCTCCAGGAACCGCAGCAGCTCCACCGGGAACGGCAGGATCACCGTCGAGTTCTTCTCCGCCGCGACCTCGACCACGGTCTGCAACAACCGCAACTGCAGCGCCGCAGGCTGGGCCGCCATCACCGTCGCCGCCTGCGCCAGCTCCCGCGAGGCCTGCAACTCGCCCTCGGCGGTGATCACCCGGGACCGGCGCTCCCGTTCGGCCTCGGCCTGACGTGACATCGAGCGCTTCATCGACTCCGGCAGCACCACGTCCTTGATCTCGACCCGGTCGATGTGCACACCCCACCCCAGCGCCGGGCTGTCGATCATCAACTCCAGCCCCTGGTTGAGCCGCTCACGATTCGACAACAGGGCGTCCAGCTCGCTCTTGCCGATGATCGAACGCAACGACGCCTGAGCCACCTGAAGGATCGCCGAACCGTAGTCCTGGACATCGACCGCGACCCGACGCGGATCGACCACCCGGTAGTAGACCACCGCATCCACCCGAACCGTGACGTTGTCCGCGGTGATGCCGTCCTGACCCGGAACCGGCAACGTCACCACCTGCAGACTCACCTTCTGCAGGCGGTCGGCCACCGGGGCCAGGAACGTCAGTCCCGGACCCAGCAGGTGCGGCCGCACCCGACCGAAGCGGAACACCACACCACGCTCGAACTCCTGCACCACCCGGACACTGCTCACCACGCCCAGCAGGCACAGGACACCCACTGCGACGAGAACCCCACCCACGATCATGGGTCACCTCCGACCGGGAGACCTTCCAGCCGGGACAACGACGTCACCGTTGTCCCGAGGCCACCACGATCCGCCGAACCGGGCCCGGCTGTCGAGCACGCCCGTGGGTCGCCCGGTCCGTGGTTCCGATCTCCGGGCAGCCATGGGAACCTCGGCGTCGCACACTCTGATCGGGTACTCGGACCCGCATCGACCGGGGCAGCCAGGAGCAGGCGGCATGGACGCAATCGATCTGGAGTACCCGTTCGCCGGCCGGTGGCTCACCCGGAACAGCCCCGCCAGCGCGGTCCCCAGCCACGGGACCACCAGGTTCGCGTCGTCGTACGCGATCGACTTCGTGCCCGTCGACGGCACCGGGCGTTCGGCGCCGCTGACACTCGGGTCGCTCGTACGAAGTGAGGACAGCCGCCGGTTCACCGGATTCGGCCGGCCCGTGACCGCACCGGTCGCGGGGACCGTCGTCGGCGTCGAGAACGACCTGCCCGACCACGACTCCTACCGGGGCCTTCCCTCCGTGGGGTACGCACTCACTCAGGCCCGTCGCCTTCGCGCAGGATGGCGTGCCCTGGCAGGCAACCACGTCCTGATCGACGCCGGCGGTGTGGTGGTGGCGCTGTGTCACCTCCGCCGGGGCAGCGTGGAAGTCGGCTTCGGCCAGGACGTGGCAGTGGGGGAGAGGGTCGGGGGCTGTGGCAACTCCGGTAACAGCACCGAGCCGCACGTCCATGTGCAGGCGGTCGACGACCCCGTCATCGAGCACGCCGTCGCCGTGCCCGTCATGTTCCGCGGTGAGCTACCGCGCAACGGCAGGTTCGTCGACGTGGACGCGCACGGTTGAGCCCTCCGGTCATCGCCGGGAGTGGGGCCTGCCGGCGGCCGTCCTCACGGTGGCGCGGTCTCACCGATCTTCACATGTCAATGTTGCATTGACGCCAGCGGATCGTCAACGAAACGAGGACCCGGAACCCGGACACGACGGCGACGGGCGCGGGCGAGCCGAGCCCCGGAACACCGGTGGACGCCGAGGACTGCCACCGGACCTGCGCGTCCCTCCGGAAGCAGGGGGGTCCCACCGCGGAGGGAGGCGCGCCGCGGGGGAGGGCTGCCAGGATGGCGTCGATGACCGGCCCGGATGTCACCTCGTACCCGTGGGGTGGTCGCGTCCGGCACCGACTGTCGCGGTGGGCGCGCAGCCATCCCGGTGCGCTGTCGCACGGCACCGCGTCGGTCGCCGCCGTCGCCTTCTACGCGGTGTCCGCGCCGCTCGAGGTGGCGCTCTACGACGTGCCCGTGCCGGCCGGCCTGCTGGCGCCGGCCGTCCAGTGCGCGGCGCTGGTCCTCGCGCTGCGGCGTCCCATCGCAGCGATCGGGGCCTTCACGGCGGCGACTCTCGTACTGTCGCTGTCGACCACGCCGTCCACGGTGCCGTGGCCGTGGACGATGACCGGGATCCTCTGCTTCGCACTGCTGGTCGCGACGGTCTGGACGGTCTCGGGGTGGCGTTCCGGTGTCGTGGCGTACGCGATCCCCGTCGTCGCGTCGTCCGTGCCGATGGCGCTGAGCCCGGATGCGGTGCGGGCGGCGAACATGATCGTCGCGGTGGGGGTCGGCGCGGCGGCGGTGCTGGTCGGCGGGTTGCTCCGCGAATGGACACGGATTTCACGCGAGCTGATGCGCGAGCGCGAGCACGCCGCCGCGGAGGTCGAGCGACGCGTGGTCGTCGAGGAACGTCAACGGATCGCCCGCGAGCTGCACGACGTCGTCGCGCACGGGCTGTCGCTGATCCAGGTGCAGGCGACGTTCGCGCGCTACCGGCTTCCGGCCATGCCCGAGGACGTCGCCGCGGAGATCGACGACATCGCCCGGACGTCACGGACGGCGTTGGGGGAGATGCGTCAGATGCTCGGCGCGCTCAGGGGCGACGAGCCCGCGGAAAGGGCCCCGCAACCCACTCTCGACGATCTCCCGGCACTCGTCGAGGAGACCGCGCGGGCCGGGGCCGTCGTCCGTCTCCGGCTCGACGCTCCCCGGAACACACCGACGGCGGTGGGCATCGCCGCCTACCGGATCGCGCAGGAGGGGATCAGCAACGCGGTCAGGCACGCCCCCGGCGCCCCGATCACGGTGTCGGCGGGCGCACGGGACGGAGCGCTGCTCGTGACGATCGAGAACGGCGCGGGGAACAGCGATCACCTGGAGAAACGCGGACGCGTGGACGGACACGGACTCATCGGCATGCGCGAGCGCGCCTCGATGCTCGGAGGCACGCTGTCGGCGGGACGTACCGCTGCCGACGGCTTCCGCGTCACGGCGACCCTTCCCCTCGGCAGCCATGACGGCTGAGCACCACGGCGCGCACATCACGGTGATGATCGTGGACGACCAGGAGATGGTGCGGGGAAGCTTCGCCGCCTTCCTCGACGCCCAGCCGGACATCCGGGTCGTCGCCCAGGCGGCCGACGGCGCCGAGGCCGTCCGGGGCGTGGCGGAGGCGCGACCCGACGTCGTCCTCATGGACGTGCGGATGCCCGTGATGGACGGTCTCGAGGCGACCCGTCGCATCCTGGGCCCCGATGGTCCGTCGCCGCACGTGCCGAAGGTGGTGATGGTGACGACCTTCGACATCGACGACTACGTGCACGAGGCGCTCCGTGCCGGGGCGAGCGGATTCCTGCTGAAGGACGCCGCACCCGACGAGCTCACGCGCGCCGTGCGCGTGGTGGCCGCAGGCGATGCGCTGCTCGCCCCGAGCGTCACGCGGCTGCTCCTGGAACGCTTCGCCGAGCCGCGCGACCCCGCGCGGACCCGCGCGGTGCTCGCGCTGGACGAGCTCACCCGGCGCGAGCGCGAGGTGCTCGTGCTCATCGGGCGCGGCCTGTCGAACCGCGAGATCGCTCGTGAGCTGTTCATCGGCGAGCAGACGGTCAAGACACACGTCGGACGGCTGTTGCAGAAGGTGCCCGCCCGCGACCGCGTGCAGCTGGTCATCACCGCCTACGACGCGGGACTCGTCGAGCCGGGATCGTGAGATCACCCCTGGGTACCCCCTGCGCGACACCGCGGAGGGACTCCGGAGCCACCGCGTCCTCCTAGCGTCGAGGACATGCACATCCTCGACGACCTCCCCGCGGCGCGATGAGATCACCGACGCTGATGTGGTCGGGCACGGCGACGATCGCCGCGGCGGTGTCGCTCGGGACCGCCCTCGTGTCCGGCTCCGGACCTCCCGGCGTCGACCGGTGGTGGAACGAGACGATCGACGCGAACCGCGCCGACTGGATGGCGGCACTCGCACTCGCACTCGACCACCTCGGCGGCGGCTGGGTGGCGATACTCGTCGTACCCTCACTCGTGATCATCGCGCTGCTCCTGGCGCGGCGACGGCGCGGCGCCCTGTTCGCCGCGGCCGCCTTCCTCCTCAGCGCGGGGGTCGTGCAGCTGCTCAAGAACCTCTACGGGCGTGCCCGCCCCGATGACATGGTCGTCGCGAGCGATTTCGGGGCGTTCCCGTCGGGTCACGTCGCGAACGCGGCCACCCTCGCCGTCGTGCTGTACCTGCTGATCCCCCGGACACGGGTGGCGATCGCCGGCGTCGTGTGGGTCGTGACCATGGCGCTGTCCCGCACGCTGCTCTCGGTGCACTGGGCCACCGACACGCTGGGCGGAGCGCTCGTGGGAGCCGGCGTCCCGCTGCTGCTCGCCGCGTGGGCGCCGATCCGGGATGCGGGCCGCGTGCAACGGACCTGCGACCACCGGACCGCGCCGTGAACGAGATCCTGACCTGGCTCCTCGACACGGTGCAGGACGTCGACCCCGCCGTGCGGACCCTCGTGGCGGCCGCCGCGATCATGCTGGAGACCAGCGTGCTCGTGGGCCTGGTCGTCCCCGGCGACGCGATCGTCATCGTCTCGGGAACGGCCGTGTCGTCGTGGCCGCAGGGGATCGCCCTCGGTGTCGCCGTCCTCGCCGGCTCGCTCGCGGGCGAGAGCGTCGGATTCGCCCTGGGGCGTCACCTCGGCCCCCGGATCCGCGCCTCGCGCCTGGGGAAGTGCATCGGCGAGGCCGACTGGGTGCGCGCGGAACGCTATCTGGAGCGTCGCGGCGGACCGGCGATCTTCCTGTCCCGGTTCCTGCCGGTCCTGCACTCGCTCGTCCCGCTCACCGTCGGCATGAGCGGGTTCACCTACCGGCGGTTCCTCGCCTGGACCCTTCCCGCCTGCCTTCTCTGGACCACTGTGTACATCGGTGTCGCGGCCGCGGCCGCGGGCACCTACCGCGAGCTCGCCGACACCATCCCCTACGCCGGCTACCTCTTCGTGGCGGTGATCATCGTGTTCCTCGTGCTGGCCACGGTCGTCAAGAAGGTCGTCCGGCGCGTCGAGGGACGCCACCTCGGCGACGACACCGGTGGCAGCGGGGCGAACCCCGAGGCCCACGGCCGCACCGACGCTCGCACCCATCGATAGCCGACATCATCGTTCTTCGACAAGACGGGCCGGGTAGGCGACGTGGCGACCGAGATGTCACATCGCAGCCGCAGGTCGGACGGAGGGTGGTGGTGCCTCGGCCGTCGTGGTCTCGGCCGTGTGGTCGCCACCGCTCGATCGGGTGCGCCGGTGCCGACCGGGCAACATGCGCCGGTACTTTCGCCGACGACCGGACCGGTCCACGATGGAAGGTCCGCGTGAACCGGGGGAGACGCGGGCATGAGCAGTACCGCAGCACGCGGCCGGCGGGTGGTCGGGGCGATCGTCGTCGCGGTGGCAGTCATCGCGCTCGGGCAGCTGCTCTGGCACGCAGTGCGCCCCGTGTACGGACTGGAGCGCGGGGGCATCGCCGAGTCGGCGGCCTTCGACCTGACCGCGTTCCCGGCGGCGCTGCTCGCGCTGCTCGTGTGGCTGCGGCTCGCCGAACGGCGGCCGCTGACCGACTTACGGCTGCACCCGGTGCCGCGGCCGGTCCGGTCGGTGCTCATCGGTGCGGCACTGGCGGTCGCCCTGCTCCTCCTCACCAACGTGATCATGAGCCTGGCCGGCTCGGTGGTGGGTGTCGGAGGTGGCGACGACGTTGCCGATCCTGCCGGGCCCGGTCCCGGGGCCGGACTCGCGTCGGGGCTGCTCGCGGTGACCGCGGTGCAGGCCTCGACCGAAGAGCTGGTGTACCGCGGCTATCTGATGAGCTCGTTGCTCCGTGACCTCGGGACATACCCTGCGGTCCTGCTCAGCTCGCTGGCGTTCGGTCTGAGCCATGCCTTCAACACGGGGGCGAGCGTGGGGTACGTGGCCGCGACCTTCGCGCTGGGGGTGCTGCTCGGGTTCATCGCGCTGGGCCCGGGCGGGCTGTGGATGTCGTGCGCCTTCCACCCCGCATGGAACGCCGCGCAGTCGATCCCGTCGGCCGGGGAGCCGGGCAGCGAGCAGGACGGCTCCGGCGTCGGCGCCGGAGACCTGCTCTGGGTGTTCGTCGCCGCCGTGCTCTGCTACGCGGTGGTGGCGGCGCTCCTGCTGCGGCGCAGCGCTCGTCGGGCCGCACCGACGGTGGCCTGACGCCCGTGTGGATCTTCTACGTCCTCGCGGCGCTGTTCGCCGTGGTCTTCGTGCTCGGCGTGGTCCGTCAGCGACGCCGCTTCCGCAACGCGGTGCTGCTCGGGCTCGCCCTGGCCTGCCTGACGCTCGCGGTGTTCGGTGAGATCTACCGGCTGCCGCCGGAGCTGTTCGACGTCGCCACGTTCCTGACGTTCGCGCTGGGGTTCCTCGCGGTCGTCGTCCTGGCCGGTTTCCTCCTCACGAACGGCATCACGATGCTGCGGCGTGAGGGCCGCCGACCGGCGAACCTGATGTCGTTGCTCGCCGGGATCGCCTGCATCGTCGTACTGGCCCTCCCCGTCGCGACGCTGTACGACGGCGGTCACGTGCTCGGCGCGGTCACGATCGCCCTGCTGCTGCTGACCGTCTACGTGGCCTTCCTGTTCTGCAGCTTCCTGACCTACGCCGTGGTCTACGGCCGCCTCGCGGCGCGCCCTGGTGTGGACTTCGTCGTCGTGCTGGGGGCCGGGTTGATCCGGGGGAAGGTGACCCCGTTGCTCCGGAGCCGCCTGGACCGGGCCATCGCGCTCCGCAGGCGTGAAATGGGCATGGGTAACGACCCCGTGCTGGTCACCTCGGGGGGCCGCGGACCCGACGAGCCGCTCGCCGAGGCCGAGGCGATGGCGGGGTATCTGCTGGAGCAGGGGGTACCGGAGGACGCCGTGCTGCGCGAGGACCGTTCCCGTACGACCCTGGAGAACCTCACCTTCAGCGATCGCCTGATGGCCGGCCGGGTGCCCCGCTACCGCTGTGTCGTGGTGACCAACAACTTCCACGTCTTCCGCACCGCGCTGCTGGCCCGGCAGGCCGGCGTCGACGCCCAGGTGCTCGGTTCCCCGACCGCCCGCTACTACTGGCCCAGCGCGACGATCCGGGAGTTCGTGG
This sequence comes from Pseudonocardia sp. EC080619-01, assembly GCF_001420995.1. Classification (NCBI taxonomy): domain Bacteria; kingdom Bacillati; phylum Actinomycetota; class Actinomycetes; order Pseudonocardiales; family Pseudonocardiaceae; genus Pseudonocardia; species Pseudonocardia sp. EC080619-01. Next base: position 5,934,521 of record NZ_CP012184.1, on the reverse strand, counting down.
CGATCCTGGCTGCACACCCGGTCCTCAACGGCGTGATCGCCGCGGGGCTGGTGGTGATCGGGGCCATGGTCGGTGCCGAGCGATGACGCCGTGAATCGTCCCGGCGTCCCCATCGCCCGCTGCACCGTCGAGCGGCTGATGCGCGCACACGGGCCGGGACCGGCGCGGCCGCCCCGGCACCCGGCTCCCACCGGCGTCGCCGGTCGACGCGTCGGTGGCTGTCGGTTCGGGCGGTCGATCACCGCTCGGGTGCTCGGTCGAGGGCGCCGGTCGCGACCAGGCACGGAGCCTGCAGCGTGGTGATGCCCTCGGCGATGATCATGTCGTGGAACGACCGGCGGATCTCGTCGACGACGTCCTGCTCGACACCCCCCAGCACCGACCGGACCGGGCCACTGTGCAGGAAGTCCCAGCCCCGATCGGCGTCGATCGGGATGTCGAGCTCACTGCGCCGGATCCGCAGTCCGCCGAGACCGCGGGCGGTGAGCCAGGCGCGCAGAGCCTGCTCGGTCTGCAGACGCTCCGAGTTCGCCGCGAACTGCGGCGTCGGGACGTCGAGCAGGTCCGGGCGGTGTCGCCCGACCGCGGCGAAGAACGGCCCGAACACCGCCTCCAGGCTCCCGGTCGGCCAGCAGGTCATCGCGAACCGTCCACCGTCGCGGAGCAGTCCGACCAGATGATCGGTGCCGGCGTCCATGTCGGGCAGGAAGAACACCCCGAAGCCGCACAGGACGGCGTCGTAGTCGCCCTGCGGCCATCCGGCGACGTCGGCAGAGGCGAATTCGACGTTGCCCAGCCCGGCATCGGTGGCCCGGGCCCGGGCGGTGGCCAGCAGCCCCCCGGCGAGGTCGACACCGTGGACGCGCCCCGAGGGACCGACGGCGCGGGCGGCCGGCAGGGCCGACGAGCCACCACCGCAGCAGGCGTCGAGCACCCGCTCGCCGGGTCGCGGCGCAGCCGCCGCCACCAGGGTCGCGCCGTGCACGTCCCACAGCGCCGACGTCCAACCGGCGAACCGATCACTGCCCTCGTCGAAGTAGCTCGACACGTCGACGGTCACCGGAGACCTCCATCGCCCACGGTCAGACAGTGATCACTGCGCCGGGCCGTCGACGGGTCGTGGGTGATCCGCACGACCGTGACGCCGTCACGGCGTGCGTCGTCGAGTGCTCCTTCGATCAGCTCCTGCGCCGAGCCGTCGAGGCCCGTCTCGGCCTCGTCGAGCAGGAGCAGATCCGAGCGCTGCGCCAGCCCCTGCGCGAGCAGGGTCCGCTGTCGCTGCCCACCCGAGAGCGAACCGACCGGCTGATCGGCCAGTGACGTCAGCCCCAGCCGGTGCAGGCAGTCGGCGACGATCTCGCGGTCGGCGCCGGTGAGCCGCCGCCAGGGCCCGCGCCGGGCCCACCGTCCCATCTCGACGGTCGCCCGGACCGTCATCGGGAGAGTGTCGGAGACATCGCTGCGCTGGGTCACATAGGCCGGACGCGCACGCGAGGACCGCACCAGCGACCCGGACAGCACCGGGCGTACGCCCGCGATCGCGTCGAGCAGCGTGGACTTCCCACTGCCGTTGGCGCCCACGATCGCGGTGGTCGCACCGGCCGGGATCGTCGCACTCACCGCCGACAGGACGACGCGCCCGGGATAGCCGACGGCGACGTCGTCGAGCTCGACCGCGGCTCGTCCGTCGCCAGAGTCACAAAACATCGATAACCGTTCTCATTACGTATACCGTACCGCCTCGTCATGGACTGGATACTGGAGCCGTTCGCGGTGGGTTTCGTACAACGGGCTTTCCTCGCCGGGGTGCTCGTGTCGGTCGTCTGCGCGATCGCCGGCACCTGGGTCGTGCTGCGCGGGATGGCATTCCTCGGCGACGCGATGTCGCACGGTCTGCTGCCGGGGGTGGCGCTGGCCTCGCTCGCAGGCGTCGACCTGGTCGTCGGAGCAGTGGCCAGCGCCATCGTCATGACGGCGGGGGTCACCGCGCTGGGCCGGTCGCGGCGGCTGTCCCAGGACACCGCGATCGGCCTGCTGTTCGTCGGGATGCTCGCCACCGGCGTGATCATCGTGTCGTCGTCGGCGTCGTTCGCGGTCGATCTCACCGGCTTCCTGTTCGGCGACGTGCTGGCGGTCGGGCCGCGCGAGCTCTGGCAACTCGTGATCGCAGCGCTGGTGACGCTCGTCGTCGGGGTGGGCGGTCACCGCGCCTTCGTCGCGCTCGCCTTCGACGTCCGCAAGGCACACACGCTCGGTCTGCGGCCGGACCTGGCACACGGCCTGCTGCTGGTGCTGATCACGATCGCGATCGTGTCGTCGTTCCGGGTGGTCGGAACGCTGCTGGTGTTCGCACTGCTCATCGCCCCGCCCGCGGCGGCGGTGCTCTGGGCCCGGCGCATCCCTGTCGTGGTCGTCTCGGCGGTGCTGCTCGGGGTGCTGGCCAACGCCATCGGGCTGCTCGTCTCCTGGCACGCCGGGACCGCGGCCGGTGCCACCGTCGCCGCCACCGCCGTCGCCCTGTTCGCCCTGTCCTCGCTCGCCGCGGCCGTCCGGTCCCGGCGACGCGCCACACCGACCGCGGCATCGCCCGCGGAGATTGTCGAGAACCGCACGCCCTGATGACCGAACGACGACCGCGCCACCTCCGTGGCGCCACCCACCGTCCCGTGCTCCTCGGGATCGCACTCCTCTCCGTCCTCGCGTCCGGATGCGCGGGCGCCCCACCACCACCGGCCGAGGAGGTTCCGCACGGCTACGTCGAAGGGGCAGAGGAGACCGCCGAGGCCCAGACCCGGCTGATCGTCGCCGACCCCGGTTCCGGAGCCGTCACCGTGCTCGACCTGCTCACCGAGCAGACCACCCCGGCAGGCACCGTTCCCGGCCCGCGCGCACTGCTCGGCGACGGCCGCTTCGGATACGTCACCGGGGCCGACGACTCGACCCGGATCATCGACAGCGGCGCCTGGAAGGTCGATCACGGCGACCACGTGCACTACTACCGCACGGAGATCGCCGAGGTCGGAGCCCTCCCGGCCCCGGAACCGGGCGCAGGTCCGGGTGCGGTGCCCGTCACCGCCGAGAGCGACGGCTCCACGACGGTCGTCTCCTCCGACACCGGACCGTCGACCGTCCTCGACCGGGCCGCGCTCGAGCGCGGTGAGATCACCGCCGGCCCGCCCGTGCCCGCCGGCACCGGAGCCGGTGTGCCGCTCGCCGGACACGTACTCGTGGCGACCTCGTCGCCCGGATCGCCGACCCCGGACCGGGTCGCGGTGCGCGACCGGACCGGAGCCGAGGTCGCGACGATCACCGAACCCTGTCCCGACCTCGACGGCCAGGCGGTGACCCGCCGAGGTGCGGTGTTCGGCTGCGCCGACGGCGCGCTGCTCGTCTCCGAGGACGACGGCGTCTTCAGCGGAACCCGGATCCCCTATCCGGAACCGGTCGACGACGACCAGCGGGCCCGCGCGTTCGCCTCCCGTCCCGGCAGCTCCACCCTGGCCGCACCGGCGGGCGAGCAGGGGGCGTGGTCGCTCGACCTCGGCCGCCGGACGTGGACCCGTGTCGCGACCGGACCGGCCGTCGCGGTCAACACCGTCGGCGAACGTGGCCCGCTGCTCGCCCTGGGGCGGGACGGAGTGCTGCGTGCCTTCGATCCCGCCGACGGCCGCCGCCAGGCACAGCGCCCGCTGCTGTCCGCAGCGGCGGCGACCGGTGGCGACGGGCAGGTGCGCATCGAGATCGACACCGGGCGCGCCTACATCAACGACCCGTCGGGCTCGACGGTCCACGAGATCGACCACGGCGACGGCCTGCGCGTGGCGCGCACCCTGCAGGTCCCCGGCCGGGCCGGCTTCATGATCGAGACCGGCCGATGAGCCGGGCGCGACTCCCGATCCTGCTCGCTCTCGTCGTCGCGCTGGTCGCGACCGGATGCGGGGGCGCGGCACCGCAGCGCGACGGGATCGTGGTCACCACCAACATCCTCGGCGACATCACCCGCAACGTGGTCGGCGACCAGGCCGAGATCACCGTGCTGATGAAACCCGACGCCGACCCGCACTCGTTCGGGATCTCCGCGCAGGACGCCGCGCGCATGGAGCAGGCCGGACTGATCATCCACAATGGACTCGGACTCGAGGAGGGCGTGAGCCGCAACGTGCACGCCGCGGCCGACGCGGGCACCCCCGAGCTCGCGGTGGGGGAGCGGGTCGACCCGATCCCGTACGTCTCCGGGGACAGCGACGGCCAGCTCGACCCGCACTTCTGGACCGACCCGCTACGGGTGCGCGACGCGACACGACAGATCGCCGCGGAGGTGATCACCCACGTCGACGGGATCGACGCCGCCGCCGTCGAGGCCAACACCGAGCGCTACGCCGAGCGGCTCACCACGCTGGACCGCGACATGACCGCAGCGTTCGCGCCGCTCCCACCCGAGCGGCGCAAGCTCGTCACCAACCACCACGTGTTCGGCTACCTGGCCGGACGCTACGAGTTCGACATCGTCGGAGCCGTGCTGCCCAGCGGCACGACCCTGGCCTCACCCAGCGCCTCGGACCTCAGCGGACTGGCCGACACGATCCGTGCCGCCGGCGTCCCCACGATCTTCGCCGACTCCTCGCAACCCGACCGGCTCGCCCGCGTGCTCGCCGAGCAGGCCGGCGTGGACGTCGAGGTCGTCCCTCTGTTCTCCGAGTCGCTGAGCCGCCCCGGCTCCGGTGCCGAGACCTACCTCGACCTCATGCGCTCCAACACCACCGCCATCCGGGACGGCCTCCGGGGCTAGAGCGCACCGCATCCGAAGCACAGCACCGACAGCACCGACAGCACCGCATCGACGGTGCCGCCCTGATCGCACTGCACCGACCCACCAGGAAGAGGTTCATCCCCATGACGCCCCGCACCCGGCCACGCGCACGAACCGCCGTCGCGCTGTCCACGCTCACCGTGGCCGCGCTGGCCCTGTCCGCCTGCGGCTCCGGTGGATCGACCGCCGAACTGCCACCGGCCACCGTCGCCGAACCCCTCGCCCTGACCCACGACGGCGGGATCTACATCCTCGACGGCACCACCCTGGAACTGCGCAACCAGATCGAGCTGCCCGGGTTCAACCGCCTCAACGCCGTCGCCGACGACCGCCACGCGCTGGTCTCGACCACCACCGGATTCCGCGTGCTCGACATGGGCGCCGGCACCCTCACCGACGTCGAGTACCCCGCGCCCAAACCCGGCCACGTCGTCAACCACGACGGGCGCACCGTGCTGTTCGCCGACGGCACCGGACAGGTCACCAGCCTCGACACCACCGCCATCACCCAGGGGCCCGACGCCGCCGACACCTACGACTCGCCCGAGGCACACCACGGGGTGGCCGTCGAGTTGTCCGGCGGCGAGCTCGTCACCACCCTGGGCAACGAGGAGGAACGGCCCGGCATCGTCGTCCTCGACGCCGACCGCAACGAGATCGCCCGCAACGAGGACTGCCCCGGCGTCCACGGCGAGGCCACCGCCTCGGGCGAGGCCGTCGTCATCGGATGCGAGACCGGCGCACTCGTCTACCGCGACGGCGCGATCACCAAGATCGACAGCCCGACCCCCTACGGCCGCATCGGCAACCAGGCGGGCTCCGACGCCTCCCCGGTCACACTCGGCGACTACAAGCAGGACGAGGACGCCGAGCTGGAGCGCCCCACCCAGGTCTCCCTGATCGACACCCGGACCAACCAGCTCACACTGGTCGACCTCGGAACCAGCTACACCTTCCGCTCCCTGGCCCGCGGGCCACGGGGCGAGGCACTGGTGCTGGGAACCGACGGCCGGATCCACCAGATCGATCCCGCAGCCGGCACCGTCACCCGCACGATCCCGGTGATCGAGGCGTGGGACGAGCCCCTGGAGTGGCAGCAGGAGCGTCCCGCGCTGTTCGTGCGCGGAGGCACCGCGTATGTCACCGACCCCGCACAGCGCCGGCTGCACGCGATCGACCTGGCCACCGGACAGGTCGCGAACTCGGTGACCCTGCCCGCGGCGCCGAACGAGATCACCGGCGCCCACGCCTGAGCCGGACAACCGGGGCCCGGTCCCGACCGGGGGCCTGCCCCGCCACCGTCCCCGGTGACATCTCCGTGTCACCGGGGGCAGCTCCCGCCCGACGCTGACCCGGCCGAGGGAGCACCGTGCATCCGGGACCGCCTCAGCGGCCCGGGCGGGCCGGCCACACCGCCCAGCGGGAGCGAGGGCCCCGAAGGACCTGCTGCGCAGTCCGGAGCCGGTCGGCGGACAGCGCGTCGGCGACGGTCTCGCCGGAGGAGGCCCGCCCGTCGGCACGGAGACTGTGTCCCACCCACGTGTGCCCGTCGCGGTGGGTCGTCCACTCCTCGAACTGCCCCGCGGTCACCGTCGCGACCAGCCACTCCAGGTCGTCGGCCGCTGTCTGCCAGGTCTCGTCGCAGGCGTCGCAGCCGCAGACCGGGTGGGTCGCCTCGAGCAGCGCTCCGGCGAGGACGACGACGCCGGGGAACGCCGTGTGCGCCACGGCCACCGTCGCCGCCCGCGGATCACGCGGTCGCAGCGTCGTGGTGCGGACGATCTCGGGGCCTGCCCGCGGCGGACCGGTGGAGGGGGCTGCACCGGTCACCTCGACGTCGTAGGAGGCCGTGAGGTGGGCGATCAGGGCGTCGGCCACGGTGTGCAGCGGCCGGAACCGCTCGGGATGGGTGGTCACCGAGTACGTGTCCGAGGGCGGGCCCTCGAGGTCCCAGCGGTCGCCGTAGGCGATGACGGCACCTGTCGCGTCGCGGAAGGCGGGGTCGTCGACGGCGGGGCGCTGGTAGGCGGGCATCGGCCCATCGTGTCTGTCGGGTGGGGGAGACGCACACGGATTCCGGGCGGGACGGTTCCCACGACGCGCTGCGCGTCCTGGAACCGGATACGTTGCAGCACATGGCCGACCAGACCGCGCCGGCGTCTGCCGGCGACCCGCTCGTGGCCGGCTCGGTGGGGGAATGGCTGCGGCAGAGCCGCGCCACCACCCGGCGGAGCCTGATCCCCCTCGTCGTGATCCAGCTCCTCGTGTTCGTCCCGGCTGCGGCGGTCGCCGCGGCGACGGGCACGCTGGGTCATTTCCCGGACTCGAGCCCCGCGCCCCGCTTCGGCTTCGCCTACCCCCTCCAGCTCGACTCCGGCCCCTACCAGGTCGTGGCCGCGCTGCTGGGCGCCGTCGGGCTCGCCGCGTCGGTGTTCGTGATCGTCCGTGACGCCGCCGGCCGGCCCTGGACCGTGCGCGAGGTCCTCGTCCATCTCGCCCGCCGCGCGCTGCCCCTGATCGGCTGGCTCGTGGTCGCGGCGATCTGCACCGCGATCGGCTACCTGCTGCTCGTCGTCCCCGGCATCTACCTGTCGATCGTGTTCACCGCGACCCTGCTCGGGGTGGTCACGATCGAGCGAGGTGGCCTGAGCCGGACGTTCTCGCTGGTGAACCCGCAGTTCCTCGGCGTGCTCGGACGGCTGCTGCTCCTGCTGCTGATCAGCGTCGCCTACGGACTGGGCACCGTCGTCGTCGGCGGCGGAATCGGCTGGGGCGCCTATCCCGGCGACGGGCGCATGGTCGTCTCCCAGCTCGTGGTCGGCCTGCTCACGATTCCACTCATCTCCTTCTGGATCGCCGCGACCACCACGCTCTATGCGCACCTGCGGGCCGCCCACCGGCCCGGGATCAGCACTCCCGACCTGGCCGACGAGCTCGACGCCACCCACGGCCCGGGCCGATCGGGCTGAATGGACCGCCGAACCGTCGCGGTGTGCTCCGCGCAGTACGCCCGTGGCATGGTCCACAGGTCGACCGAGGTCCCGCCAAGCGGTACCTGACGATGCGCGGAGGCGGTGTGGACACGATTCCGCCAATTTTGCGGGTGACCATCGCAGCGGCCGCCCGACAGACTGCTCCCCGCGGCCATCCACAGAGGTCGCGTTGCGGCCGGGGACTCGACCTCGGAACCCGGATCCCCGGCCGCCCGCACATGTTCGTCCCGGCGATCCGCGGTGGCGAGACCGGCAGGCAGAGTGGGCACGACCGGGCAAGGGACCCGGGGCCGGTCTCCGCAGCCTCCCGTTCCGGAGACAGGACCGGCCGTGCCGCCATCTGCCCGCCCGATGTGGACGTTCTAGCCCGGGAGATCGTCCGGACGAGCCGGGCCGCCCGGTAGGGCTGCCGGGTCGTCACACCGCCCGCGCTCGGGAACCAGCCCAGGCTGTGACGGCGGGTCACCCAGCAGCGCCTGATGCAGGGCCGACACCTGCGGGCCCGGTGAGACCCCGAGCTCATCACGCAGGGTCCGGTGCAACTGGGCGAACACGGCCAGGGCCGCGGCCCGATCGCCACGGGCATTCACCGCACGCATGAGAAGCAGAGAGCCGCGCTCGGCCAGGGGGTCGGCCGCGACCAGTCGGCGCGCGCAGCGCTCCGCGCTGGCCAGCTCGGCACCACCCAGCTCGATACAGGCCTCGGTGTAGCACGCGGTGGCACGGACGTGGGCGGCCCGAGCCTCGGTGCGGCGCCGCTCGGCCCACTGCGCGACGACTTCGGGGAGGAACGGGCGCTGGGTGACGAACATGGCGCTCAGCGCCTGCGCCCACGTTCGCCGCCACTGACCGCGGCTCGCCGCGGCCTCCGCGTCATGCAGAGCCTCCGCCGCACGATCGGCGTCGACCAACGATCCCGACGGCAGAACCAGGCGCAGCCCGGCCCGACCACGGATCTCAGCGGGCGCGACCGCGGCGCGCGTCTTCGACAGCAGCGGATCGAACACCCGCCCCGCATCGGCGGAGGGACGTTCCGGCGACCACAGCGCCTCGATCAACGTCGACCGCTCCACGGCCTGCGATCCGTGAGCGGCCAGATAGGCCACGAGCAGTCGAGCCCGCCGGCCGGGCAATCGAATGTCCGTACCCGGGCTGTCGTTCTCGATCACGAACTGTCCGTGCAGCTGGATCCGCACGACGACATGGTGACAAGGTTGCGGCAAGATAGCGACACCATCATCGCAATCAGCTCTGGCATTCTCGGCGGAATCCATACATCGAACGAGTCCTCGCTCGTTCGGTACCGCCAGAGGAGAGTGCAGCCATGCTCCGTCAGGTCAGCTGTGAATGCGGATACCAGGTCCGCGAGAACGACGAAGCGACCGTGGTACGAACGGTCGAACGCCACGTCCGCGACAGCCATCCCGAACTCGTCGAGCAGGTCACGCCCGACGTCATCCGGGGATGGATCGAACTCGTCCCGTGAGGCCCGACCGATCACATCGCCCCGGCGCATGCGAGTGACACCAGCCGCCTCTCCATGCACGTATCGGACGGGCACCGCGTCGGTGATGGCTCCACGCTCAGCCGACGCGTCCGGCTCTGCGACGACGCTCGTGCTCGTCGAGCCGATCGGTCCTCGGCACCGGTCCGACGCAGGCAGGCCCATCGCGTGATCGTCTCTACGGATCGGGGCCGACAGCGCCTGGATCAGCTGCTCACGGCTGGGCTGGGCCAGGTGCGCGGGCGGCCCTGCCGCGAGCACACCGTGCACGCGCTCGGCGAGGACGAGATCGTCATAGACCTCCGAGGGGCGCCCGACCATACCCGTCTTCGGCGCTCCCGCCCGACGGCCTCGACCGGGAGTGCCACCCCGCCACGGACGTACCGCGGCTCAGCGCGCCGAGGCTGCCTCCTCGGCACTCATCCCGCCGCCGATCCACTCCCACATCGTCCAGCGGTAGCTGCCGTCCTCCTCGACCTCGTACTCGAGGACGTCGGCGACCTGGCCGAGCCGGGCGAGCTTCTCCGAGCTCGTCTGCGCCGACCCCCACACCCCGTAGCTGGCCTTGTAGCCGGGCCCGATGGGCCGGCCGATGCCACCGCCGACCCAATCGACGATGTCGCCGGCCGAGGTCATGAACAGCACGTGCCCCTCGCCGTAGAGGATTCCGCCCGGCCGGATCGTCTGCCAGTAGGTGCCGGTGTCGGTGATCTCCTGACCCAGCAGCCTGCCCCGCCCCTGGAACGACACCTCCATCTTGACCACGCCACCCTCGGTGGGTAGCACCCGCACGCCGCTGAACTTTCCTTCCGACTCGCCCAATCGATCGCCCAACATGACTGCTCCCTTCATCGACGAACCAGATCTGCCCGCGCCTCCGTGCACCCGCCGAGACAAAGAACTGCGGCGGTGGGCCTGATGTCGAATCCACCTCGCTTCGGTCCGCCGGCATCGATCACGACGGTGTCGGAACGCCGTGTGTCCCTCGTCGTCGAGGACCATCGCGGGCTTCCCTCGATCACCGCGATGTGCGGGTTCGCGGCCCTACCGCCCGCGGGACGTATCGGCACCCCTCCACGTCATCGATTCACATGGGAGTGACCGTCACATCCCGACGGCCCGACGGGTAGCACTCGACCTTTCCTACGTCGGCCCGGTCGACCCAGAAGGCCCCTACTGCCGAGCCGGGTCCGCCGGTTCTCGTACGTCTGCAGGCGCGAGCGGCACAGAGTAGTAGCCGACCGCGAGGTCACCGGGAACATTCGTCGGAACTGTGGAAGATCAGCACTATCTCGCCGAGCTCCCGGTGACGACGCGAGATCTCGCGTCGTCCCACCAGCCGACACGCCTGCCCAGGTGAGGACGGCCTGAGCCGAAAGGGCACGGAGCGGCACGGTTCATGCGCCGCAGGCCCGGCCTGCCTCTATCGGCGCGGTGTGCGTCCCAGGCCGACGTCGCCCGGTCACACCCGTGCGGGCGGTGCGCCGACCCGTTCCCGCACGCGCGGCAGCACGTCGGCGGCGAGCCGTTCGAGCGTCGCGAGCGAGCCCTCACGGGTGCCGGTGGACTCCACGTGGAACAGGACCCGGGACACCCCCGGGACTTCCAGCCGGGCGGCGATCCGCTCCACGCACAGGTCGACCGGACCGATCGCTTCCGAGGCCAGCGCCATCTCGCCCATCTGCTCGGGCGGTGGACCGCTGCCCTCGCGCTCTTCGAGCATCACGTATTCGGAGAACGCCTGCCCGAAGAACGGCATCACCGTGTCCGTCATGTGCTCGCGGGCCTCGTCCACGGTGTCGGTGACGTGCGCGAGCACGGTTGTGCCGTGGGCAAAGGACTCCGCCGGCCTTCCGGTGGCCGCGGCGTGCTGCTCGACCAGCGGCGCCATCGCGTCCGGGCCCTGCAGCAGGAAGAACAGCAGCGGCAGGTCGTAGGACGCCGCGAGGTCGGCGTTGCGTTCCGACGACGCGGCGAGATACACGGGCGGATGCGGCCGGGTAAGTGGGCGCGGACCGGGCGCGACCTCGCGGAACCGGTATCGCTCCCCGTCCGCCGACACCCGCCCGTCGAACGAGCGCATCAGCAGCTCCAGCGCCTCCGGCATGCCCTCCCGCCAGTGGTCCAGCGACCGGTCCAACGCCTCGTAGTCGACGACCGGCCCGCCGCGCCCGACCCCGAGGTCGAACCGGCCGCCGGAGACCTGGTCGAGCAGAGCGGTCTGCTCGGCGACGGCGACCGGGGAGTGTGTGGGCAGGATCGTCACCGCCGTCCCGACACGCATCCGCTCGGTCCGTCCGAGCAGGTGCGCGGCCAGCGTCAGCCCCGATGGGTTCACACCGTAGGAGATGAAGTGGTGCTCAGTGGTCCACAGGTCGTCGAAGCCCAGCTCCTCGGCGCGGGCGGCGAGAGCGAGCGCGGTCTGCAGCACCTCGCCATCGTCGTGGCCCGGGAAGCGGTGGGTGAACAGCAGCAGGCCGAATCGGGGATCGGTCATCGGGGTTCTCCGGTCTCGGGGGTGGGGCCGAGCAGGCCGTCGAGCACGGTCTGCAGGTGGGGTCCGAACAGCTCGGGCTGCGGTTCGCCCGGCGCCCGGTCGGCTTCGCGGATGGCGGCGTGCAGAGCCGGGAACCGCTCAGGGTCCGAGCCGCGCATCATGGCGCGCCCCCAGGAGCCCGGGCATCGCTGGTGCGAGGTGAGCAGCTCGCCGTAGGCGAACTCCCACAGCAACATGTTCGCCGACAGCGCGGCCGCTCCCTGCAGTCCGGACGCGGCCAGGATCCGGTCGATGACCGGGACGATGCGGGGGCTGGCGAGCCCCTCCTGCGCGAGCGCGGTCACGATCCAGGGCTCGTGCTGCGCGGCGGTGTGCACGGCGTGCATGAGCACGGTGATCTCGGATCGGGGGTCCTCGACGGGTGCCGGGATCTCGATCCGCGCGGCGACCGTGTCCAGCATCGCCAGCACGAGCGACTGCCGGTCGGCCACGTGCCGGTAGAGCGCCATCGGGGACCGGCCCAGCTCGTCGGCGATGCGGCGCATGCTCAGCGCGGACATCCCGTCGGTGCGAGCGATGCCGAGTGCGACATCGACGATCGTCGGCAGATCGAGCAGGCCCATCCCACGTCGACGCGGTAGGCCGGAAGCCGGGCTGTAGGGCATCGCCGGGCCCCCGTCTGACCGGAACGTGTTTACGTCGTACGCATCAGGTTAGCCTAACTAACCCCGGAGGGAAACTCCGTCACGGCGACGGACGTGCACGTCCGACCTCGGCGCGGGCGCCTCTGCTCGGCGCTGCACGTAACCGGCTCGCTGCCGGGCGGAGGTCAGCCGCCACCCTGAGACGCGACCAGCGCCCCGGCCGCGTGGCTCTCTGGTCGGGATCGACCTACCAACGAAACGATAGTTTCGTAGGTCAGAGATAGCGAGTATCAATACCTGAAACCAAGTAATTAGTTTGCATAACCGAACTGCTACGCTGTTCGACGTGACCGACACCGCCGTACGCTGCGGATACAGCCGCTGCCGCGCCGAGCTCGCACCTCCCGGCCCCCAGGGCGGCCGACCCCGCTCGTTCTGCCGCGACACCCGCTGGGAGGGCGGGCGCACGTGCTCGCAGATGGCCCGCGCCGAACGCGACGCATTGGGCACGCTCGGCCTCGACACCGGCTCGGGAGCGTTCGCCCTCGACGCCGACCGGCTACGGGAGCACGTCGCCACCGTCGCCGGCCCGGTCGCGGAGCTCTCCGCGGCGTTGGCCGCGGTGGGGGAGCGGCTCGACGAAGTCGAGCGTGACGCTCTGGTCGCCACCGAGGCGGCCCGCACGAAGGCAGCCGAGGCGGATGCGGCCCGCCAGGAGGCCGAGGCCGCACGTGACACGGCCGTGGTCCGGGCGCGTGAGGCGGACAAGGACGCGGCGGAGGCCCGCCGGGAACGCACCGAGGCCGTCACCCGGGCCGAGGAGTCCGCGCGCGCAGCCATCGAGGCCACCGAGGCGCTCGGCGCCGCCCGCCAGCAGGCTGCCGCCGCCGAGGACGCCCGGGACAGGGCCCTCGACGGCCACCGGCGGGCGGACGAGCGAGCGGTCACCGCCGACCGGGACCGCGAAGCAGCTGTGCTTGCCGCCCGCACAGCCGAGCACGAGCGCGACACCGCCCACCGCGAGATCGCCCAGACCACCCGTGCCCGCGACCAGGCCACCGACGATCTGGCCACGCTGCGCGCAGCTCACGAGCAGTTGCGTACCGAGCGGGACCGGCTCGCCGAGACCACCGCCGAACAGCGCAGTCGTCTCACCGCGAAGCAGGAGGTGCTCGACGACGCCCGTGCCACCGCCGAGCAGCTGCGCGACCAGTACGCGTCGGCCACTGCGGCCGCGGAGCGTGCACGCGAGGAGCACCGCAGCCTGGCCACCCAGCTCGACCAGGCTCGTCGTGAGCGCGACGACCAGGCCGCCGAACTCGCCCAGCTACGCGCGGCCACGACCGACGTCGCCGACGGTGACACCCCGAGGCGCATGCACCCCGAGGACCTCGCGGCGCTGACCGCGGCGATGCGCGGACAGCACTGACACACCCGACAGCCCGCTGAGTCCGGTACGTGCCCGGGAACGAACACGACGCGCCCGGGCACGGGCACGGCCGACCGACTGGGCACGGACCCGGGCAGGACGCGTCGGCCGCGGCGATCGCTTCTGGTCGCAACACCTCTCCGCGTCCGGGACGCCTATGGCCGCCTAACCGTGCCCGGCGACAAGACGGTACGAGCGCGACCGGGCATCGTGATCGAACACCGGTGTCGACACGATCAGTTCGTCGGCCCCGGTCCGTTCGCGGAGCTCGGCAAGCCCCCGGCCGACGTCGTCCCCGTCGCCGATCAGGAAGCCCTTCGTCGCTCTGTAGTACTCCTCGAGCAGCCGCGGGTCGGTCGGGCGGTCACGGGCCGCGATGTCGGGATCAGGCAGGAAGACACGGCGCTTGTACACCACTCGCTGCATGACCTTCATGCGATGCGACTCCGCGAGGTGCTCGGCCTCGCGGCGGGTGTCGGCGGCGATGACGCCCACGGACACCGCGAGGTGCTTGCGGGCGGACGCCCTCTCGGCCTGCTCGTGATACTCCGTGACCGCGGCATCGGTCGCACCGACGTTGAGGTGCCCTCCGAACGCGTAGGGCAGTCCACGCTGCGCGGCGAGTGCGGCGCTGATCGTCCCGGTTCCCGGAATCCACAACTGAGGCTCGTACCCGTAGCCGGTCACCGAACGCACCCCGAGGTGGTACTCCTGGCGAAAACGACTCGTGAGCGCGTCGATCTGCGCGGCCACACCGGAGACGGAGTCATCGCGCTCAGCCCGGATGGCGTCCGCGGCCGCGCGCGGACCCCCGAGAGAGCGCCCCAGGCACAGGTCGATCCGATCCGGGTACAGGGCCTCCAGCGTGCCGAATCGCTCCGAGACGAGAAGAGGCGGGTGGTGGGGTAGCAGGACGCCGGCCGCGCCGATTCGCACTCTCGTCGTAGCGCCGGCCGCCGCTGCGCACACGACCTCGGGAGAGCAGCCGGCGACAGCCCTCATCCCGTGTGTCTCCGCAGTCCAGTAGCGGCCGAAGCCGAACCGCTCGGCGAGTTTCGCCAGATCGACGGCCCTCGCCAGAGCCTCCCGCACTGAGGATCCCTCGACGATCGGAGCCGTGTCATGCACCGTCAACAGTCCTGGGTGCAAGAACCTCACCACAGAGACTCAGTCACAGTCTCGCCCGGCTGTAAAGATGGACAGTTCGTCGTCGCCCGAAGGATCGACCACGGTCGAACTCTGGACACCCGCGCCGGTGCCGACACCAGGCCGGCCACGAGGGGGCGGGCGCCTCCACAACCGACTCGGCCGTTCACGCCCCCGCGACCAACCTTTGATCGCGCCCGTCGATCGGTGCCCGGCCCACCTGCCCGTCACCACCGGTCGCCGCGCCAGGAGACCTACGCCTGCAGCGCCCCGAGGAACGCACGGCGCCATCTCGGAGAAGACGGGCCGTCAGCGGGATCGTGACGGCGTCGTCCGAGATGAGTCGGTGAAGCCCGTCGGGTGGAGGCGACGGTGTCGTGGCCACGCGACTTCCAGAGAGTCGCTAGTGGATCGGAATCACCGTGACCGCTGCCTCCAGGCCCTTGAGGTCGGCGGCGTTCCTGGTGAGCAGGGGTAGGCGGTGGCATGCTGCGGTGGCTGCGATGAGCAGGTCCATCGCCCTCGGTGCGGGCTTCCTGCCCACCGACCGGACCATCTGGGCCATGGCGCCGTACATCTCGGTCACCTCCAGATCCACCGGTAGGGCGGTGTAGTTGTCCTGTATACGTTGCAGCCGTCTGCGTCGAGCCAGTAGCTCCAGGGCATTGGGCGCGGTGTTGAGGCCGTCGTACAGCTCGGCCAGCACCAGGATGCTGGTGGACAACCCCTCGGCGTGGGCGGCGAAACCGTCGGAAGGCGGCTCGATCCACACCGAGGTGTCCACCAGCACGTGATGGTGCCGCCCGGTCACCGCTCGCGTCCGCTGTACGGATCCTGGATGTCGTCGGACAGCGTTTCCCGATCTCGCCGCCACGCCTCGGCATCGATGACCGGGTCGTCGGCCAGCAGTCGATCCATCTCCTCGGCCGGCACCACGGTCCGTCGCTGATGCCGCTGGTGGGGCACCAGGTCCGCCACCGGCTGCCCATTGACCGTGACGGTGAACGACTCGCCCGAGGCCACCCGTTTCATCACCTCGGCGTTGTCGTTGCGCAGCTGGGACTGCTTGATGGTCTCGCCCATGCTACGAGCGTAGCGCCTCGTGAGCGATCTGCGCAGATGTGCTATCAGTCGCTATGTGCGGACGTGGTGTTGGAGCTAACCCAGGATTCGATCAACTCTCGGACTGCCCGAATGCACCAGGTGAGCCGGCGCGTTGGCCCGGAGAAACGCACCAACGGACGGACTTACCGAGTTGCTGCGGTCTTGGGCATCGGCGAGCGCCCGCGTGCCTCGGGTCGCCACGAGATCAGGCAGTGCGGCCGGATCGGCTACCTGCCCGCTGCGCCGCCAGCGTCTCGCTCGGCCTCGTATTCGGCCCGGTGGTACCTGGCCGGGTGGACGATGCGACCGGTGTCGTTGCGGTGCGGGACCGGAGCGCCACACCACTGGCACTCACCCGACTCGTCGTAGCTCAGCTGCTCGAGCAGACGGGCGTCGGGTTCGGACCGTTCGCGATACCGGTGATCGATGTTGCCGGTGGCGAATGCGGGCGAGTACGGCGACGAGCCCACATCCCCGCGAACCTCCTGCGGCTGAGCAGGCGGTACGGGAGTCGGCGCCGGGTGCCCAGGGCCGCCGACGGCGACGCGGATCGCTTCCTCGACATCGAGTGCGTGCCAGTCGCGCGGATGCACCGCGTGCCCGTTCTGGGCCCGGTGCGCGCCGGCATGGCCGCACCACATACAGCCCCCGATCGCGTCGACCGTCGCCCTGGACTCGATGTCGGCACGGATACCGGCGGCCCGCGCCTCGGCAGCCGCTCGCTTCTCATCCTGTGCGGCACTGATCTTCCCGACGACGGTGAACACCACTGCCAGCACGATGACGCCCACCAACACGCTGCCTAGTACCGGAGAGGCCTCGAACGCCTTGCCGATGAACCCGACCACCATGACGAGGCTGATCACGCCGAGGCAGCCCAGGCACCCACCGCCGCCCGCCCCACCAGCGTTCTGGGTGTTCGCCTGACTCACGTTGACGTTGACGTTGACCGGTCCGTTGCGGTCGACCATGTCGGGCCTTCCGAGCGCGCAGATATGGAACTGACAGCCGTTCAGCGCCGCCAGGCACTACGCCGTTAGCACCACTGATCAGAACTGATGACACGTGGCCACCGACATACCCGGACTCGCAGGGTGAGGCGGAGCTGCGCGAGACCCTCAACTACTTCGCACGCAACGGCGGGAGTTCGCTCGGCGGCTTCATCGGGTTGCTCGAGGAACTGCCCGACGGGCTGACCAGCCTCCGCAACGGAGCGCGGCTGGCCGCGGAGATGCCCGACGCCCTGCGCGCCGCGATGATCAACGATCCGCTGCTCGGTAGATCGGGAGAACCCCTCGATCCCGGTGTGCTCCTGACCCCCGCGCCCGGCCGGCGAGCACGCGTATCGGTGATCAGCTTCGTCGGTCTTCCGGCGGCGGCGCAGCGCGAGAGCTTCGTCAACCAGCTCCAGATGGCGCTGTTCTCCTGGATCAAGGCCAACCCCGCCGGTGACCGACCACTGGGTGGTCTGTTCGTCATGGACGAGGCGCAGAACTTCGCCTCGTCAGGGGCCTACACCGCCTGCACCGCGAGCACCATCGCCCTCGCGTCACAGGCCAGGAAGTACGGGCTCGGGCTGATCTTCGCTACCCAGGCACCGAAGGGGCTGCACAACCGCGTCTCGGGCAACGCGGCGACCCAGTTCTATGGCTTCCTCAACGCCTCCGCCCAGATCGCAGCGGCCACGGAGCTGGCCAGAGCCAAGGGAGGGCGCGTCGACGACATCTCGCGGCTTGACGCTGGCCAATTCTATGTCGCATCCGAGGGCACCGGCTTCCAGCGCATCCGCGTCCCGCAATGCCTCAGCCACCACCCACCGAGCCCACCGACCGAGGAGGAGGTCGTCGCGAAAGCGGCACGCGGCCTCGACATGTAGCGCCGACAGACCACCTACCGCGGCCGGGCCACCGTCCGATCTTGCTCGTCGATGTGCGCGAGGTGTGCGCATCGACGGGCAAGCACGCAGACGTCAGGACGGCGTCGCTGGCCACGCCTGCCGCACGGCACTCGCCAGCAGTGGACGCGAACCTGCGGGCCCGAGGCCAGCCGATCGCTCCCACGGACGAGCCCCTGTCGCCGAACACCTCGAGGACCCGCGAGGCCTACGGGAACGTGGCGGGGCCGGTGGACGGCGGGGCACTGCCACCAAGAGCGCGCTCGGCAGTGGGACCACTTCGACGCAAACGGCGACGTCGTCGTCGTTCAGACTGCGCCAGCGTCGCGAGGACAGCGGCCCGGGCTTGTCGCGGTGCGCTCGCAGACGAGCACCCGCCCACCCTTCGCCGCGGTGACGATCAGCAGGTCCAGCGACGGGCCGGCGAAGCACAGATTGGTCGGGAACATGGGTTCGTCGAACGCGATCTTTTCCACGATTGCGCTGTCCCGGTCGAACACCACCACCGCGTTCGCGTCGGGAACCGCGGCGTAGATCCGCCCCTCCGCGTCGAGAGTCAGACCGTCAGGGCCACCTTCCGGCACCATCAGGGGGACTCCGGTAGTTACCAGGCGTCCGCCCTCCCAGCGATACCGGCTGACCACGCCGAGAGAGGTTTGAGCGAGGTAGAGCTCGTCCGCGGCGAAGGCGAGACCGTTGGGGAAATCGAGGCCGCCCAGAACCACCTCGACGGCCCCTGTCTCCCGATCCAGGGCGCAGACGCGGCCGTGCGCGGTGTCTCCGGGCGGACCCGGGTCGGTGAACCAGATCCGGCCGTCCGGTCCGAGAGCGAGATCGTTCGGGGCCTGCGCATCCGGCACGGCCACGTCCCGGACACCGTTCCCGTCGAGGCGCTGGAGCCCCGGCCGGGCCGGCCGCTCCGAGCTGCTTGCCCGGACCGCGCCCCCGTTCTGGGCGACCCAGACCTCGCCACGGTCGTCCTCGGCCAGCCCGTTGGGGCCCCCACCGACATCGATGCTCGACTTCACGCCGCCGTCGAGCCCGATCTCGAGCACCGCACCCCGCGACAACGCGACGACGAGGAGCCGCCCGTCGGAGGTCCACAGCGGTCCCTCGGTGAATCCGACCCCCGCGGCCAGGGTCGTGGTCGTGACGGTCACGGGGTACCTCCGGAGAGCTTGTCGCGCAGGAGCCGCTTGCTGAACTTGCCGGTGTCGGTGAGCGGGATGTCGGTCTGATCGACGAGCTCGATGCGGTCCGGGACCTTGTAGCTCGCCGCGCGCTCCCGGACGTGGGTGTCGAGCCGGGCGGCCAGGTCGGGCGGCGGTGTGCCGCGGGGGATCACCGCGGCGACCATTTGCTCGCTGCCCAGGTCGTCCTCGATCCCGACCACGAAGGCCTGGTCGACGCCGGGATGGCTGCACAGCAGCTCCTCGACCTCGACGGGCGCGATGTTGATCCCCTTGACCTTCAGCAGCTCCTTGCTCCGGCCGACGACCCGCAGCCGTCCGTCGGCGTCGAGGGTTCCGAGATCCCCGGTACGCAGCCAGCCGCCCGCGCGGAACGCGCCCTCGCCGAGTGCCGGGTCGCCGAGGTAGCCGTCGATCACGCAGCCGCGCAGCTCGATCTCCCCGGAGTCCCCGGCGGGCACGGTCCGGCCCTCACCGTCGACGATCCGGATCTTCTGGGAGTCGAGCACCCGGCCTGCGGTGCCCAGGACGACCTCGGGCGGGTCACCCGACTCGGTCATCGTCGAGTGGCCGTAGGCCTCGGTGAGCCCGTAGACGCTGCAGATCCCGGCGACACCGAGATCGTCGAGGACCAGTCGCCGGTCCTCGCGGGTGAAACCGGTTGTACCGGTCCGTAGCGCTGAGATGTCGTAGCGGCCGAACCCGGGGGCGGCCAGCAGGTTCCGGGTGGTCGGTCCGAACCCGTAGTAGACGCTGCAGCGCTCCCGCTCGATGAACTCCAGCGAGGTGTCCCCAGCGGGCCGCTCCTCGACACACAGGGTGACGCCGTGCAGGAAAGCCACCGGCAGCGCGTTCGAACAGCCGTAGCCGAAGAAGAACGGGGCGGAGATCCACAGCCGGTCCCCGGCGACCAGGTGCTGGCGACGTCCGATCTCCGTCGCGTTGCGGAGCAGGCGGTCGTGGCGCAGGGGCACGGGCTTCGGCCGCGACGTCGACCCGCTGGTGAACAGCACGTAGGCGAGGCCGTCGGGACGCGCGCCCGGTGCGGACGACGCACCGATGCCCGGCGCAGGGATCGCGGGCAGCGCCTCGTCGGCCCGCCAGACGAGGATGTTCGGCCGCCCCGCGGCGGCGAGCTCCGTGAGGGTGTCGCGGCCGAACACCGACTCGTCGGCCACCACCAGGGCGATGGCGGCCTCGTCGAGCACGTGGGCGATCTCCGTCGAGCGGTACCAGGTGTTGATCGGGACGACGGTCGCTCCCGCCCGTTGCACGGCCAGCGCGGAGACGATCCAGCGCAGGCCGTTCGGCAGCAGCACCCCGATCCGGTGCCCGGGTCGTACCCCGCCCGCGGTCAGGCCGTCGGCGACGGCCCGGACCTTGCCGGCGAGCTCGGACCAGGTCACCCGACCCTCAGGTGCCACGACCGCCTCGCCGCCGGGGTCGGTGATGGCGCGCAGGTCGATGACTTCGGGCAGGGTGGTCGGAACAGACGTCATGGCACAGTCCGTTTCTGATTTTTGATCAAGTCGGCGGGCGCCGTATCGCAGCCTCGCCGACGATCAGTTCGACAGGATCCCGTTGCGCTTGAGGACGGCGACGACCTCGTCGCCCTCGGCGCGCGCGTGTTCCTGGTTGAGATGGTCGGCCGCGGCGCCGTCGCGGGCCCGCAGCGCCTCGATGATCGCCGCGTGCTGCCGCGTCGCGGACGGGCTCGCGGCCTGGGGGATGCCGTAGACCTCGCGTGGGAGGTTGTGCGAGAGCTGGCGCAGCACCGACAGCGTCCGCCTGCTCGCCCCGGTGTGGTTGATCAGGGAGTGGAACTCCCAGTTCAGATCGTGCACCAGGTCCGGGTCGTCAGTGCTGGACATCCTCCTGTGCAGCTCGTCGAGCCTGGTCAGGACCGGTTCGGTGATCCGTCGCGCGGCACCGGCGGAGGCGAGGCCCTGGGCCATACCGTAGAGCCGGTAGTGGTCCTCGATGTCCTCGGAGCGGATGGGGACGACGAAGGTCCCCCGGTGCGGCTCGGCGGCGACCAGCCCGTCGGTCTCGAGGGTGATCAGCGCTTCGCGCACCGGCAGGCGGCTGACCCCGAGCTCGGCTGCGATCGCGTCCTGGGGGATGCGCTGCTCGGCCGAGAGCCGACCGTCGAAGATCATCGATCGGATGTGCTCGGCGACCTCGACTGCCATCGACCGGCGCTGCACCCCGCGCCCTGTGGTGGACCGCGCGGGCATGTTCTCTCCTCGCCGTCGACGGCCGGAACCTGAATAATCTATCAGGTCGATCGGTCCCGACCGGCTCGCCGCGGTCATCGGGTCCCCCCGGTGTCGATACCCCACTGGTCGAGGACCTCGGCGGCGGGGGCGGGGGACTGCACGCGCAGCGGCGTCCGGTCCAGCCGCGGCGCGGGCGCAGGCTGCGGTCCCCCGGGACCCGGGCACAGCGTGCCGCGGGCGGCGATCTGCGGGTCGTCGGGCGCCTCGGCCATGCTCAGCACAGGGGTGACGCAGGCGTCGCGGGCGGCGAACACCGCGGTCCACTCCTCGCGGGTGCGGCCGGCGAAGGCCGCCGCCACGTGCTTCTTCAGCTCGGGCCAGCGTTCCCGGTCCCACTGGCCGGGCAGCTCGGCCGGGTCGAGACCGAGTCCGTCGAGCAGCCGGGCCCAGAACTGGGGCTCGATCGCACCGACCGCCATGTACTCGTCGTCGGCGGTCGGATAGACGTCGTAGAACGGGGCGCCCGAGTCGATGTCGTTGGTGCCCGGTTCACCCGACCAGCGTCCTTGCGCGGCCCGGCTCCAGATCCCGGTCATGAGCAGGCTGATCCCGTCGGTCATGGCGGCGTCGACGACCTGCCCGCGTCCGGATCCGCCGCGTTCGAGCAGCGCGGTGGTGATGCCGAAGGCGAGCAGCATCCCGCCACCGCCGTAGTCGCCGACCAAGTTGAGCGGCGGGACGGGGGCTTCACCGCGGCGGGCGATGGAGCGCAGCGCACCGGTGACGGCCAGGTAGTTGATGTCGTGGCCGGCCTCGCGCGCCCGCGGGCCTTCCTGGCCCCATCCGGTCATCCGGCCGTAGACCAGGCGCGGGTTCAGAGCCAGGCACTCGGCGGGGCCGAGGCCGAGCCGTTCCATCACCCCCGGCCGGAAGCCCTCGATCAGCACGTCGGCGCGCCGGACCAGGTCGACGGCGCTCTGGTGCCCGGCATCGGTCTTGAGGTCCAGACCGACCCACGGACGGCCGCGAGTCAGTGCCCCGCCGTCCACCGGGCCCGCCGGCCGGTCGACCCGGACCACGTCGGCGCCCGCGTCGGCGAGCAGCATCGCCGCGAACGGGCCGGGGCCCAGCCCGGCGAACTCGACGACCCGGATCCCGTGCAGCGGGCCGCGCGTCGTGTCGGAAACCACGTCCTCGTCCTTCACTGTCCACCCTCCGAGTACGGGGAGCCGATGCTGCGGCCGCCGCATGCGACGAGCACCTGCCCGGTGACATAACCGGCGGCTGCGAGGTAGGCGACGGCGCCGGCGGCGTCCTCAGGTGTCCCGGCCCGGCCGACCGGGATCGCGTCCAGGGTCCGGCGGCGGATCTCCGGTGGCAGCCCGCCGGTCATGGGGGTCTCGACGAACCCAGGGGCCACGGCGTTGACGGTGATCCCCTGTGGCCCCAGCTCGAGTGCCAGGGAGCGGGTCGCGCCGACCAGGCCGCCCTTCGCGGTGGAGTAGGCGGTCGAACCGAACGTGCCCAGCCAGGCCCGCGAGGCGACGTTGACGATCGAGCCCCGGCCACGCTCTGCCATCCCTACGGCGACGAGCCTGGCCAGTGCCAGCGGCCCCACGAGGTTGATCCCGATCAGGCCGCGGAACAACGCCGGGTCCAGCTTGTGGATCCGCGCGTCCCGCAACACGCCCGCGCAGTTGACCAGCAGGTCCGCCCCGCCCAGCGCGTCGGCCCGGGCGACCGCCGCCCGCCGCGACCCCGCATCGGTGACGTCCAGGACGCAGGATTCGACGCCGGGCCCGATCGCCGCGGCGGTGGTCGCCACCGCCGCCGGGTCGAGATCAGCGAGCAGCACGGTGAACCCGTCTGCCGCGAGACGTGCGCAGACCGCCCGGCCGATGCCGCCTGCTCCTCCGGTGACCAGTGCCGTCGGGCTCACGGGCGCAGCCTCCCCAGATCGGTGCCTGCGGTCAGGTAGATCTCCTGGCCGGTGACCGCGTCGCCGCCCTCGCCCGCCAGGACGGTGAGCTGGGCGGCGAGCGCGGCGACGGCCGGGGCGGCCGGGTCGAGGGCCACCACGTTGACGCTCACCCGGTCCCGGGCGAGCTCGATGGCCAGCGTGCGGGCCATCGAGAGGATCCCGTTCGCGACGGCCGACGCAGCGGCGCCGCCCGCGACGGCCATCAGCGGGGTGTGCGGCAGGACGAACACGAGCCGGTCGACCTCGCCGAGCACCGCCTGCACGTCGGCGAGGACGGCGTCGAGCGGGCCGGCGACCTCCTCGTCGAGCCGGTCGTCGGTCAGCTCGGCGAGCGGGATCGTTGCCGGGACCCGGGGGACCACGACCGCGACCGAGGCGGCGGGGCGGGCCCGGGCGAGCGCGTCGCGGACGCTGGGGACCAGCGTTCCCGCGCCGCGGACGACGGCGGGGGAGATGGTGCTCATGCCGTCATCACCACCGTGGTGACCGACCCGCCGTCGGTGCCGTTGACCGTCCCGCCCTTGCAATAGGCCAGCCCCGTCCGTGCGCCCTCGACCTGACGTCCACCCGCGGTGCCGCGCAGCTGCCAGGTGAGCTCGCAGACCTGCGCCGCACCCGTCGCGCCGACGGGGTGGCCGCGCGAGAGCAACCCACCGCTCGGGTTGACCGGCAACCTGCCCCCGAGTGCGGTCACCCCCTCCGCGGCCCAGGCGGCGCCGCGGCCGCGCGGCACCAGGCCCAGCCCCTCCATCCGGACGATCTCGGCGATCGTGAAGCAGTCGTGCATCTCGACGAGGTCGATGTCTGCCGGGCCGACGCCGGAGAGCCGCCAGGCCTCCTCGCCCGCCCGGCGAGAGACGTCCTCGGCGTTGAGATCACCCAGGCCGGTCTGCACCGAGCCGCTGATTTGGCCGACGCCGAGCACCCGCGGGCCGCCGGTGCCGAGCCCGAGCCTGCGCAGACCCGCCGGGGTGCACAGCAGCACCGCTGCCGCGCCGTCGGAGATCGGGCTGCAGTCCAGCAGGCCGAGCGGCTCGGCGATCGGTCGCGCGCCCAGGACCTGCTCCAGGGTGACGGGCTTCTGGTACTGCGCCCACGGGTTGTGCACGGAGTGGGCGTGGTTCTTCACCGCCACCGCCGCGATCTGTTCCCGGGTGGCGCCGTGCTCGGCCATGTAGCGCCGAGCGCTCATCGCGTGCCCGGCGGCCATCACGTAGCCGACGGCGGCGTCGAGGTCGCCAGGGTCGGGACGGACCCCGCCGGCGACACGGTCGGTCATCTTCTCGACGCCGATCACCAGGGCCACGTCGTGCAGGCCCGCGGCGAGCGCGACCCAGGCCTCACGGATCGCGGTGGCGCCGCTGGCGCAGTAGTTCTCGTGGTTGGACACCGGGCGGCCGTCGAGGCCCAGCTGGGCGGCGATCCGCTGACCGGCGACGGGGCCGCCGAAGACGTGCCCGACATAGAGGCCCTCGACGGCCGCCAGATCGGCGCCGGCGTCGGAGAGCGCCTCCCGCGCCGCCCCCAGCGCCATCGCCTCGAGCGTGACGTCGGCCGGGTACTTGCCGAAGCGGACCATGCCGGCACCGGCGACGTGGGCGGGAGCGAGGCTCACGGCGCCACCTGCCCGACGGCGCGGAAGCAGAACCCGACCAGCCCGGTGCCGTCCTCGGCGGTGCCGAAACCGGTGAGCTCGAGGTCGACCGGCATGTCCAGCTCGACCCCCTCCGGCGCGATGCCGACGACCTGTGCCATCAAGCGCACCTCGTCGGCGGGCAGGTCGACCCAGGCGAGCGTGTAGGGCACCTCGGTACCCGGGGGCGCCTGGCGCACCACGGTGAACGAGTGCACCCGCCCGCTCGTCGAGAGCTCGGCGGGCGCGACGACCCCGGTCCGGCAGGCCGGGCAGAAGGTCCGTGCGGGGAAGGCCGCGGCACCGCAGTCGGTGCAGCGTGACCCGAGCAGCCGGGGTGGATCGAGGGCGAGCAGGCCTTCACGAAACGGCCGGCCACGGGGGGTCGGTGAGGTGTCGGCGGACGGCATCGATGCCTCCAGGACGGCGAGTGGGTCCGGCGGCACGCGCCCGACCGATGACTGATCTTTGATACAAGTTGCGTGAAGTTCAAGCTTGCCTCGGCGGGAGATGTCTGTGACTCTCTGCACGGCAGCCGCTCGATTGGCTCGATCGGCCGCATCTGCCTAGGGGCGTCGCTGTCGTCTTCGCTCTGCAGTTTGTATCAAATATCAATGGAGGGCAATGATGACCTTCGCCAGCGCGGCCCCCGCCGTGACCCACGCGGTGTCCGAGCGACTCACGCTGCCGCCGCACCTGTTCGTGGACGGAGCCGCGATCGCCGCCGGCAGCGGGGAGGAGCTCGCGGTCGTCGATCCGGCGAACGGCCACAGGATCGGCACCGCGACGTGCGGCGACGCCGGCGACGTCGACCGGGCCGTGCAGGCCGCGGCGCGTGCGTTCCGCCCCGGATCGCCCTGGCGGACGACGACCCCGCTGGAGCGGGGCAAGATCCTGCACAGGATCGGCGACGCGATCCTCGAGCGGGCCGACGAGTTCGCCGAGCTCGAGGTCCTCGACGCCGGCAAGGTGCGCGGCGCGGCCCGGTCCATCGACGTCGACTTCGCGGCGCGGGCGTTCCACTACTTCGCCGGCTGGCCGACGAAGATCGTCGGCTCGACCGTCCCGACCTCGCACCCCGGCATCCACATCGCCACCGAGAAGGTCCCGGTCGGGGTCGTCGGCGCGATCACCGCGTGGAACTTCCCGCTGCTGCTCTGCGGCTGGAAGCTCGCCCCCGCGCTGGCGGCCGGCTGCACCGTGGTCCTCAAGCCCTCGGAGGAGACCCCGCACTCGGCCCTCTGGCTCGCCGAGCTCGCCGTCGAGGCCGGTCTACCGCCCGGCGTGCTCAATGTCGTTCCGGGCCGCGCCGACGCCGGACAGGCGCTCGTCGACCACCCGCTCGTCGACAAGATCACCTTCACCGGGTCGACCGCTGTCGGGAAGGAGATCGCTCGCCGGGCCGCGGACCAGGTCAAGCGGGTCTCGCTGGAGCTGGGCGGGAAGAGCGCCAACATCATCTTCGCCGACGCCGACCTGGACGCCGCCGTCGAGGGCTCAGCCGGCGGGCTGTTCTGGCACTCCGGCCAGACCTGCAGCGCGCCGTCGCGGCTGTTCGTGCACCGCTCGGTGCACGACGAGGTCGTCGCGCGGCTGACCACGATCGCCGACGGGCTGAGCCCGGGACACGGCCTCGATGATGGCACCGAGCTCGGACCGCTGGTGAACGCGGCCCAGCAGGACAAGGTCGCCGCACACGTACGCCTGGCCCGGGAACAGGGCGCAACCGTGCACGTGGGCCCCGACGTCCCGGCCGAGGGCTTCTTCCACCCGGCCACGATCGTCTCCGGCGCACGCGATGAGATGGCCTGCGCGACCGACGAGATCTTCGGGCCAGTCCTGACCGTGCTGTCGTTCGACGACACTTACGAGGTCCTGCGCCGCGCCGACGCCAGCGAATACGGCCTCGCCGCCGGCGTGTGGACCCGCGACGTGAGCACCGCGCACCGCGCCACCCGGGCGCTGCGGGCAGGCACCGTCTACGTCAACGGCTGGGGCCTCACCGACCCGGCCGCCCCCTTCGGCGGCTTCCGGCAGTCCGGCTACGGCCGAGACCTCGGTCCGGACAGCCTCGAGGGCTATCTCGAGACCAAGTCCGTCTGGACCTTCCACGGCTGAACGCCACCCCACCCTTCCACTCTGGAGACGACGTGAAGACTCGTGCCGCCGTACTGACCGGCTACCACCAGCCCTTCGAGATCCGGGAGATCGAGCTCGACGAGCCCCGCGCGGGCGAGGTCCTGCTGACGATGTCCGCCGCCGGTCTGTGCCATTCGGACCTGCACATGGTCGACGGCGACAACGTCGTGCGCTTCCCGATCGTCGGCGGTCACGAGGCCGCAGGGATCGTCGAGCAGGTCGGCCCCGGAGTCACCCGGGTCGCACCCGGCGACCACGTCGTGTGCAGCTTCACCCCGGCCTGCGGCACCTGCCGCTACTGCTCCACCGGCAAACAGAACCTCTGCAACTCCGGCGCCACCATCCTCGAGGGCTCCATGCCCGACGGCACCTTCCGGATGCACGACCCCGAGCTCGGTGACATCGGCGGGTTCTGCATGCTCGGCGCCTTCTCCGAGCGCGCCACCGTGTCCGAGCTGTCGTGTGTCAAGGTCGACGACTGGCTCCCGCTGGACAAGGCCGTCCTCGTGGGTTGCGGGGTCCCCACCGGTTGGGGCAGCGCCGTCAACGCCGGGGGAGTCCGGCCAGGCGACACCGTGGTGATCTACGGCCTCGGCGGCGTCGGGATGAACGCGGTGCAGGGCGCCGCCCACGCCGGCGCGAAGTATGTGATCTGCGTGGACCCGGTCGAGTTCAAGCGCAAGACCGCACTCGACTTCGGTGCCACTCACGTGTTCCCCACCGCGGAGGAGGCCGCGGCCGCGACGAAGGAGCTGACCTGGGGCGAGGGTGCCGACCAGGCCATCTGCGTCGTCGGGGTCATGACCGAACAGGTCATCACCGACGCGTTCGACGTGATCGGCAAAGGCAGCACCGTGGTCGTCACGGGGGTGGCCAACCCGGCCAGCCTCACCGTGCACGTGTCGGGCTCCGATCTGGTCTTCAACCAGAAGACGATCAAGGGGACGCTGTTCGGGTCGTCGAACCCCCAGCACGACATCGTCCGGATGCTGCGCCTCTACGACGCCGGACAGCTCAAGCTCGACGAGCTGATCACCCGCCGCTACACCCTCGACCAGATCAACGAGGGCTACCAGGACCTGCGGGACGGGAAGATCGTCCGCGGGGTCATCGACTACTCGCTGACCCGGGCGTGAGCCCGGTGAGAGACAGCGGTACCGACGTCGGCGCTGAACTGGCGGGCACGGTCGCGATCGTCACCGGCGCGGCGAGCGGAATCGGTCTCGCTACGGTCGAGCTGCTGGTCGACCGAGGAGCGCGGGTCGTCGCCGAAGACCGCGACCCGAGGGTGGTCGACCTCGCCTCGGATGCGGTCGCGCCGCTGGTCGCCGACGTCGCCGAAGAGGACAGCGCCCGGCAGGCCGTCGAGCTCGCGAGCGACCGGTTCGGCGGACTCGACGTGCTGGTCAACAACGCCGGGATCATCATCAACAAGACCGTCGCCGAGATGACGCTCGACGAGTGGAACTCGGTGCTCGCCGTCAACGCCACGGGTGCGTTCCTGCACTCCCGCGAAGCCCTACGCGCGATGACACCCCAGCGCTCGGGCGCGATCGTGAACGTCGGTTCCTATGCCTGCTATCAGGCGTTCCCCACGATCGCGGCCTACGCCGCGTCCAAGGGCGCGCTCGCCCAGCTGACCCGCGCCACCGCCCTGGAGGCCATCGTTGCCGGCATCCGGGTCAACGCGGTCGGGACCGGCGACACCCTCACCCACATCCTCGACGACATCCACGACGACGGTCCCGGCTTCCTCGCCGAGCACGGCAGCGGCACCCCGATCGGGCGTGCGGCACAGCCGCGCGAGATCGCCGAGGTGATCGCGTTCCTCGCCTCCGACCGGGCCGCGTACCTGGTCGGCTCGGTCGTGATGGCAGACGGCGGGATGAGCGTCGCCGCGGGCTGACCGCTCCGGCCCCGGCACGAACGCTCCCGACGAGATCCAGACGAGAGGAGACCCATGAGCGACATCGAGACCCGGATCGACCGGATCGAGAGCCGAACGGCCGTCGAACGCCTCGTGGCCCAGTACGCACACGCCTTCGACAGCGGCGACGTCGACCTGCTGCGCACGCTCTGGCACACCGGCGCCGAGCTGCGGCTCGGCGAGCCGTTCGGTGACTTCGCCGGCCTCGACGGGATCGTCGAGGCCGCACACCTGCTCTGGTCGCAGAGCCCCCGCATGCACCACTGGATGTCCAACGTGGTCGTCGACATCGACGACGACGGAGAGACCGCACGCGCCGTCTCCGCACTCGACTGCCTCGTGACCAACGTCGAGACCGGGCCGACCCAGGTCGGCGGGATCTACCGGGACCGCGCGGCACGGCGGGACGGGCGCTGGGCCATCGTGGAACGGGTCTTCGAGCTGCACTACCTCACCCCGGTCTCCGGCTGGGCGCCGGTGCACGGCAGCGAGGCCGCCCCACTCGCGGACCGCGGACGGGCGCCGTCATGACCTCGCCGATGCCCCGCCGTGTCGTCTCGGCCACCCTGATCGGGAACTTCACCGAATGGTTCGACTTCGCCGTATGCGGCGCGGTCGCAGTCACCGTCGGCCGGGTCTTCTTCCCTACCGACGACGCCGTGACCTCCCTGCTCGCCTTGCTGGCCGTGTTCGGCGTGGCGTTCGTGTTCCGCCCGCTCGGCGGCGCGGTGCTGGGCTCGATCGGAGACCGCTACGGCCGCCGCATCGCCCTGTCCACCGCGGTGCTCGGCATCAGCGTGGCGACGACGTGCATCGCGCTGCTACCCGGCTACGCGACCATCGGGTTCTGGGCGCCGGCGCTTCTCGTGCTACTGCGCAGCGTGCAGGGCCTCTCCGCGGGCGGCGAGTGGACCAGCGCCTCGGCGTTCCTCGCCGAGTACGCCCCACCCGGGCGGCGCGGTGCCCGCGCGGCACTGATCTCTGCATCCGGCGGACTGGCGATCGTCACCGGAATCGTCGCGGTGCTCGCTCTGGAGACCGCACTGTCACCGGAGCAGATGCAGACCTGGGGCTGGCGGCTGCCGTTCCTGCTGGCCGCACCGCTGGGCCTGGTCGGGCTCTACCTGCGCCTGC
Organism: Pseudonocardia sp. EC080619-01; assembly: GCF_001420995.1. Taxonomy (NCBI): domain Bacteria; kingdom Bacillati; phylum Actinomycetota; class Actinomycetes; order Pseudonocardiales; family Pseudonocardiaceae; genus Pseudonocardia; species Pseudonocardia sp. EC080619-01. Next base: position 5,904,277 of record NZ_CP012184.1, on the reverse strand, counting down.
GGATCGACGAGACCCCGGTCTACCAGCAGCTTCGGGCCCAGGACGACGTCGCCGCCGCCCCGCTACGCGAGGCGCTGCGCACCGAACGACGGTCACTGCTCGTCGCGTTCGCGTGCTCGTCGGTCACCGGCGTCGGCTTCTACTACCTGGCGACCTACTTCGCGAACGCCATGTCGGTGACCGGATCACGCCCGTCCGCACTGCTCGTCACCTCCGTCGCACTGGTGCTCTACGTCGCGCTGTGCGTACCCGCCGGGAGGCTGTCCGACCGGATCGGCCGCAGGCCGGTCTACATCGGGTCGGCGATCGGGCACGTCGTCCTTGCCGTGCCCGTCATGATGCTGATCGGCTCCGGCTCGCCGTGGCTCGCACTACTCGGCATGTGCCTGTTCGCGGTACCGCAGGCCGGCCTGAACGTCATGTCCTCGATCGTCCTGGTCGAGCTGTTCCCCGCCCGGACCCGCTCCAGCGGTGCGGCGCTGGCCTACAGCCTCGGCGTCGGACCGATCGCCGGGACCGCACCGCTGGTCGCGGCCGCGCTGACGGCTGCCACCGGGACGGTCGTCGCCTCGGCGCTCTACCTGGCGGCGATCGCACTCGTCGTCGGGATCGTGCTGACCAGGACCCTGCCTGAGACCGCGGGGCGGTCGCTCACCTGCGGAGCGCCCACCACCGTCGCCACCGGCTGATCGACGACGACCAGCCGAACCGACCCGGGAGGACCCCATGGCCGACACCGCCTCGATGCCCGTGACCGACGTGGCCGACACCGGCGACGGCCCGCCGGTGCTGTTCAGCCACGGCACACTGCTCGACCGCACGATGTTCCTGCCCCAGACGCAGGCACTGGCCGCGTCCTACCGCACCATCGCCTGGACCAGCCGGGCCGGGACCACCCGCTACGGCACCGAACGATCCCTCGACGACCTCGTCGCGGACACCGTCGCGATCGCCGACGATGCGGGCGTCGACCGCTTCGTGCTGGTCGGAATGTCGGTCGGCGGCTTCATAGCCATCGAGCTGGCCCTGCGGTACCCGGAACGGGTCGCGGGCCTGGTCCTGATGGCGACCCAGAGCGCCGCCTACACCGCGCAGGAGCGCCAGGAGTTCGGCGCCCTGCTCGAGCCGCTCGACACCGACGGCCCGATCCCCGAATCCGTGATCGACGCGTTCCGGCCGGTGATCTTCGGCGAGCGTGCCCTCACAGAGCGGCCCGAACTGGTCGAACGCTGGACCACGGCATGGCGCGGGCGCCCGGCCCGGTCGCTGTACGGCGAGTATCGCTCCTGGATCGACAAACCCGACCGGACCGCGGACCTGGCCCGGATCACCGTCCCGACCCTGGTCCTGCACGGCGAGGGCGACAACGGCATCGCCGCGGAACACGCCCGGACCATGCACGCCCACCTGCCGGACTCCACCTACGCGCCGATCTCCGGTGCGGGCCATCTGCTCACCGAGGAGCAGCCCGAGGCGGTCACCGCCGCGCTCATCGACTGGCTCCGCGCCGCATCCCCCTGGGAGGGACCCGCATGAGCAACGCAACCCACGAGCTGACCGGCGACGTCGCCGTCGTCACCGGGGGCAGCCGCGGCATCGGCGCCGCCGTCGTCACCGCGCTCGCCGAGGCCGGCGCCTCCGTCGTCGTCGCGGGCGGCTCGGAGAAGCACGGCCGCGCATTGGTCGACGAGCTCGGCCCGGCCCACCGCTACCTGCCGCACGACGTCAGCTCCGAGCAGTCCTGGGACGAGCTCACCGCGTCGGTCCGGACCGAGCTCGGTGAGATCACGCTGCTCGTGAACAACGCCGGGATCCTCGATCCGGGCCACGACATCAGCGAGACCAGCGTCGAGAACTTCGACCGGCACTACCGGGTCAACCAGCTCGGCGTGTTCCTCGGCATGCGGGCAGTCGCCGGGCCGATGAAGCAGGCGGGGGAGGGATCGATCGTCAACCTCTCATCGATCGGAGGCCACCGCGGCTATGCGAACCAGATCGGGTACTCGACGACCAAATGGGCCGTGCGCGGTATGACCAAGTGCGCCGCAGTCGAGCTCGGACCGCACGGGGTACGGGTCAACTCGGTCGCGCCCGGCTTCATCAGCACCACGATGATCGACGTGATGCCGGGCTCGCAGATCGATGCGGTCACCGCCGCCACGCCGCTGCGCCGCCGCGGAACGGCCGAGGAGATCTCCCGTGCGGTGCTGTTTCTCGCCGCGCGGGACTGCCCGTTCATGACCGGCGCCGAGCTGGTCGTCGACGGCGGGCTGGCGCTGTGAGCACGCCGCGGACGACGGCGGCCCGGTCGCGGCAGGTCGTGGGCGCCGCCGCGGCGGGCAACGTACTGGAATGGTTCGACTTCGCGCTCTACGGCTTCTTCGCCGTCACCATCGGGCAGCTGTTCTTCCCCTCCACGAGCCCGACCGCCTCGCTGCTGGCGGCACTGGCGGTGTTCGGAGTCGCGTTCATCATGCGGCCCCTCGGCGGAGTCGTGCTCGGGCGGCTGGCCGATCGGACCGGACGCCGGCCCGCGCTGACCCTGTCGGTGCTGCTGATGGGCGTCTCCACCACGCTGATCGCCTGCCTCCCGAGCCACGCGACGATCGGGGTCGCAGCTCCGCTGCTGCTCGTCGCGCTGCGCTGCGTGCAGGGCTTCTCGGCAGGCGGCGAGTACGCGGGGGCCACGACCTACCTTCTGGAGAACGCGCCGTCGCACCGGCGAGGCCTGTGGAGCAGCATCATCTCCGCGACGTCGGCGATCGGTGTACTGCTGGCCGGTGTCGTCGCACTGGGCGCCACGGCCTGGCTCACCGAGGAGCAGGTCACCGCATGGGGTTGGCGACTGCCGTTCCTGCTTGCGGCACCGCTGGCGGTGGTCGGCCTCTACATCCGCTACCGGCTCGACGACACCCCGGTCTTCCAAGAGCTCGAAGCCCGCGACGAGGTCCCGCAGGAGCCGCTGCGCAGCCTCGGCCGCTCCGGCATCGGCCGGATCGGGCTCGTGTTCGCCGCGACCGCGGTCGCCGGGCTCGGCTTCTACTACCTCGCGACCTACGTGGTCACCCACCTCACCACGGTTGTCGGGCTGGGCCGGACCGAGGCCCTGCTGCTCACGATCGCCGGGCTGGCGATCTACTCGCTGGTCTGCCCGCTCGCCGGGATGTCGGGGGACCGGTGGGGACGCCGGCCGACGATCCTCCTCGGCGGACTGGGACTGGCAGTGGTCGCGATTCCCAGCTTCCTGCTCATCGGATCCGGAACCCCCGCCCTGATCCTGATCGGGCTGACCGCCTTCGCGATGTTCGAGGCCCTGGCGAACGTCATGCTGGGACTGCTACTCGTCGAACTGTTCCCGGCCCGCACCCGGGTCAGCGGCAGCGCCATCGGGTTCAACCTGGCCCAGGCCGCCGTCGGCGGGCCGGGCCCGCTCGTCGCAGCCACGCTGGCAGCCGGCCTCGGACTCCCCGTCGCCCCCGCGTTCTACGTGGTCGCCGTGGCGTTGCTGGCCACGATCGCACTGGCCCGATACCTGCCCGAGACCCGCGGCACCGACCTGATCACCGGCACGAGGTCACCGGCGGCCGCCCCGGCGACCGGTGACCTCACAACGGTGGAGGAGACCCGATGAGCACCGACAAGATCAGGGTGACGATCCTGCCGACCGGCACGGTTCACGCCGACCTGCAATGGCTGCTCGTCGACCCGGCCCGGATGCTCACCCGCAACGGTGGCCCCCGCGCCCGCGACTGGGTGGACGTGCCGACCCACGTCGTCTTCATCGAACACCCGAACGGCCAGAAGCTGCTGTGGGACGCGGGCGTCCCGCGGGACTGGGAGACCCGGTGGGCCCCGATGGGATTCGACGAGACCTTCCCGATCGACGGCGTGCCGGAGGATGACTGGCTCGACTCGCGGCTGCGCCAGCTCGAGATCGGGCCCGACGACATCGACCTGCTCGTGCTCTCACACCTGCACATCGACCACGTGGGCAACGCCCAGTTGTGGGCGGGCACCTCCACGACGATCCTCGTCGACGAGGCCGAGAAGGAGGGCGCATTCTCCTTCGACGGCGCCAACCTGGGTGCGCACCTGAAGTCGGACTACGACGGCCTCGAGCTCACCACGATCGCCGCCGACACCGAGCTGATGCCCGGGGTGACCGCGCTCCGCACGCCGGGCCACACCTGGGGGACCCTGTCCCTGCAGGTCGACCTCGCCGACAGCGGGACGATGATCTTCGCATCGGACGCGCTGTACCGCAGCGAGTCCTACGGCCCGCCCGCGCTGCCCGCGGCGATCGTCCACGACACAGTCGCGTGGTTCGCCTCGGTCGAGAAGATCCGCGGAATCGCCGAACGCACCGGTGGGCAGGTCGTCTTCGGCCACGACGCAGCCCAGCTCCGGACCCTGCGCACCGGCGTCGGCAACTCCTACACGTGACCGGCGCCGACGGGGCAGGAGCCGTGTATGCCGATGCGGAATCCACCACGCCCGGAGGACGACAGCTGGACGCGCTGCGGCCGGGCGGGTCCCGTTCTTGCCCCTCACGACGTCGGTCTCATCGGCCGCACGGCGCGGCAGAGCGGAGCGGACCGGCTCAGCCCTTGGCCGGCAGGTGCGGCTTCAACGCGTCGGCGAGGGCCTGAAGGTTGCGCGACTGCAGCAGCAGGTTCCCGGGCCCGGTGAACTCGGCGACCAGCCCCTCACCCGAGGTCATCGACTTCCATGCGCTCTTGGCCGCCTTGCGGACCTGGTACTGCATCGACGAGTCCCAGGCGACCAGGTGGCCGGTGTCGACGATCAGGGTCTCGCCCGCCGCGAGCTCCTGGGGGAGCAGCGCGCCGAACGCGCTCAGGAACACCACCCCGTCACCACTGGCGCGCACGACCAGGGCGTTGTCGGAGGCGAAGAAGGCCTTGGCGCCGCCCCACTGGGTATCGACCGCGACGTCCTCGGTAGCGGCGAGGTAGGCGTGACCGGCGATGTCGTAGGAGTTCCCGCTCAGTGCGGCGGCGACCAGGTCGCCGGGGGGCCGGCGGGGCGAGCAGCAGCCTGCCTCGACCGTCCTGAGCGGTGAAGGTCGACACCGATGCCGAGCGTCCACCCGCGGAGCGCTTCATCGCGCTCCACAAACCACCTTCGAGCTCGGTGGTCAGGTCGATCTCACGGCTCATGGCCACCATCGCGCCCGCCTCGGCCCGGACCGAACGGCCGGCTTCGAGCCAGAGCGTGGCCAGTGCGCCGGTGGGCCGGAAGTCGATGGTGTAGGTGAGACCGGCGTGTCCGCCCTGGTCCGCGAGCACGGTGAGCGCTGTCATCGTGTTCCTCCTGTGGTCGATCATGGTGGGCAGGCCGGTGGGTACGCCTCGCCCGCTCTTCCCGGACGTGAGGGGTGCACCGTGCCGTGACATGAGCGCAGCGAACACCGTGCCGCAGCGGCACGGTCAAGACCGGTCGACCATCGGTGCCGATCGATGGACGGGGGATCCGGGTGCGGCCCGGCCGATCCGCGACCGGCACGGAGTCGGTGCCGCAGGCCGACACGGAACACGAACCGACGGCCGAACCAGGGGAGGGGCGTGTGTCCGCCTCAGCTCGTGGAGACCTCCGACCCCTGTCCGCCCCCACCGGTCTCCCGGCGCCACTGCTCGATCAGCGATCGTTTGAACCGGTTGTTCGCCGGAACCGGGAGATCCTTGGACTCGGCCCACTGGCGCACCTGTTCCCGCTCGGCCGCGGAGAGTCCGGTGCGCGTCGGAGGCCTCCGGTCACCCTCGCGGCGCGGGCCGCCGCGGTCCGGAACCGACGCCGGCGCGGACGCCTCGACCCGACCGGCGTCGACATACGGTCGCAGTGCGGTGAGGAGCTTGCGGTACTCCGCACCTGCGAGGTCGATCTCGATCCGCATCTGGTCGATATGAATCTCGTGCGACTCGACGTCGTCCTCGACGCCGCTCACATCGCAGTAGCGGATCTGCCGGATCCCCATACGGTGCCTCCCTCGATCACATGGAGCTGAAACCGCGCACTGAGCCCGGCGCGATTCAGCCGGTCTTCGTGCTGGTCCCGGTCGCTCGAGCGCTCTCGGCCGCCGCCCGCGCAGCGCTCTTGCGCAATGCTGCGACGGTCTGACCGGCCAGCGCCTTCGACGCCACGGAGTCACCGATCTGGCGAGGAGTCATGTGACCGCGACCGGACGGAGCCAGATAGGTCTGCCCCTCGGCTCCGGTGCGGTACTCCAGAGACGAGGCGACCCGATGGAACCGCGTGCGCTGACCGCGACGACGGGCCCCCTCCCACTTCTCCACCCGCACCGCCAGCGTGCAGCACGTGCAGGTCAACCGCCGCAGCAGCAGACCGTCGTCGTCGACACCGGTGAAATGGATACCGGCCTCGCGGATGGTCGGGAACAGATGACGTCCCCGTTCACGGCACGCCAGCACCTCGTCGGAGACCCGGTCGACGTACAGGTCCACATCGGCGTCCGAGGCCCGGACGTAACCGGCCTCGGCCTGCTGCTCACCCTGAATCGATGTCGGCATGGTGGACACGTCGTCCTCAGCCACCGCGAGACCTCCTACATACGTCGATGGAGTAGCAGTCGCCGACGATATCTCTGGCATCACGGTGATCGCGCGACACCATCACTGTGATCCGTCCAATCACGGACGATCCGACCGGTGGCACGAGGTCGAGTGTCCGACCTGACCTGGTCCGGCGCCACGACCGGAGCCGACCGAATCGTCGATCCGGCGCACCATGCCACCGCGCGATCCCGAACCCGGCATCGCCGGCCAGGACTGCACGTGCCCACCGCGCGCACTTGACCACGACGCGACGTCAGGGTTTCTGCTGTGCTCATGCCACCCGTCGTGATCGCCTACCTCGGCGCCCACTTCCTGAGCCTGCTCGGCAACGGACTCGCTGCGGTCGCGCTACCGCTGATCGTCCTGCAGACCACCGGCAGCCCGCTCGGCGTCAGCGCCGTCTCGGCGGCGACGGCCGTCCCCGCGGTGATCGTCGGTCTCTCCGCCGGCGTCGTGCTGGACCGCTACAACCGCAGGAACTTCTCGATCATCGCCGACATCATCTCCGCCGCAGCAGTGGCCGCCATCCCACTGGTCGACCTGCTGTGGGGACTGAACCTGTCGTGGTTCATCGCGCTGGCGATCATCGGCTCCTTCGGCGACGTCCCCGGCATGACCGCACGCGAGATCCTGGTCCCCGCCGTGGCCCGCCACAGCGGCATGCGACTGGAACGCGTGGTCGGACTCCGCCAGTCCATGACGTCGATGGCACTGGTGATCGGTCCCGCCGCCGCCGGCACGCTGCTCGCCCTGTTCGAGGGGAGCACCGTGCTCCTGCTCGTCGCCGCCACGTCGGTGACCGCCGCGCTGCTCACGGCACTGGTCCCGCACCGGTTCGGCCGCATCGACACCCGAGGCGCTGAGCGGGAACCGGTGTGGACACAGCTCACCGCCGGCGCAGCAGTACTGCGCCGCAGCAGGTTCCTCACCGGCACCGTCGGACTCACCGTCGGACTCGCGACCGTCGTCGGCGGGCTGCAGGGCCTGATCCTGCCCCTGTACTTCAGCGTCATCGAACGCCCCGACCTGCTCGGGTTCGTCCTCACCGCCCTCGCCGTCGGCATGCTCGCCGGGACCAGCGTCTACGCCGGGATCGGTACCCGCAGGACCCGGCGGTTCTGGATGGCCACCGCACTGACCGGAACCACCGTCGGGTTCCTGACGATGGCGACCCTGATCTCACCGCTGGTGGTCCTCGCCGGGGCCGCCCTGCTCGGTCTCACCAACGCCCTGCAGGGCGCGGTGGTCGGGGTCCTGCAGGCCGAGCGCACACCCGAGCAGACCCGTGGCCGGGTGCTCAGCCTGCAGAACGCCCTCCTGCAGGTCGCCGCACCCGCCGGGATCGCCGTGGCCGGGATCGTCGCCGAGTACGGATCACCGACAGCGGCGGCCCTCGCGCTGGTGGGTGCCTGGCTGATGATCCTCGCCGTCGTTCTCGCCTCCCGCGCACTGACAGACCTCGAACCGCGGGGACAGACCGTCGTGGATCAGTGACGTCGGCACGACCACCAGGATCGGCGACACCAAGGAATTATGACAGTTATCGCGGCCGGCGCATGACGCCGAGCGAGCGGGGGATCCGCCCTCAGGGCAAGCCGTGGCCGAGTCCGGTCGGCCGTCGGACCTCACGGACGCCTGTGACGGCGACTGAACGGATGCCATGGGCTGCGGCCCTCAGTGCATCGCGCCGACGACGAACGGACACGGCAACCCGGCGATCGCTGAGTCCTCGATGTCGGGATCACATCCGTGCGAAGGGCCGGCGGCCGGCGACACCGGCGGGAACGAGAGCACGCCCCGGGGCACTCGGAACTCCCCTGATGTCGAACCGATAATGCACGTTATGACAGTCGAGGGGCTGCGTATCGCATCAGATGAATCAACTGCCCGTCTCCCGTCCTGTCGGCCGAGGCAGGTCGCGACGAGGGGTCTGACCTGCGACAGGCCTGCTGTTCGCGTGGTCGTGTCGGCGTCGATCTGCGGGGTTGACCGTGCCGTACGTTGCTGATAGGCCTCCGTTCAGGTTTCGGGCTGACCTGCAGCGACACCCTTGACGTCTCACCGGATGCATCGTTGAATCATCAGATGCAACGGGTCGTCGGGAGGTGCGATGCAGCTTGATGGGTCCGGCCGGATCCGGCTGGTGCGGTCGATCCCGGTCCTGCGGCCGGCCGAGCAGGTGCAGCAGCTGATGCTCGAAGGCTGGCGCAACCAGCAACTGTCTCGCAATCTCCAGTTCTCCACCATCGAGCAGCGGTTGCGCTGTGTGCAGCGTTTCATCGCTCACGTGAATGAGGATCCGTGGAACTGGACGCCCGTGATGGTCGAGGAGTTCTCGGCTGACCTGCGCTCGGTCAAGCACGTGAGCCATTCGACATTGCGAGGTTATCACTCGGCGTTACGCGCGTTTTCCAGTTATATCAGTAACCCCGACTACGGGTGGGACCGCGTCTGCGAGCAGTACTTCGGTACTCATCCAGCGCAGGTCTTCTTTGAATGGAACACCGCTCCCCACGTTCAGGCCTACGATGGCCGGCCGACCAAGCGGCCGTACACGCGCGAAGAACTAGACGCGCTGTTTCTGCATGCTGATCAGCAGGTCGAGCGGATCGGTGCGTCCGGTCGTAAGGGCTGGAAGCCAGCCTTCCGCGACGCCGTCATGATGAAGACGGCCTACGCCTACGGCCTTCGGTTCAACGAGCTGCGCCACCTGCAGACCATTGATTTCGCACGTAACCCGCACGCGCGAGAGTTCGGGCGGTTCGGGGTCTGCAAGGTCCGTTACGGCAAGGCTCGGCGCGCCTCCCCGAACAAGGGCCGCAGCGTTCTCACCGTGTGGCGATGGACGCCCGAAATCCTCGACGATTGGCTGGTCAACGGCCGCGGCGAACCCGACACACTCGACCTGTTCCCCAGCGAACGCGGCGGTCTTGTCGTCGAGTCGACTCTGCTCAGACGGTTGCGTCGGTACTGCGAAGACCTCGGTTTCGCCGACGGCGTCGACATCCACTCGTTTCGTCGCTCGTATGCCACCCACCTGCTCGAGGCGGGCTGGGATCCGCGGTTCGTCCAGGACCAGATGGGGCATGAGTACGCTTCCACCACAGGGATCTACCAGTTCACGTCTGACGAGTTCCGTCGGTCCACACTCCGCGGGGCTCTGGACCGCACGGTCACTGACGCGCTCGCACGCAGAACCGAGGACCGAACACCATGAGACGCAAAGTCGACTACACGTGGCGCCTGGCCGAGCTCATGGCCGCGCGAGGTCTGCACAACACGACCGAGCTCATCCCGCTGCTCGCAGAACGCGACATCACGCTGTCGCGTCCGCAGGTCTATCGGCTGGTCAACCAGCGCCCCGAGCGAGTATCTCTGCAGCTCATCGCCGCGATCTGCGACATCTTCGATTGTCGCCCCGATGACCTACTCACGGTGACGGCCACCGACGCACGGGCACGCAAGACCGGCACGACCAACCCGGCCAATGTCGTCGACCTCAACCGCACGCTCCGCCCCCGCCGCGCGAACATCCTCGACGAGTAACACCGAGGACAGCGATGGATCCGGAGCCGAGTGGCCTGTCCCCTCGCTCGGCACAACGCGGACGGAAACGACTCGCAACCGGCGAGTACACCTGTGCACGCTGCCATCGGCAGACCACTCGACTGCAGGCCACATGGCCGGAGGGGCGGATCTGTTTCGTCTGCTGGTTCGACGCGATCCACACCCACGGAACCTGCCCCACCTGCGGCCAACAGCGCCTTCTTCCCGGCCCGCCGCCTGATCCGCCTGACTCGGGGCAACCGAGGTGCGCACCCTGCGCCGGCATCGACGACGACTTCCACTGCCAGCGCTGCGGCGACGAGGCCGGGCACTACCGCAGGACGCACTGCGCTCGCTGCGCCCTACGCGACGACCTCCACGACCTTCTCGGTGGGCAGCCCAGCCCTGATGAGCTCATCGCCCTCGTCGACGTGCTCTGCAGAGTCGAACGGCCCGAATCAATCATCGTGTGGAAGCGGTCCAAGAAGGTCGAAGCGCTCCTGCGAGCACTCGGTGACGGGTCGATTCCACTTTCCCACGAGGGCCTCGACACAATTCCCGGCCGGACCACCGATCATCTCCGGGCAGTCCTGGAGAACCGTGGCGTCTTGCCGTCCCGAGATATGCACCTGCATCGTTTCGAGCGCTGGATCGACACCAAACTCGACGGTTTGCCCGAGGACGTGCGCCAACCGGTCGAGCTGTTCGTCAACTGGCATCATCTTCGCCGCATCCGCGCTAAGGCGTCTACCGGTACGTCCACCCGCGGCCCAGTTCATTCAGCAAAGCAAGAAATCACAGAAACCATCAAATTCTTGACGTGGCTCCACGATACTTACCAGCGCACCGCCGCGACCTGCACCCAACCTGACATCGATGAGTGGCTCTCGTCGGGCCCGACCACAAGATCCTACATTCGAACCTTCTTCGTCGTGGCGAAGAACAGACGAATCAACACACGAGTTACCGTGCCACACCGATCACCACGAACGAGCCCATCGCTCAGTCAGGACCAACGACTGGCCTGGATCCACGAACTACTGACCGGCAGCAGCGAATCGCTCCCCTACCGCGTCGCCGGAATACTGCTACTACTCTATGCACAACCCCTGGTCAAGATCGCAGCCCTCCCCAGCAACCACATCAACGACGACCCGAATGGCATGAGCATCATTCTCGGGCAGCGGCCGACCGACGTTCCGGAACCCTTCGCCCAACTCCTACGCGACCACCTCGCCGACCGACCCAACTTACGAACCGGCGGCGGCCCAGACAGTCCGTGGCTGTTTCCCAGCACTCTCGCAGGCCAGCACCTACATCCGAACACAGTAATGAGCCATCTCCGCGACCTCGGCATCAACCTTCGAGGAGCACGCAACCGGGCCATCGGCGAACTCGTACTCGAATGCCCACCATCGCTCGTCGCGGAAGCGTTCGGCTACAGCTCCCACGTCGCCTTCCTCCACGCAGAGAAGGCCGCCGAACCATGGGCTCGCTACGCCGGCCGCCGCCTCGACGACCGCTAAGCCAGCAGCTCCGACGCCCTCAACACGGCCACACCGTGATCGAATACGACGAATCTTGATACGCAGGGTGTCGGGTAGTGTGAGTGTCCTCGCTTCCCCAGAGGGAGACTTCTTCCTGCCGTGGCCGGGTGTTCCATGGGCGCGCGCGGGCCCCGGCCTGTCAGGCGTTCCTGGGAGAAGGTGCGGTCGGCAGGGTCAGCTCGGCGCGGCATCCCGGCCCGTTGTTGACGACGCTGATCCCACCGTTCTGTGCGCCCATCAGGCCGCGCGCGATGGCCAGGCCCAGCCCCGCTCCGCCGTCCGCACCGGGTGTCCGGGCACCGGTACCGCGGTAGCCGACGTCGAAGATCCGGCCGAGGTCCTGCGGCGGGATCCCGCCGCACTCGTCGTCGACCCGCAGCCACGCGAGACCACCCTCGCGGCCACCGGCGGTGAGCACGACGGAGCCTCCGGCCGGGGTGTGCCGGACGGCGTTGGCCACCACGTTGCGCACCACCCGGGCGAGATCGGCGTCGCTGGCGTGCACCAGCGGCCAGTCCTCGGGCGCGATCGCCTGGACGTCGACCCCGGTGGCACGGGCGACGACCGCCTCGGCGGCCACGGCGTCGGAGGCGATCTCGGCGAGCGGGATCTGCCGCAGCCTCAGCTGCAGGGTTCCCGACGTGGCGCGGGAGAGCTGGAACAGGTCCTCGACCATGTCCGTCATCCGCCGCGTCTCGCTCTGGATCCGCCGTACGTAGTCCTGCACCTCGTCCGGCCGGTGCACGATCCCGTCGAGCACCGAGTCGGCCAGCGCCCCGATCCCGGCGAGCGGCGAACGCAGGTCGTGGCTCATGCCGGCGACCAGCTCGCGGCGGGACCGTTCGGAGCGGCGTTCGGCGTCCCGGGCCTCGTGCTGCCAGAGGGCCTCCCGCGCCAGGGTGCGCCCGAACAGCGTGCCCGCCGGCACCACGATCACGGTCACGACCAGGCAGGCGAGGAGCACGTCGCCGAGCTGGGGGGTGAACATGAACCCGCTCACCCCGACCACCCCGCTGAGCGTGGCGAGCAGCGGGACCAGCACGAGCGCGACGATCGCCGCGGTGAGCGAGCGCCGCCGCAGCATCCTCAGCACGATCCCCCCGACGACCAGCACCGGCAGGGAGAACAGGAGCGCGGCCGAGGCCGCCTCCAGCAGCTCGTCGGGCGTCATGGCCGGTCGGCAGGGTCGTAGCGGTAGCCGGTCCCCCAGATCGTCGCGATCCGCCGCGGCCGGTTCGGGTCGATCTCGAGCTTCTCCCGCAGACGTCGGACGTGGACGGTCACGGTGGACTGGTCGCCGTACTCCCAGCCCCACACCTCGGCGAGCAGCTCGGTCCGGGTGAAGGCACGCCCGGGATGGGCCACCAGGAACGCCAGCAGGTCGAACTCGCGGCCGGTGAGCGCGAGCGGGACACCGTCGAGGTGGGCCCGCTGCCCGGAGCGGTCGACGACGAGGCCGCCGTCCACGACCGGGCCCACGCTCGCCGCCTCCGGCGCCGACCGGCGCAGGACCGACCCGATGCGCAGGACCAGCTCGCGCGGGCTGAACGGCTTCACGACGTAGTCGTCCGCCCCCAGCTGGAGGCCACGAACCCGATCCTCCTCCTCACCGAGCGCCGTGAGGACGACGATCGGCAGCTGCGGGCGGCGCGCCCGCAGCTCCCGGCAGACCTGCAGGCCGTCCATCCCGGGCAACATGAGATCGAGCACGACCGCGTCCGGTGCGTGCTCGACGGCCCACCACAGCCCGGCCCGGCCGTCGGCGACCTCGAGCACGCCGTACCCGGCGTCGCCGAGGTAGCGGCGGATCACCTCACGCACGGTGTCGTCGTCCTCGACCACGAGCACCCGGGACGCCGACGGCATGGTGCCAGCCTAGGTCGTCGCGGCCGGGCCGGGCGTCACCGTCACCGTTCGGTAAGAAGTCCGCGCGGCACGAAGTCTTAGGGCTTTCTTACGAGATCGTCCGGCGCACCTCCGGGAACGCGATGCCTGCCTAACGTCCGGCGGCGACCCGCACTGGAGGACGTCGTGACACTCTCCCCCCATCGGCCCCGCTTCCGGAGCCCGCTCCGTGGTCCCTGGCTGACCTCGGTCCTCGGCCTGGTCCTGCTCGTCGGGCTGCCCGTCGTGGTGGTCACCGGGCTGCTCGACCACGTCGCCTACGGGCCTGGCCAGGGCATCCCGGGCGACGTCGGTCTGCTCCGGCTGCCGATCACCGAGTTCCCTACCGACCCCGCGTGGCTGTTCCGGCTCACCCAGGGGCTGCACGTCGGTCTGGGTCTGGTGCTGATCCCCGTCGTGCTGGCCAAGCTGTGGTCGGTCATCCCACGGCTGTTCGAGCGGCCGCCGGTGCGCAGCATCGCCCACCTCCTGGAGCGGGGTTCGGTGCTGCTGCTGGTCGGCAGCATCCTGTTCGAGACCGTCACCGGCGTCCTGAACATCCAGTACGACTACGTGTTCGGCTTCAGCTTCTACACCGCGCACTACCTGGGCGCGTGGGTGTTCATCGGCGCGCTCGTGGCACACCTCGTGCTGAAGCTCCCGACGATGGTGCGGTCGCTCCGTTCCCGCTCGCTGCGGACCGAGCTGCGGACGCCGCTCGCGGACACCCGGCCCGAGGAACCCGACGGGCACGACGGGGAGCCCGGCCTGGTCCCGACCGATCCCGCCGACCCGACCATGAGCCGACGGGGCGCGCTGGCGCTGGTCGGGGGCGGCTCGCCGCTGGTCGGGCTGCTGACCGCGGGCCAGACGATCGGTGGTCCGCTGCGGGACCTCGCCGTCCTGCTGCCCCGGGGGCGGGTGCCCGAGGGGATCCCCGGCAACGACTACCCGGTCAATCGCACCGCGGCCGCCGCGGCGATCGGTCCGGAGATGACGGGGGCGCGGTGGCGGATCGAGCTGACCGGTGGCCCGGCCGCGCTCCGCTACACGCGCGACGAGCTGCTCGCCGGGGTCGACGGCCTGCCGCTGCACACCGCCAGGCTGCCCATCGCGTGCGTCGAGGGCTGGTCGACCGTCGAGACGTGGACGGGGGTGCGGCTGCGTGATCTCGCCGCCCGTGCGAGCGTCCCCCGGCCCGGGTCGTCGTTCGTGGACTCCCTGGACGCCGGGCCGTTCGGGCGGGTGACGCTCACCGCGGCCCAGACGCTGCACGAGGACGCGCTGCTCGCGCTCCGGGTCAACGGGCACGACCTGAGCCTCGACCACGGCTTCCCGGCCCGGGTGATCGTGCCCTCGACCCCGGGCGTGCACTGCACCAAATGGGTGCGTTCGATCGACTTCCGGGAGGCCTGATGCGTGGGTTCCGAGCCCGCTACGGAGCCGGTCCGGGGCACCTGGCCCTGATGCTGGCCTGCCTCGCCCTCGCTGCGTACGCGGCGTCGTTCCTGCTCGGCGATCCGTCCGCGCTACGGATCGTGATCTGGTTCGTCGGGGCGGCGGTCGTGCACGACCTGCTGCTGTACCCGCTCTACGCGGCGGGCGACCGGTCGCTGACCGCGCTGCTCCCCCGCCTCCCCCGGCACGCGGTGCCGCTGGTCAACCACGTGCGCGTCCCCCTGCTGGGGGCCGGGCTGACGTTGCTGCTCTTCCTGCCCGGGATCGTCCGAACCGCCGAGCCGACCCACCTCGCCGCCACGGGTCTCGACCAGCAGCCCTACGCCGCGGCCTGGGGCGCCCTGGTGGCCGTGCTCGTGGCGACCTCGGCCCTCGTCTACGCCGTCCGCGTGCTGCTGGCGCGGCGGAGCCGGTCGTGAGCACCCCGGCGGCGCCGCCGCGCGCGGCGGTGCTGGTGCTGGCGAAGGCACCCGAACCCGGACTGGTCAAGACCCGCCTCTGCCCGCCCGCGACACCCGGACAGGCCGCCGGGATCGCGGCCGCCGCGCTGCTGGACACGCTCGACGCCACCACGCGCGTCCCGGGGTCGGCCACGGTGGTGGCACTCGCCGGGGACATCGGCCGAGCCGTCCGGGCGGACGCCCTGCGCCGCCGGCTGGGCCGGACGATGCGGATCGGCCAGTGCGGCGACGCGCTCGGACCGCGCATCGCGAACGCCCACGCCGACGTCGCCGCCCGGTGGCCCGGCCTGCCGACCGTGCAGGTGGGGATGGACACCCCGCAGCTGACGCCGGCGTTGCTCGACGAGGCGCTGACCCGGCTCGACCGGGCGGACGCGGCCCTCGGCCCCGCAGCCGACGGCGGCTGGTGGGCCGTCGCGCTCCGCGACCCCACCGCGGCAACGCTGCTGGCCGACGTCCCGACCTCCCGGTCCGACACCGGGGAGCGCACCATCGCCGCACTGCGCGCCGGTGGGCTGCGGGGCGCGGCGCTGCCCGAGCTGACCGATGTGGACACCATGGCGGACGCGCTGGCGGTCGCCGAGCAGGTCCCGGGATCCCGGTTCGCCGCCGCGGTCGGCGCCCTCACCGCCGGTCCGGTGACGTCCCCGTGAGCGGAGCGGAGGGGGGCGTCGTCGACGGTGTCCCCCCCGGTCCGCGCCGGCTTCGACCCGGTGCTGCGCGGGGAGGTGCCGCGCCTGGTCCGGGACGACGGCCGGGCGCTGTCCCTGGACCACGCCCGCTGGCTCGCCCGCGCGGACGGCGACGACGAGTGGCTGCTGCGTCGGTGCCGGGGACCGGTGATCGACCTCGGCTGTGGTCCCGGCCGGCTGACCGCCGCCCTGCACACCCGCGGGGTGCCCGCACTCGGGGTGGACAGCTCCCCCGTGGCCCGGGACCTCTGCCGCCGCCGGGGCGTGGCGATGGTGTGCGCCGACCTGTTCGGCGGGCTCCCCTCCGAGGGGACCTGGCGCCACGTCCTGCTGGCGGACGGCAACATCGGCATCGGGGGCGATCCCACCCGGCTGCTGACCCGCTCGGCCGCGCTCGTCCACCCGTCGGGCAGCGTGCTCGTCGAGGTCGACCCCGACCCCGCGGTCTGCTGGACGGGCACCGTGCGGTTGCACGGCGCCGCGGACGTCGGGTCGCTACCGTGGGCCGTCGTCGGTGCGGAGGGCCTGCGCCCGGCCGCCGCGGCGGCCGGGCTGCGGGAGGTCCGGCGGTCCCGCGTCTCGCCGGGCGGGCGGGCGTTCGTCGAACTCGTCCGGCCCCTCGAGGGCGGTGACCCGGTCAGGGGCTCGGACTGACACCGCTGTACGTCACGCGAGTCCGGAGCCGGGGGTCGCCGTCCATCGGGTCGACAACGGCGAACCCGTCGCCGCGGAGCTGAACCGGCGTTCGATCTGCGCCTGCTGCGGCTCGCCGAGGTACTGGGCGCCCGCTCCCCCGGCCTGGTCGACCCCGCGCCCGAACGCTGACACCCGGCGGCGGGCTACGCCGGCCGCTCCTGTCGTGACGTGGGTTCTGGGTCGTCGTTTCGTTGACGATTCGCTGGCGTCAATGGTTCATTGACACATGAAGGCTGCCGCCGGGCCCCGGACGGCACGACGTCACCCCGTCGCGACCTCCGCGCTGTCCACGAACCCCGGGCGGCAGGCCTTGACCCACACCCGACGGCCGGTGGGCGGCGGGGTCGCCGCACAGTGGATCCGCCAGTGCCGCCCGTCCTGCGGCGGGAGCCCGACGTCGTCGCCGGCTCCCCTGCCCGTGGCCTGCGGAGCAGGCGGTTCGTCGGTCCAGACGACGCACGCACCGGGCGTCGGTGACACCGGTACCCGGTCCGGTCCGGGTACCGGCACCGCCACTACCTCCCACTCCCCTGCCGGCCTCCACGCGGCGAGGAGATCGTCCTCGTCCTGCCCGGCGGCGTCACCGTGACGGGCGAGCCATCCGTCGACCGCCGCGCGGAACCGGGCGAGTATCGCCTCGTACTCCGGGAGACCGGCGAGGTTGCGCAGCTCGTGCGGGTCCGCGTCGAGGTCGTAGAGCTCCTCGGCGGGCTTCTCCGGCCCGACCAGCGCCCGCTGCGCGGGAGTGAGCAGGGTGCGCGGCTCTCCCTGTGTCCGCTGAGCGGACTCGTCACGCGCCAGCCGCCGGAGCTCGGCCCACGTGCCCAGCGCGTCCGGGTACTCCGAGTGCGGCATCGGGGGGCGTCCGGGATGGGTGTGCCGGACGTAGCGGTGGCGGTCGTCGCGGGCGCTGCGGCTGTGGTCCTCGATCTCCATCATCCGGTCGCGGCCCGCGAACACGTAGTCGTTCGGGCGGTCGACCAGCGACCCGTCCGGGCCCAGCAACGGGACACCGTGCATCGACGGGGGAACGCCGGCCCCGCACACCTGCAGCATCGTCGGGGCCAGGTCCATCAGGTGCACCGGATCGCCGTGCACCGCGCCCGGCGCCAGGTGACCCGGCCACCGCATGATCAACGGCTCGTGCAGCCCCGAGTCGTGGAGCCACCGCTTCGCGCGCGGCATCCCCGCGCCGTGGTCACTCCAGAACACCACCAGCGTGGAACCGGCGAGGCCGTCCGACTCGAGCTCGTCGAGCAGGCCGCCCACCCAGTGGTCCATCTCGGTGATCAGGTCCAGGTACCGCGCCCACGTCGTGCGGAACGCCGGGGTGTCCGGGTGGTAGGGCGGCAGCACGACGTCGTCCGGGTGGTGGCGGTCCTCCGGGCCGACGTGCGGGATACGGGCCTCGAACTGCTCGTCGTCCCCGTACAGGCGGGACTCGTGGGTGACGAGCGAGTGGAACGCCGCGAAGAACGGCACGCCGTCGGGCCGGTTCCGCCAGTGCGCGGACGGCGAGCAGTCGTCGAACGCCGACGGCGGCGTCGAGGTCTGGAAGTCGGTGAACCAGTTGTTCGTGGCGTAGTACCCCGCCTCGCGCAGGTACTCGGTCACGAACCGGACCTGGGGCGGCATCACCGCCTTCGTCCGCATGTGCATCGTCCCGATCGCCGTCGGGAAACAGCCCGTCATGATCGCCGACCGCGACGGCCCGCAGATCGGGGCCGCCGCGAACGCCCGGTCGAACCGCATCCCCCCGTCCGCCAGGGCGTCGAGGTTCGGGGTGCGCGCCTGCTCAGCCCCCGGATACACGCCCGCGTAGCAGCCCAGGTGCGGGTTGATGTCGTGGGTCGAGATCCACACGATGTTCGGGCGCCCGGTCATCGCGCGGCCGACGCGCGCCGCTGAGCTCGCCGCTCGGCCTGCCGGTCGGGGTCCGCCACCGGGGACGCGAGCAGCAGCGTCCGCGTGTACTCGTGCGCGGGATCGCGGGTGACCTGCTCCGCGTCGCCCTGTTCGACCATCTCGCCGCGGTACAGGACCGCGACCCGGTGGCTGACGTGGCGAACCACGTCGAGGTCGTGGGAGACGAACAGGTAGGCGACGCCGATCGCCTCCTGCAGCTCGAGGAACAGGTCGAGCACCCGGGCCTGGGTCGACAGGTCGAGCGCGCTGACCGGCTCGTCGCACACGATCAGCTTCGGACGCAGCGCCAGCGCCCGGGCGATCGCGATGCGCTGGCGCTGACCGCCGGAGAACTCGCGGGGCAGCCGGTGCATCGCGTCCTGCGGGAGATGGACGCGGTCGAGCAGCCCGGAGACCCGGCTGCGTGCCTCACCTCCCTCGATCCCCTGCACCTGCAGCGGCTCGGAGAGGGTGTCGCCGACCGTGCGGGCCGGGTTGAGCGAGCTGTACGGGTCCTGGAACACGACCTGCAGGTCACGGCTCAACGCCCGCCGGGTCCGGCGGTCGGCCGCCCCGATGTCGCGGCCGTCGAACCGGATCCGCCCCGAGGTCACCGGGGCGAGACCGAGGACGGCGCGCCCGATGGTGCTCTTCCCGGAACCGGACTCGCCGACCAGCCCGAGCGTCTCGCCGGCGCCGACCTGCAACGACACCCCGTGCAGGGCCCGGAAGGCGGGGCCGAGACGCTTCGTGCGGAACTCGACGACCAGGTCCTCGACGTCCAGGAGCGGGGTACTCATCGGGTCGCCTCCAGGTTCTCGTCCGCCGCCGCGGTCAGGCGGCCGCGCGGCGGCTTGTCGGCGAGCATCGCGTCGAGCAGCGACGCCGTGTACTCGTGGTCGGGGTCGCGCAGTATCCGTCGGACGTCGCCCGACTCGACCACGGTGCCGTCGCGCATGACCAGGACGCGGTCGCAGAGATCGGCGACGACGCCGAAGTTGTGGGTGACCAGGAGGACCGCCAGGCCGAGCCGCTCCTGCAGGTCCCGAAGGACGTCGAGGACCTCGGCCTGCACGGTCACGTCCAGTGCCGTGGTGGGCTCGTCGGCGATCACGAGGTCCGGTTCGCAGGAGATCGCACCGGCGATCAGCACCCGCTGGGCCATGCCGCCGGACACCTCGTGCGGATGGGACCGCATGACCCGGACCGGGTCGGCGATCCCGACGCTGCGCAGCAGCTCCTCGGCCCGGGCGGTGGCCTCGGCCCGGGAGACGCCGAGCAGGTGCGTCATCGGGCGCACGAGCTGGTACCCGATGGTGAAGGCGGGGTCGAGGTTGCTCATCGGTTCCTGCGGGATGTACCCGATGCGCCGCCCGCGCAGGGGGCGCAGCCGGTCCTGGTCGACGGCCACGTCCCCCGGTCCGACGGTGAGCTCGTCGTCGATCCGGATGGTCCCGCCGGTGATCAGCGCATCTCCGGGCAGCAGCCCGAGCACCGAGAACGCGGTCTGCGACTTGCCCGATCCCGACTCGCCGACCACGCCGAGGACCTCGCCGCGGTCGAGCGTGAACGACACCCCGTCCACCACCTGCTTCAGGGTCCCGTCCGCCTGCGGGTAGGCGATGCCCAGGTCACGCACCTCGAGAAGGTGACCGCCACCGTCCCGGGCGGTACCAGCCGACGCGGCGCGGCGACGCTCGACCGCCTGCCGGACGGCTCCGCCGGCACCGGCGGAGCCCGCACGGGCCGGGTCCTCCACCGCGTCGCGCACCGCGTTGCCGAGGAGCACCAGGGCGCTCGTCGTGACCGCGATCGCCAGGACGGGCCAGAGCAGGGTCATCGGGCCGTCGTAGACGCTGCGGAACCCCTCGTTGAGCATCACGCCCCAGGTGGGTACGGCGGCGTCGCCGAGGCCGAGGAACTCCAGTCCGGACTGGACGGCGATGGCGATCCCGCAGACCAGTGCGCCCTGGATGATCAGGGGCGCCCGGACGACCGAGAGCACGTGGCGGCGCAGGATGCGGGCGTCCGACAGCCCCGACACCCGGGCCGCGTCGATGTAGAGCTCGTCGCGCACCGCGCGTACCGCGGTGCGGGCCAGGCGGAAGAACCCGGGCGCCAGCATGATCCCGAAGACGATCATCGAGATCCACACCGACGGGCCCAGTGCGGCGCGCACCGCCAGCAGCACGATCATCGACGGCAGCGCCAGGATGATGTTCGTGACCCAGGTGCCCGCCCCGTCGATCCCACCGGCGTAGTACCCGGCGAGCAGCCCCGACGGTACGCCGACGGCGATCGCGACGGCCGCGCACAGCAGCGCCGCGAGCAACGTCGTCTGCCCGCCGTGCAGCAGCCGGCTGAGGATGTCGCGGCCCCCGCTGTCGGTGCCCAGCGGATGGTCGGCACCCGCGCCCGAGAGGATGTTGCGGATGTCGGCGTAGCCGGGCTCGAAGGGGGCCAGTACGTCCGCCAGCAGCACGCCGGCGACGATCAGCCCGAGGACGGTCGCGGCCGCCGCGCCGAGCGGGTTGCGGAGCAGCCGCCGGAGCACCTCGCCCCCTCGTCCGCGGGGTGCCGGGCCCGGTGCGGCGGGGGTGACGGGCGGGGTGGAGGGCTCGGTCATGCGACACGCACCTTCGGGTTGAGCCAGCCGTTGGCCAGGTCGACGAGCAGGTTGACCACGACGACGATCACCGTCGTGTAGGCGACGACCCCCATGACCAGTGGCAGGTCCCCCGTCGTGGTGGCCTGCACGGCGAGCGTCCCGACCCCGGGCAGCGCGAACACCTGCTCCATCACGACGACGGCGCTGAGCATGCCGATGAACTGCAGGCTCAGGACGGTCAGGCCGGCCGGGGCGGCGCTGCGCAGCACGTGCCGGACGAGGATCTCCCGCTCGGGCAGCCCGCGGCTGCGCAACGTGCGGACGTGGTCGCGGGACAGCTGGGTGAGCACCGCACCGCGCACCTGCTGGGCCGACGCGGCCACGCCGTTGATGAGCAGGGCGGTCATCGGCAGGGTCAGCGACACCACCCACGGTCCGATGCCGGCGCCGGGCGCGATCGTGCTCACCGCCGGGAACCAGGGCAGCGTCACCACGAACAGGCCGACGAGCAGCAGGCCGATGAGGAAGCTGGGCAGGGCGTCACCGATCGCGGCGCCGATCTGCACGGCGCGGTCGGCGCGGCCCCGGCGCACGGCCGCGGTCATGCCCAGGGCGGTCGCGATGACCCCGATCAGGACGATGGAGAGCAGGACCAGGGTCAGGGTGACCGGGAGCCGGGTCGCGAGCGCGGCGACGACCGTCTGGCCGTTGAACCAGGAGGCGCCGAAGTCACCGGTCAGGGCGGCCGCCCACCAGTCCACGAGACGTTCGAGGAGCGGTCGGTCGAGGCCGAGCTCGGCGTTCTTGGCGACGATCTGGTCAGGTGTCGCCTGCTCGCCGAGGATGTTCGCGGCGACGTCGTCGGTGGAGAAGAACAGCAGCAGGAACGTCAGGCAGAGGACGGCGGCGAGCACGACCACGCCCGACGCCAGCCTGCGGAGCAGGAAGGGCAGCACGGTGACCTCCGGGGTGCGACGGGGCGGCGGTCAGCCGGCCGGGTGGAAGTTGTAGATGGAGGGGACGACCTGGCCGATCTGCGGTTCGACGCGGACCTTCCCGCCGTCGAACGCGTAGGTGTTGCCCATCCGGGCCCACGGGGCGAACCAGGCCTGCTCGGTGACGTAGCGGGCCATCTCCCGCGCCTCGTCGACGGCGTCGGGCCCGGCCACGCGCAGACGGTCGAGGATCCCGTCGAGGCGGGGGTCCTCGGAGCGGAACGGGTTGTACAGCGTCTGCGGCACCAGCATCTGCTCCACCGCCATCCACGTCGGCCCCTGGAAGATCGGGAAGTAGGCGGCGGGCCAGCGCGCGCTGCCGATCTCCGACTGCGCCGCCTGGCCGGGCACGCTCGCGGCGCGCACGGTGATGCCGATGTCGGCGAGCGGCTGTACGACGAACGGGATGGCGTCGTTGGTGTTGGCGCTGAACGGCATGCTCAGGGTGAAGCCGTCGGGGTGGCCGGCCTCGGCCAGCAGCTCGCGCGCACGCTGCGGGTCGTAGCCGTAGTAGTCGTCGAGCGCGGGGTCGAAGGCCGTGCTGGCCTCACCGAAGACGTGGCTGGTCGGGGTGCCGTACCCGCCGAGCAGACCGTCGACGGCGACCTGCCGGTCGAAGGCGAGGTTGATCGCCTGACGCACGCGGACGTCGGCCAGCTCCGGGGCGACCGCGCCGTCGCGGTCGAACAGCATCAGCCCGGCCCAGTTGACGTCCCGGTTCACGATCTCGCGGCCGGCGTTCTCGGCCTGGGTGGTGTTGCGGGGCAGCAGCTGCGTCCCGTCGACCTGCCCGGCGACGAGCGCGTTGATCCGCGCCGTCGGCTCGGCGAGCACCTTGAGCACGACCTCGTCCCACTGCTGCAGCGAGGGGTCCCAGTAGCCGTCCCGGGCGCGGAACACGTACCGGTCACCGGTCACCGAGCGGGCCTCGTCCATGACGTAGGGGCCGGACCCGACCGGGGTGCGGTCGAGGGCGGGGTCCCCGAGCGCGGCGGGGCTCGCGATCATGCCCGCGGCCTGGCTGAGGTAGAACTCGAGCGCCGGGTTCGGCTGCGCGAGCTCGATCTCGACCCGGTACGGCCCGGTGACGCGCACCTCGGCGACGTCGGCCGTCTGGACGGCCTGCGGTCCGTTGGCGGTCCGGAAGTGCTCCAGGCTCGCCCGCACCGCCTCGGCGTCGAGCGCCTCGCCGTCGCTGAAGGTGACGCCCTCGCGGATGGTCAGCGCGAGTGTCGTCTGCGTGTCGTCGGTGTAGCCCCACGCGGTGGCGAGCATCGGCACGAGCGTCCCGTCCGGCTCGCGCCGGATCAGGGTGTCGTAGGCGGTCTGGAACGCGACCAGGCGGTGCCCGTTGTGGCCCTGCCCGGTGTCCCAGGTCGCGACGTCCTGGACCTGGCCGATGTTCAGGACACCGGCCGGCGAGGCCGGGGTCCCGATTCCGGCACACCCGGCTGCCGCCAGCATGCCCACCACCGTGACCAGGATGGGAAGAACTCTTCGGCCTGACCTCATCGTCAACAACCTCGTGTGGGTACTGAGGGTCCGGATGCCCTCTCGGGTTCGTGCGGACCGCGCGTCGGGGCGCGTGGGGGGATTACG
Organism: Pseudonocardia sp. EC080619-01; assembly: GCF_001420995.1. Classification (NCBI taxonomy): domain Bacteria; kingdom Bacillati; phylum Actinomycetota; class Actinomycetes; order Pseudonocardiales; family Pseudonocardiaceae; genus Pseudonocardia; species Pseudonocardia sp. EC080619-01. The sequence goes on along the minus strand of NZ_CP012184.1, from coordinate 5,880,296 downwards.
GCACGGGATCGAACGGCGCTTCAACGGGTTGCCAGCAGTTGCAGGGCCGCGCCGCCGGTCCGCACGGGACGGCCCGCCACGGCGTCCACCGTGGCCGGCAGGCTCGGTCGCCCGGCGCCGGAGCTGCAGCGGTCAGCTGCCCGGAGCCCCCTCCGCAGGGCACGCGACGTCCCAGGCGACCCGCAGCCCGAGGTGACCGGCGGCGCTGTCCGGGGTGTTCGCGGTGCGGGCGGCGACCCGGTAGCGGTTGCAGTAGGACTCGTGGCACAGGTACGAGCCACCGCGCATCACCCGCGCGTCCCCGCTGCGCGGCCCGAAGTGGTCGGCGCACCATTCCCAGACGTTCCCGGCCGTGTTGTGGAGGCCGTAGCCGTTCGGGGCGAACGCCGTCACGGGCGCAGTGGCCCGGTAGCCGTCCTCGGCGGTGTTGCGGACCGGGAAGTCGCCCTGCCAGATGTTGCACCGGTGCTCGCCCGCCGGGGTGAGCTCGTCGCCCCACGGGTAGCGCGCGCCCTCCAGGCCGCCACGCGCGGCGTACTCCCACTCCGCCTCGCTGGGCAGCCGCCCGCCGACCCACGCGGCGTAGGCGCGGGCGTCGGCGTGCGACAGGTGGACGACCGGGTGGTCGGCCCGGTCGCCGACGGTGCTGCCGGGGCCCTCCGGCGCAGACCAGGTCGCGCCCGTCACCCCGGCCCACCAGGGGGTCTGCTGCGGGCGCGGGCTGGTCCGGCGCAGTGCCGCGGGCAGGAACCCCACGAACACGAACGACCAGCCGATCCGCTCGGTCTCCGTCACGTAGGAGGTGGCGGCGACGAACTCGGCGAACCGGGCGTTGGTCACGGCCACCGTGTCGATCAGGTACGGGCCGACCTCGACCCGCCGGGCGGGCCCCTCGCCGTCGGTGCCGTAGCCCTCGGCGGAGTCGGTGCCCATCAGGAACGACCCACCCGGGACCTCGACCGCGGTCTCGGGGACGTCGCGCGCACCGGAGCCCCCCGGCGGCGCGGGCGCCACGGAGGTGTCCCGCGGGCCGGGAACGCAGCAACCACCGCTCATGATCGCCTCATTGTGCACGGCGTCCGCACACACCACCGGCAGCGGTCCGTGGGCGCGAGACCTCCGACGGGAGGGTCCAGGTCCCCGCCGCGGGCGGCCGCACCGGTCAGATCAGGTGCCCGTAGCCCAGCGCGACGAGGTTCTCGCGGGAGGTCCGGAGGCAATCGTAGGGGTCGCGGCCGTACTGCTGGTCCTGCTCGATGAACAGGTACTCGGCACCCGAGTCCAGCGACTGGTCGATGATCTCGGCCCAGTCGAGGTTGCCCTCGCCGACCTCGGCGAACTGCACCACGTCGGTGAAGGAGCGCATGAACCCGGCCCGGTCGCCGTCGGCCAGGGCGTCGAACGCCGACGGGTCCAGCTCGCCGATGCGGTAGTCCTTGAGGTGGACCAGGTCCACCAGGCCGGCGTACTGCTGCAGCGTGCGGACCGGGTCGCGGCCACCGCGCTGCACCCAGTGCACGTCGATCTCGAGCCGCATCGTCGGCGCCTCGGCGCGGATGACGTCGAGCAGCGTGCTGCCTCCGCGCCTGGCGAACTCGACGTGGTGGTTGTGGTAGTAGAGGGTGATCCCCTCGTCGGCGAGCCGCGCGGACACCTTCTCGGCCCGGCCGCAGAACTCCAGCAGCGCCTCGTGCGAGGCCATCGCCGGGTACGGCATCATGCCGATGCGCAGCCGCGAGGCGCCCAGGGCCTTCGTGTCCGCGACGATCTTGTCGAAGTCGTCCAGGAGGGACTCGTTCGGGCCGCCGCCCATGCCGGCGGACAGCGCCCCGAAGTCGATGCCGAGCTCGTCACGGGCGCGGACCATCTCGGCCACGTTCTCCGGGGTCATCGCGATCTGGGAGACCTCGACCGCGGAGAAGCCGGACTCCGAGAGCCGGCGCAGGACCTCGTGGGGCCCGACGTCCTCGACGTGGTTCTTGAGCATCATCATCTGGACGCCGATCGTGGGCATGGGTTCCCCTTCAGCACGGAGGTCGGGTGGGGTGCGGGTGGGCGCGGCCGGGCCGGTCGTCAGCCGGTGGCGGTGTGCCGGATCCGGCCGATGCCGCTCCGGGCGTAGACGTCGGTGAGGATGCGCAGCGATTTCATCGCCTCGCGGGGGCCGATCCAGAACGGCTCGTCGTCGCCCAGCCGGGCGTAGAAGTCCCGGATCAGGTGCTCGTGGGACACCCCCCAGTAGGAGCGTCCGTTCAGCGCGGCCCGTCGTTCCGGCACGGTGTGCACCGTGCCGTCGGCCCGGGTCACGGTGAGGTCGCCGCGGATCGACAGGCTGCCCCGCTCGGCGGTGACGTCGATGGTGACCGGTGCGTGGACGACGTTCGCGAGGGAGCCGACGACGACGCTGCGGGCCCCGCCGTCGTGCGAGAGCAGCATCTCGGCGGTGTCCTCGACCTCGATGAGGTCGCCGTAGAGCCGGGTCGAGGCGCTGCCGGACACCTCGACGACGTCCCCGGCGAGCCACTGCACCAGGTCGATGGTGTGGATCGCCTGGTTGATGAGCAGCCCGCCGCCCGCGGTGGCCCACCGCCCGCGCCACGGCTTGGCACGGTAGTAGTCCGGGGTGCGGGTCCACATGACCGTCGCGACGGTGCCGAGCACCGCGCCCAGCTCCCCGGAGCGCAGCATCTCGTGCGCGGCCTGCGCGGTGGCGTTGTAGCGGTTCTGGAAGCACACCCCCACCCGGGCACGACCGCGCCCGGCGGCCGCGACGAGACGCTCGGCCTCGTCGACGGTGTGCGCGAGCGGCTTCTCGAGGAGTACGTGCACCCCGGCGTCGAGTGCGTCGAGGGCGACCGGGACGTGCTGGTCGTGCGGTGTACAGACGTGCACCACGTCCGGGCGAGCGCGGGCGAGCAGCGTGCGGTGGTCGGCGTGGCCCGGGACGCCGTGGCGCTCGGCGGTCGCCGCGCGGGCGACGGGATCGGTGTCGCAGACCGCCACCAGCTCGATGCCCGCCTCCCGGGCGATGGCGTCGAGGTGCACCGGCGCGACGTCGCCGCAGCCGATGACGGCCGCCGTGGTCACCGCGTTCACCGGTACTCGATGCCCTCGGCGCCGAGCAGCCCGGTGAACGCCTCCCAGGCCTCGATGAACAGCTCGGGTCCGGAGAATCCGCCGAGGCTGTGGGCCTGCGACAGGTGCGGTTCCAGGGAGAAGAAGCCGTCGAAGCCGTCCGAGCGGAGCGCGCGCAGGGTCTCGACCATCTCGCCGTCGCCGCGACCGGCGGGGCGGACCTCGCCGTCGGCCAGCAGCGCGTCCTTGATCTGGACGTACTCCAGGTAGGGGCGGACGGCGGCGTAGGCCTCGGTGAAGGGCCGCACGCCCACCTGGACGAAGTTGGCGGCGTCCCACGCGGCGCGCAGGTTCGGCGACGCGACGGAGGCGAGGATGTCGGCGCAGCGGCGCGGGACGTCGCCGTAGATCTCCTTCTCGTTCTCGTGCACGAGGATCACCTCGCGCTGCTCGGCCAGATCGGCCAGGGCCCGCATCCGGCGCAGCACCTCGTCGCGGTGGCGGTCCGGGTCGTCACCAGGGCTGACGAAGAAGGAGAAGACCCTGACGTAGGGGGCGCCGAAGTGATGGGCGACGTCGAGGGCGTGCCGGGCCCGGTCGAGGTGCGCGGTGAAGTCCTCCTCGACGTGGATCTTGCCGATCGGGGAGCCGATGCTCGACACGGCGAGTCCGGCGTCGTCGACGATCCCCTTCGCCCGGGACAGCGCGCCGGCGTCCAGGTCGAGCACGTTCGTACCCCAAGCGCTGCGGAACTCCAGGTGGGACATGCCGAGCTTGCCGAGTAGCGCCACCTGTTCGTCGAGGTCGGAGGAGATCTCGTCGGCGAAGCCCGAGAGTGTCCACATGTTTCCGGTTGCTCCTCACTGAGCGCTGTTCGGTCGCACGATCACCGTGACCGCTGCCCGGTGGCACCGCCCACTTGTTCCCACTTGTTGCATCGGTGCCTGGCTACGGTGCGACGGAACATGTGGCAACCCGTGGCCGTCCACCCCGCGCTCCCCCACCGTGGTCGCCGTCACGAAGCCGTGCACGAGGGAGGTCCACGCATGTCCGGAGAGGTCCGGCTCGGAATCATCGGATTCGGGGCGCAGGGATCGATGTACGCCTCCTTCATCCGGGACGGCAGGGTCCCCGGGATGGAGATCGGCGCGGTCGCGGACACCGACCCGGACAGGCGCGCGACGGCCTCCAGCGAGTACGGGGTACCGGTCCACGAGGACTACCGGGCGCTGCTCGCCGGCGGTGAGGTGGACGCCGTGGTCACCACGGTGCCGCACTACCTGCACCCCGAGATCGGCATCGCGGCCCTCGAGGCGGGCCTGCACGTGCTGGTGGAGAAGCCGGCCGGTGTCTACACCGGGCAGGTCGCCGAGCTCAACGCGTGCGCCGCCCGGCACCCCGAGCTGACGTTCGCGATCATGTTCAACCAGCGCAACAACCCGCTCTACCAGCGGATCAAGGAGATCGTCGACGCCGGCGAGATCGGCGCGATCCGCCGGACGAACTGGATGATCACCACCTGGTGGCGCCCGCAGGGCTACTACGACCAGTCCGCATGGCGCGCCACCTGGGGCGGCGAGGGCGGCGGTGTCCTGGTCAACCAGGCCCCCCACCAGCTCGACCTGTGGCAGTGGATCTGCGGGGTCCCGCGCTCGGTCTACGCCAAGGTCGCCTACGGCTTCCGCCGCGACATCGCCGTCGAGGACGAGGTCACCGCCGTCGCCGACTACGGCGACGGCGTCACCGGCACCTTCGTCACCGCCGTGCACGACATCGAGGGCACCGACCGGCTGGAGATCCTCGGCGACCGGGGCCGCATCGTCGTCGACGGGTCGAGGACGGCGACCGTCACGCGCCTGGTCGCCGACGAGCGCGAGCTGTCGGAGTCGATGTCGGCCGAGGACGTCCGCAAGCTCTTCACCGGCAAGCTGGACCGCAGCACGTACTACTCGCGCGAGGTCCTCGAGTTCGATTCGGTCTGGGGTGCGCAGCACACCGGCGTCCTCGCGAACTTCGCCGCCACCATCCTCGACGGGACACCGCTGCTCGCGGCGGGCAGCGACGGGATCGACGGCGTCCGGCTGGCCAACGCGATCCACCTGTCGAGCTGGCTGGGCCGGGAGGTCCCCCTCGACTTCGACGAGGACCTCTACCTCGCAGAGCTGAACAAGCGGATCGCGGCCGAGGGCTCGTTCCCCGAGCGCGCCGGAGGCGCCGAGCCCGCCCGGTGACCCCGGGTCGGCCCGGGTCGCGCGGTCCCGGGCTCTGATAGCTTCCCGGCGACCCACCCGCTCCGCGCAGCGACGGCGATCCGGCCCCAGCGCACCGACCAGCCGGAGGAGAAGGCTTGGGGACGCGGCCCACGATCTACGACGTCGCCGCCGCCGCGGGCGTGGCGCCCTCGACGGTGTCGCGGGCACTCGCCCGGCCGGGCCAGGTCAGTACCCGCACCGCGGAGAAGGTGCGCAGGTCCGCCGAGGAACTGGGCTATCGCCGCCTCGCCGTCAACGCCCCGATGGACTCCGCGCCGACCGGTGTGTTGCTCCTGGTCACCTCCGACATCAGCAACCCGTTCGTGTTCGAGCTCGTGCACGGTGCCGAGGACGCCGCATTCGATGCCGGACTCGCCATCGCGGTCGCCGACTCCCACGAGTCGGGCCCGCAGGAACGGGCGCTCGTCGAGCGGGCACTGCCCCGGGTGGACGCCGTCGTGCTCGCCAGCTCGCGGCTGTCGGACTCGGCGATCCGGGTACTGGCCAAGCAGAAGCCGACGGTCGTCCTCAACCGTGCGGTCCGCGACGTCGCGAGCGTGTCCACGGACTACGGGCCCGCGGCGCGGGCGACGATCACCCACCTGCGGGAGCTCGGCCACGACGCCGCCGAGTACCTGGGAGGCCCGGCCGCGTCGTGGGCCGACGGCGCACGGGGGCGGGCGTTGCTGGAGGCGTCCCGCGCGGCCGGGGTGACCCTGCACCGCAGCGGGCCGGCGGCGCCGACGGTCGAGGGCGGCATCCGTTTCGCCGAGGGCCTGTCCGACCGGCCGCCGACGGCCGTGATCACCTTCAACGACCAGATGGCGGTCGGCGTCGGGCGCGGGCTGGCGGCGGCGTCGCTGTCGGTGCCGGCCGACGTCAGCGTGGTCGGCTTCGACGACACCGTGCTGGCCGGTCTGGTCCTGCCGAACCTCACCAGCATCGCCACCCCGCTGCGCACGATCGGGCGGACCGCGGTCACCACCGCGCTGTCGTCGATCGACGGCACCGCCCCGGAGCCGCTGTCGGTCGAGATGCCCGCGCGGCTGGTGGTCCGGGAGTCGACGGGCCCGCGTCGCGCCCGCATGGCGGTGTGAGCAGCACGCCCCGGCAAGAGGTGGCAACCCGTTGCCCACGGGCCGCCGGGCGGGCGACGGTGGCCCCGGCGAGGACGGGAGCACAGGTGACCACCATTCAGACGCCGGGCCGCGGACGGCCCGGCAGCCGCGCCGCGGCACCGATCGGGATCGTCCACGTCGGACTCGGGAACTTCTTCCGGGCCCACCTGGCCTGGTACACCGAGCACGCCCCCGACCGGGACCGGTGGGGCATCGCGGCCTTCAGCGGGCGCAGCGTGGAGCTCGCACGGGCCCTGCAGGCCCAGGACGGGCAGTACACCCTGCTCACCCGGCACCCCGACGGTCCGTCGTTCGAGACCGTCTCCAGCCTCTCGGCCTGCCTGCCCGGCGCCGAGCACGACGGTTTCCTCCGGCTGGTCGCGGACCCGCGGACCCGGGTGCTGTCGCTGACGGTCACCGAGGCCGGCTACCGGCGCGGCCCCGGCGGGGGGCTCGACCACTCCGACCCGCAGGTGGCCGCCGACCTGGCGGCGCTCGCCCGGTCGTGGACCGCGCCGGTGGGCAGTGTGCCCGCACGGCTCGTCGCGGGCCTCGCCGCCCGGCGCGACGCCGGCGCCGGCCCCTGCAGCGTGCTGTCCTGCGACAACGTCGACGGCAACGGGGAGATGGTCGCCCGCGTCGTGCACGACGCCGCGGCCGCGGTCGACCCCGGGCTCGCCGACTGGATCTCCGGCACCGTCGCGTTCCCGTCGGCCATGGTCGACCGGATCACCCCACGCTCCGAGGAACGGGACCTCGACGAGGTGCACCGCGGCACCGGTGTCCGTGACCGGGCGCCGGTGAGCACCGAGCCCTTCAGCGAGTGGGTCCTCCACGACGACTTCCCCGGAGGCCGCCCACGCTGGGAGGACGCCGGCGCGGTCTTCGTGACCGATGTGACCGTCCACGAACGCCGCAAGCTCCTGATGCTCAACGGCGCCCACTCGCTGCTGGCCTACGCCGCACCGGCCCGCGGTCACGAGACGGTGGCCGAGGCGATCGCCGACCCGGTCGTGCGGGGGTGGGTCGAGGCCTGGTGGGACGTCGCCGGCCGGCACGTCCCGCTGCCCGGGGCCGAGCTCGCCTCCTACCGGGACGCCCTGGTGACCCGGTTCGCCAACATCGGCATCCGGCACCGGCTGTCCCAGATCGCCGCCGACGGGTCCCAGAAGCTGCCCGTGCGGGTGCTGCCGGTCCTGCGTGCCGAGCGCGCCGCCGGCCGGATCCCCGGGCCCGTGCTGCGGCCCCTCGCGGCCTGGCTGCTGACCCTGCGCCGTGGCACGGGCGCGGGCGACCCGATCGTCGGCACGCTCACCACCGCCGCCGCGGGCCCGATCCACGAGGCGGCACCGCGGGTGCTGGAGATCCTCGACCCCGGCCTCGCCCGCGACGAGGACCTGGTGGCGGCCGTCGTCGCCCACGTCGACGACCTCGCCGCATCGACGGGAGGCTGAGTCGTGCCCGTCGCGTGGATCGACGCGAGCTCCGGCGTCGCCGGGGACATGCTGCTCGGCGCACTGCTCGACGCCGGCGCCGACCTCGAGCGGGTACGCGGCCCGATCAGGTCGCTGATCCCGGGCGAGGTCACCGTCGACGTCGGCGAGGTGCGGCGCGGTGGGCTGCGGGCCACCCGGGTGGAGGTGCGCAGCACCGCCGACGACCACCCGCACCGGTCCTGGGCCGGCATCCGCGAGCTGCTCACCGGCAGCGACCTCCCACCGGACGTGCGGGAGCCGGCGCTGTCGGTGTTCTCGGTGCTGGCCCGGGCGGAGGCGCGGGTCCACGGGGTCCCGGTGGAGCAGGTCCACTTCCACGAGGTCGGGGCCTGGGACTCGATCGCCGACGTCGTCGGGACCTGCGCCGCCCTGGCGGACCTCGGGGTGTCGGCGGTGTCGGAGGTGACGGCGAGCCCGGTCGCGCTGGGCTCGGGCCGGGTACGCACCGCGCACGGTCTGCTGCCGGTACCGGTGCCCGCGGTGCTCGAGCTGAGCCGCGGCTGGCAGGTCGGCGGCGACGGCGACGGCGAGCTCGCCACACCGACCGGGATGGCGCTGCTGCGCGGGCTCGCCGGTGGCTGCGGCGCGATGCCGCGGATGACCGTCGGGCGCACCGGGTACGGCGCGGGGGCGCGGGACACCGACGGTCGGCCGAACGTCGTCCGCGTCGTCCTCGGCGAGCCCTGCCCGGCGACGCGCCCGGGCGGGCAGGACCTGCTCGTGCTGGAGACCAACGTCGACGACATGGACCCCCGGGTCTGGCCGGAGGTGCTGCGGTCGCTGCTCGAGCGCGGTGCCGCGGACGCCTGGCTCACCCCCGTGCTGATGAAGAAGGGCCGCCCGGCACACACGCTGCACGTCCTCACCGACCCCGGGCGGGCCGACGAGCTGCGGGCGTTCGTGCTGCGCGCCACCTCGACGCTGGGCGTCCGCCAGTGGCCCGTGGCCCGGCACGCGCTCGACCGGACCTGGGCGACGGTCACCGTCGAGTCGGCCCCGGTACGCATCAAGCTGGGCGTCGAGGACGGCCGGATCGTGCACACCGCACCCGAGTACGAGGACGTGGCGGCCCTGGCCGCGGCACGTGACCTGCCGCTGCGTCAGGTGCTCGAGGCCGCGGTGGCCGCCGCCGACGCGAGCGGGCTCCGGCCGGGCGGGCCCGTACCCGCCGGCTGACCGGCCCTCAGTGCGGGGCCGCGATCTGCGCGGCCAGGTGGCCCGCGCCGTAGCCGTTGTCGATGTTGACGACCGCGACACCCGGTGCGCACGCGTTGAGCATGGTCAGCAGCGCCGCCACCCCACCGAACGACGCCCCGTACCCGACCGAGGTCGGGACCGCCACGACCGGCGCCGACACCAGCCCGGCCACGACCGTGGGCAGCGCACCGTCCATCCCGGCCGCCACGACGATCGCGCGGGCCCCGCGCAGGGTGTCCTGATGGGCGAGCAGCCGGTGCAGGCCGGCCACGCCGACGTCGGCGACGAGCTCCACCCGACGGCCCAGGTGGGTCGCGGTGACGACCGCCTCGCGGGCCACGGGCAGGTCCGAGGTGCCGGCGGAGAGGACGACCACCCGTCCGCCGGCGGGCTCCGGCGGCTCCGCCGGCCAGGCCAGCATCCGGGCTTCCGGCTCGTGCCGGGCGTCGGGCGCGACGTCGAGGATCACCGCGGCGTGGTCGTCGCCGGCGCGGGTGAACAGCGTCGGCATGTCGCGGGCGACGATCTCGCGGGTGATCGCGCGGACCTGGTCGGTGGTCTTGCCCTCGCAGAACACGGCCTCGCCGTGGCCGCGGCGGGCCTCGCGGCCGACGTCGAGCCGGGCGAAGTCGCCGACCGGTGCGACGTGCTCGGGCCCGGTCACCGCGCGGACACCAGGGGAAGGGTGAAGGCGCCGGACTGCAGCCCGGCGAGGTCGACCGTGACGAACCGGAACCCGGCATCGCGCACGGCGGCGAGCACGTCGGTGCGACGCGGCCCCAGCGCGTCCGCGATCAGGTCCTCGGACAGCTCGACCCGCGCCACCTCGCCGTGGTGGCGCACCCGCACGTCGTCGAACCCGAGCGCGCGCACCGCCCGCTCGGCGCGCTCGATCTGCGCCATCTTGTCCTCGGTGACCTGCTCGAAGTGCGGGATGCGCGACGCCAGGCAGGGTGCGGCGGGCTTGTCGGCGTTCGGCAGGCCCATCGCCCGTGCGATCCGGCGCACCGCCGGCTTGTCGAGCCCGGCGGACGCCAGTGGACGCAGGACGCCGTGCTCGGTCGCCGCGCGGGCACCCGGCCGGTCGGCACGCCGAGTGTCGTCGAGGTTCTCCCCGTACGCGACGACGTCGAGGTCGTGCTCGGCGAGGACGGTCTCGTCGATGGTGGTGAACAACGTGTCCCGGCACGCGTAGCAGCGGTCCGGGCCGTTCGCCCGGTAGTCGGGCCGGTCGAGCTCGGCCGTCGCGACCTCGACGAGCTCGACGCCGGTCGCCGCGGCGACCCGGTGGGCGGTGGCCCGTTCGTCGGCGGCGAGGCTCGCCGAGACCCCGACGAGTGCACGGACTCGTTCCGGCCCGAGGGCGTCGGCGGCGAGGGCGAGCAGCGTGGACGAGTCGACACCGCCGGAGAGTGCGACCCCGACGCGGCCGGCGCCGCGCAGCTCGTCGCCCACGCGGCCTGCCGCCGCCCGGTCGGCGGCGCCGAGGCTGTCGCGCCACCCGTCGGTCACCCTGTCGTGGCTCATCCACCTGCTCCTCGCCCGGCGTCCGCGGCTACGGCTCACCGTCCATTGAGGCAGCCCGCGGGTGCCCGCGGCAACGCGTTGCCAGCAGTTGCCGCGGGTGCCCCGGGGCTAGACTCGCCCGCCGTGACCACGCGGCCCACCATCTACGACGTCGCACGCGCCGCGGGGGTCGCGCCGTCGACGGTGTCCCGGGCGCTCGGCCGTCCCGCGCGGGTCAGCGCGCACACCGCCGAGCTCGTCCGGCGGGTCGCGACGGAGCTCGGGTACAGCAGGCAGGCCCGGACGGCGTCGGCGGACCGGTCGTCGATGGTGGTCGCGCTGGTGATGTCGGACATCACCAACCCGCACAGCGCCGAGATCGTCCGCGGCGCGGAGCAGGAGGCCGCCGAGGGCGGATACACGATGCTGCTGTGTGACACCCGCGAGTCGGTGACCCGCGAGGCCGACGTGCTGCGCCGGGTCCTTCCGGTCGTCGACGGCGTGGTGCTGGCGAGCTCGCGCCTGACCGACGACGAGGTGGCCGCCGTCGCCGCGACCCGGCCGACCGTCGTGCTGAACCGCTCGGCGGTGTCGGTGCCGAGCATCGCACTCGACGACGCGCGGGCCGCGCTGCTGGTGGTCGAGCACCTGCACGGCCTGGGGCACCGCACGATCGCCTACGTCGGCGGCCCGCGGAACTCCCCGGTCGAGGCGGAGCGCCGTGCCGGGGTCGAGCAGGCGGCGGACGCGCTGGGCGTCGGCCTGGTCGGTCTCGCCGCGGCGGGCCCGACGCTCCGGGCGGGCGCCGGTCTCGCCGACGACGTCGCGGGTGCCGGGGTCAGCGCCGTCGTGGCCTACAACGACCTGCTCGCGATCGGCCTGCTGCAGGCGCTGCGCCGCAACGGGACCCGGGTCCCCGAGGACATCGGCGTCGTCGGGTTCGACAACATCCCGCTCGGTCGGCTGGTCAGCCCGCAGCTGACGTCGGTGGGCGCACCGCTCCAGGCGATGGGTGCCTCGGCGATGCGCAACCTGCTCCAGCAGCTGGCCTCGACCGGACGTGCGACGGTCCGCTCGGCCCGGCTACCGGTCCGGCTGGTGGTGCGCCAGTCGACCGGCCCCGCGCCCGCTCACGGCTCGCGCAGGCGGTAGAGCACCTCACCGGCCGGGTCCACGACGAGCGTGCCGGGATCGCGGCGCTCGCGCTCCAGGTCGATGCCGGCGGGATCGGCGTGCTGCAGGTTCACGCGCTCGACCGTCTCGCGCGGGATCCCGGTCGCCAGCGTGACCCGGACCCGCAGCCGCTCCCCCTCGACCGGGTCGTAGGTGCCCGCGCCGCGCAGGTGCGTCGAGTGGGCGAGCACCCCCCACCCGACGTGGCGGAAGCGTTCCCACTGGGCGGTGAAGTAGTCCCGGCAGTGGTAGCCGATCTCCTCGATCTCCGGGTGGCTCACCGACACCGTCGTGATCCCCGGCGCGTAGATCACGACCTCGCCGCCGTCGGCCACGACCGGTTCGAGCTTGTAGAAGCCCTTCGCGGCGGTCCAGATGTCGTCGTACTTCTCCGGCATCACCGACACGACCCGGCGCACCGGGCGGTCCAGGTACTGCACGTGGGTCCCGGCCGAGACGGCGGCGGCCGCGGCCCAGGCCTGCTCCGGCGGGCCGGACGCCACCGCGTGCAGGTCGACGGAGCCGGACCGCACCACCAGGCACAGCGCGTGCCGCTCCACCGGGATCATCGCGGCGGCCTCGTCGATCAGGGCACGGACCGGGGTGATCCCGAGGGTGCCGATGATCTCCGAGCTGGAGATCAGCGCGCCGAGCCAGTGCGACAGGTCGATGATCTCCGGGCCCGCGACGCCGGGGAAGAAGTACTTGTTGCCGCCGGAGAAGCCCACGACCTCGTGCGGGAACACCGGCCCCACGACGAGCGCGAGGTCGGCCTCGACGACGTGCCGGTTGATCCGGACGTCGACCTCCTGGTGCAGCCTGCCCTCGGAGAGCTCGTGGACGCGCTCGGCGGGGACGACACCCACCGACACCAGGGTGCCGGGGTCCCACCACTCGTGGTTGAGCACCGTCGTGCCCGGATAGGTCTGCGCGAGCGAGTCGCCGTCACAGCCCAGGTGGGACGCGAGGCCGTCGTCCGTCATCGGCTGGTGGGTCCCGAGCGCGATCAGCACGACCAGCCGCTCGGCGCGTCCGGCCAGCGACCGGTGGATGCGGTCGACCAGCAGCGGCAGCGGGCAGCTCCGCGTCCCGTCCGGGACGATCACGCACACCGACCGGCCGTCGACAGGGAGCCGTTCGAGCCGCTCGGCGACGAAGGCGCTCACCGCCTCGGGGGCGAGGACGGTGTCCGCGGATCCGATCATCGGCACCGCCGGGCTCACGCTGACCATGGCGCCACCGTCGCCGGATCCCGGCCCGGCCCACAACGGCGGGCGCAAGCGATGGCAACAGCTTGCCCGCCGCGCCGGCCCGCTCGGAGGGTGTGGGCCATGCCAGCCCTGCAGCTGCACCCGGACCGCCTGTTCCCGCCCGACCCGGCCACCCGAGACGTCGCGCGGGAGCTGTACCGGTCCGTCCGGGACCTGCCGATCATCTCCCCGCACGGGCACGTCGACCCGCGGATCCTCGCCGAGGACACCCCGTTCCCGGACCCGACGTCGTTGTTGATCAGCCCGGACCACTACGTCACGCGGCTGCTGCACTCGTCCGGTGTCGGGCTCGACGAGCTCGGCGTCGCCGCCGGTTCCCCGCTCGACGAGGGCACCGCGCGCAAGGCCTGGCGGATCTTCTGCGAGCGGTGGCCGGTCTACCGCGGCACATCCGTGCAGTACTGGTTCGAGTCCGAGCTCCACGACATCTTCGGTGTACGGGAGCGGCCCGCCCAGGCGAACGCCGACGACCTCTTCGACCGGATCTCGGCCGCGCTGCGCACCCCGGAGTTCCGGCCGCGGGCGTTGTACCGCCGGTTCGGCATCGAGGTGCTGGCCACGACCGACGACCCGGCCGACGACCTGCACTGGCACCGCGTCCTCCGCGACGACCCGTCCTGGGACGGGCGGGTGGTCCCCACGTTCCGGCCCGACCGCTACCTCGAGGCCGGCGACGACGCGTGGCCCGAGGCCGTGGCGTCCCTCGGGGTGGCCGCGGACACCGACACCGGCGACTATGACGGTTTCCTCACCGCGCTGCGGCGGCGACGCCGGTACTTCGTCGACCACGGCGCCACCTCGGCCGACCACAGCCACGCCGACGTGGGCACCGAGCCGCTCGACGAGACCGTCGCCGCGGACATCTTCGCCCGGGCGCTGCGCCGCGAGGCCTCCACCGACGAGGCGACGGCGCTGCGCCGGCACCTGCTGTTCGAGATGGCCGCCATGTCCGCCGAGGACGGGCTGGTCATGACCCTGCACCCCGGCATCCTGCGGAACCACCACCGGCCCACCTACGAGCGGTTCGGCCCGGACCGCGGGCACGACATCCCGACCGGCATCGAGCTGACCGAGGCGCTGCGTCCGCTGCTGCAACGGTTCGGCACGAGCTCCGGGTTCCACCTCGTGGTCTTCACGACCGACGAGACCGTGTTCTCCCGGCAGCTGGCGCCGCTGGCCGGGTTCTACCCCTCCGTCTACGTCGGGGCGCCGTGGTGGTTCCTCGACGCCCCCGACGCGATCGGACGCTGGCGCTCCGCGGTCACCGAGACGGCCGGTTTCAGCCGGACCTCGGGCTTCATCGACGACACCCGCGCGTTCTGCTCGATCCCGGCGCGCCACGACATGTCCCGCCGCCTCGACGCCGCCCACCTCGCCGACCTCGTCGTGCGGCACCGCCTCGCCGAGGACGAGGCGGGCGACACGATCCGGGCTCTGGTGCAGGACAACCCGCGCGCCGTGTTCAAGCTGTGAGCAGACGCGGCGGGGCGAGCCGGGTGTACCGAACGGCTCCACGTACCGTCGCCGCGACCACCGAGTGCCTGCACCTGGCCCGCGAGAACGGCCAGGAGTTCGAAGTGGCGCACCTGGGATTCCGCCTCGCCGTCTACGGCCGCCTCGACGCCGAGCAGTGCAGCTACCGGGCTCGGTCCCGCCCGACCCGGGGGGCCGCAGTGTGGAACCCGGTGCCCGCCTGGAACCCGGCCGCGGCCCGCAGCAGTGTCGACTCCGCGAACGGACGGCCGATCAGCTGCATACCGATGGGCAGTCCCGCATCGTCGAAGCCGCAGGGCACGCTGATCGCCGGCAGACCGGTCAGCGACGGCAACCCGGTGAACTGCATGATCGCCGAGAGCATGTCCTCCGGTCGTCCCGGATCGATCTCGACGGTCACCTCCCCGAGCGGGGTCGCGGTGAAGGGCAGGGTCGGACACACCAGCAGGTCCACCCGCGACAGCGCGGCGAGGGTCTGCGAGCGCAGCAGCGTCCGGTAGCGCTGGGCCTGCAGGTACTGGGTGGCCGGCAGCATCTCCCCCGCCTCGAGCAGGAGCCGGACGTCGTCGCCGTAGTCGTCGGGGCGCTCGCGCAACCAGCGCTGGTGGTAGGTGCTGGGTTCGCACGCCTCGACGGTGAGCTGGGCGGAGATGTTGCCCTCGATGTCGGCGATCGAGACCTCGCTCGTGCGGGCGCCGCCGGCGACGAGGACGTCCAGTGCCGCGCGCAGCGCCTTGTCGACCGCGGGCTGGACGTGGTGCAGGGAGTAGCCCTCGATGATCCCGACCCGGAGCCCGTCGAGCCCGGCACCGAGATCGCGGGAGTAGTCCTCCCCCGCCCGGTCGGCCGAACCGGCATCGGCCGGGTCGTGACCGGCCAGCGCGGTGAACATGACCGCACAGTCCGCCGCGGTGCGGGCCATCGGACCGACGGTGTCCATGCTCCAGGCCAGTGGGATCACGCCTGCGTTGCTGACCCGCCCGATCGTCGGACGCAGCCCGGTGATGCCGTTGAGCGCCGCGGGCAGCCGGATCGATCCGCCGGTGTCGGTACCGAGCGCACCGAAGCAGGCTCGGGTCGCGACCGCGACGCCGGAGCCGCCGCTGGATCCACCCGGCATCCGGCCGGTGTCCCACGGGTTGGTGACGAACCCGTAGTGCGGGTTCGCCGAGGTCCCGCCCCACGCGAACTCGTGCATGTTGGTCTTGCCGACGATGATCGCTCCCGCCGACCGCAGTCGGCGGGTGACCGTCGCGTCCTCGGCCGGGCGGTGGTCGGCCAGGATGGCGCTGCCCGCGGTCGTGGGCTTGTCGCGGACGGAGACGTTGTCCTTGAGCGCGACCGGGACGCCGTGCAGCGGTCCGATCCGGTGACCGGCGGAGATCATCGTCTCGCTCGCCCGGGCCACGGCCAGGGCGTCGTCGGAGTCGACGGAGATGAACGCGTTGGTCCCGGCGATCTGCTCGATCCGCCGCAGCGACCGCTCGACGAGCTCGACCGGGGACACCTCGCCGGCAGCGACCAGGTGGGCGACCTCGGTCAGCGTGCGGTCGAGGAGATCGTCACCCGGCGCCCGGTCGTCCGCCGCTCCGTCGTTCACTGCCCGCCCTCCTCGTCGTGGATCCCGGGACGGGTGAACACCACGGCGGGCATCAGCCCGTCGAGTTCGGCGGACTGCATCCGGGCACTCAGCGCGTTCGCACCGGGGATCCAGGCCGAGAGCAGCGCGGCCACCGGCGCGAGGCGGGAGGGCTCCAGCGGGAGCCCGGCCAGCGCTGCGATCGCGGCGACGTGATGAGCGTTCACGGCGCCCTCGTCGATGTCCTCGGAGAGGTCGTCGGCCATCACCGTGCCCCGGTGATCACGGCGACCGGTTCGCGGACGGCATGCTGGTGCATGTAGTTCGCCGGGAGCGCGAGGATCTCCTCGGTCCGCTGCTCGAGCTCCGTCTGCGAGACCCAGCCCTTGCTGCGCGCGAGGACCTCGAGTGCGGCCATCCACCGCTCGTAGTAGCTCCAGTGCTCCAGGTCGGGGCGCCCCGACTCGAACTCCTGGATGGCGGCGACGAGCCTGTCCTGGAACTCCGCCCACGGGAAGCCGAGCTCCTCGTGCAGGGCCACGGTCATGCTGAAGGCCCGGATCTCCCAGGCGTGGTCGAACGCGACATCACCCGAGCGGCGCGGGATCGCCTCGTTGAAGGGCAGGGCCTCGACCAGCGAGTCGACCCGCGGCTTGGTCTCCGGTGACGGCGTCCGGTTCAGTCGCTCCATCCCGATCACGCCGCGGCCGGGCCGGTGACGTCCGCGACCCCGATCAACGAGTCGCGGGTGACCAGCTCGGCGAGCCGGTCCTCGGACCACCCGTCGGTGCCGGCGGGGCGCCGGGGCAGCACCCAGTAGCGCAGCTCGGCGCTGGAGTCCCACACCTGCACCTCGACGCTCTCGGACAGGTCCAGGCCGAACTCGGCCATCACGCCGCGCGGATCACGGACCGCTCGGGCCCGGTAGGCCGGGTACTTGTACCAGTTCGGGGGGAGTCCCAGCACCGGCCACGGGTAGCACGAACACAGCGTGCAGACCACGAGGTGGTGGACGGTGCCCGTGTTCTCCAGGACCACCATCTCCTCGCCCTGCATGCCCGAGACACCCAACTCCTTGCACGCCTCGGTGGCGTCGGAGAGCAGGCGGGACCTGAACTCCGCGTCGACCCACGCCCGCGCGACGATCCTCGCCCCGAGCTGCGGGCCGACCTCGTTCTCGTAGACCGAGGACATGTAGTCGATCGCGTCCGAGCCGATGATTCCCTTCTCGACCAGGATCGCCTCCATGGCCTTGACGCGAGCGGCGATCCGGTCGTCCTCGGTGATCGTCGAGTGGTCGTGGTGCAGTGACATGATCGTCCTCTGATGTGCTCGGTGTCAGGGGGAGGAAGGGAGCGAGCGGTTCAGACCGCGGTGAGGTAGGGCTCCCACAGATCGATGTGGTTGACCGCGTTCGCCGCGCCCGGTTCGCCCGCGCCCCACAGCTCCTCGGAGCGGAATCGCACCGTGTAGAGGTGGTGGGGGTCCTCGCCCAGTCCCGCGGCGTTGCTGTCGGGATAGACGTAGGCGCCGTGGGTAGCGACGATCTCTCCGGTCCGTCCACGCACGTAGCCGGCACGGCGGGTGTGCATGGTCGAGACGTGGTCCAGCACGCGGACCCGGTCGCCCACGCCGAACGCGGGCCCGGAATCGGTCTCGCGACGGTAGTCGGCGCCGGTGGGGATCAGCTGCCGCAGCGCCTCGGTCAGGTCGGCCTTCGCCGCCTTCGGCGCGGCCTCCTCGGGGTGTTCCAGGTAGTGGCGGGTGCGACGTTCGAGATCCTCGGGATCGAAGATCCCCGCCTCGATGCCCCAGTGGATCATCGAGTGCATCCAGTGCTCGTAGTAGGTCGAGGCGAGATACTCCGCCGGCGGGATCTGCTCCATCCCGTACCGGAACTGGTCGAGATTGAACGCGCCCGCTCCGGCCATCGCCGGGAACATCACCAGCACCCGGCGCTCCCAGTCGGAGTGGAACACCGGCTCGTCGGCCTCCGGATCGATCGGCCCGAAACCCTGCCGGCCACCCAGATCGTGCACGCCGTCCATGTCGCAAGCACCTTCCGTCGCCCGGTGTGGTCGCCGACACTAACCACGGGCAGACATAATGTCGATATCTATCGACACATAGAGGTGTTACGAGTGGATGTCCCCGACCCGGCCTCCTCGAAGACACTCACCCCGTCCGCGCCGACCCGCGCGAGATGGAGCGCGGGCGCGAGCAGGTTGCGGGTACCGATCGCCCCGCCGTCGACGCCTTCGAGGTGTTCCACCAGCGCCCGGGCGGACAGCGGATCGCCGTCGTTCCCACGGCGCCGGGCCGCCTCGGCGTACTGCACGATCGCCTCGTAGGCCGTCTCCGAGATCGTCGAGACCGGCGGGGCCCACTGCCCGAACCGCTCCCGGTACCGCGCGAGGAGCCGGTCGTTGCCCTCGGCCGCGACGTCCTGGAAGTAGGCCATCGCCGTCCAGATGCCCTCGGCCGCCGAGGCGCCGATGTGCTCACGGGTCGGCTCGTCCATCACCAGCGACAGCGTGCGCGTGGTGTCGCGCAGGCCCGCCCGGGCGCACTGGCGTTCGAACTCGACCTCGTCGGCGCCGATCAGTGACGACATCACGACGTCGGCGCCCGAGCGCTGGATCTGCTCGATCACCGGCGAGAAGTCGGTGGTCCCCACCGAGGTGTAGGACTGGCCGACGAGGCGGCCGTTCACCCGCGGCACCGCGATGCGGGCCGCCCGGTGCGCACCGTAGGACCAGCTGTAGCGCTCTCCGACCAGAAACCAGTCGCGAGCCCCGGTCGTGGTCATCAGCCGGTCCGCGATCACCGCGATCTGGGCGTCAGGGCGCTCCCCCAGCTGCACCGCCGCTCCGCGCCGGCTGTTGCCCCGCTCGTTCATGACCGAGTGGACGACCAGGACGTCGCGGCCGACCGCGGCGTCGATCGCCGCGAAACTCTGGCTCGTCGTGCTCGCGAAGACGGCATGACACCCCGCGCGGCGGAGCCTGCCCGCCTCGATCGCCGCGATCTCGGGGTCGGTCTCGTCGTCGGCGACGACGAGATCGAGCATCCGCCCGCGTACTCCCCCGCCCTCGTTGACCTCCTCGACCGCCAGCCGGGCCAGGTACTCGGTCGCCATCGAGTAGACCGCCGCCGGCCCCGACTTGCTCGTGACGAGACCCACCCGGAGCGTCTGCTCGCCCGCATCGGGAAAGGGCAGGATGATCCCGCGGTGCCGCACCAGCCATCCCACGCCGGACTCGGACACCTCGGCCCGGACCCGGACCCTGGTCACGCCCGGCGCCTGCGGCACGAAACTCAGCCGGATCCGTCCCGGCCACGGCTGGACGTGGTCGATCACGATCGCCCGGCCGGGACGCACCGCGGACATCGTGCCCAGCAGCTCCACCCGGCGCCGGTCCGGGTCGGCGTCGATCGGCAGGGTCATCCGGACCGGCGCACCCACGGCCACCGAGTCACAACGGGCGTCGAACAACCAGTTCGAGCCCTCGGCACTACCGAACAGGGAGAAGGCCTCGTGTGGCGGCAGATCGACGACCGACTCCGCGGTGAGCGTCGCAGTACTCACACGAGGCACCTGCCATCTAGGACACGTCGCGGCGAACGTCGGACGCGGGACGGGACCCGAAGTCTGCGACCTGCTCGTCCGCCTTGTCGAGTGCGACCCCGGCCTGCATCAACGACTGCAGGTACAGGAACGCGTCACGCACCGCACCGTCGGGATTGAGCATGTAGTAGCGACGCCGGCCGTCGCGACGTTCGGACAGGATCCCCGAGGTACGCAGGATCCGCAGGTGGCTCGACACCGTCGTACGCCCGACGCCGTCGACGGCGTCGGCGATGTCGGACACCGTGAGCTCACCCCGCTCGCCGAGCACCGAGAGGATCTGCCGGCGCACCCGGTCCGAGAGGGCGTCGAAGGCGACATTCTCGTTGGCGCTCACGCGGAGACCCTACATCAGTCGACAGCTGTCGACATGTTCCGATTTCGACCCGGGCGTCCACCCTTCCCGAGGGTCACCGGGTCGCCGAGGCCTCGCTCCTCGGCGCCGGGAACCCGCCGACCAGCTGCTCGTGGGCGTTCGCCACCCGCAGCACGGTCGCGTCGTCGAACCGCTTGCCGACCACCATCATCCCGACCGGCAGCCCCTCGACCAGGCCCGCCGGCACGCTGCACGCCGGATGCCCGGTCACGTCGAAGGGCGCGGTGTTGCCGATCATGGACAACGCGGTGTCGAGATAACCCGCGAGCGGGACGTCGGAGGGCGGGAGCTCGCGCGCCACGTACGGCAGGGTCGGCATCACGAGCACGTCGTAGGTCGACAGCGCGTCGTCGTAGGCCGCCCGGAGCTCGTACGACAGGTTGCGGGCCATCGCGTAGTAGCGACCGCCGCCGAGCTCGTAGGTGTAGCGCCCCGAGAGCCCGACCAGCTTGACCGTCTTCGACAGCTCGGAACCGCGCTCGAGGCGACCGCGTGCGTAGTGGGCGATCAGCTCGGGATCGTAGAGGCCGAAGGCCCCCATCCCGTAACCGTTGCCGTCGATCATCTGATAGGCCGCACCCTCGGTGGCGATCACGTTCCACACCGCCATGGCGTCGCGGTGCCACGGGATCGAGACCTCCTCGGCGGACAGCCCGGCCGCGGACAGGGCGTCGACCGCAGCGCGGACGGCGCCATCGACACCGGGCACCGAGACCGGGGTGCCGAAGCCCTCGGCCACCACTCCGATCCGCAGACCCGCCCCACCCTGCTCGAGCGCCGCGAGGTGGCCGGCCGGGGCGAGAACCGTCGGCTGACGCGAGTCGTAGCCGTCGACGCCCGCCATGACGTCCAGCATGCGGGCCGCGTCGGCCACCGTGCGGGTCATCGGACCGAGGTGGTCGATGGTCTGCTCGATCGGGAAGGCGCCGGTGTAGGGCACCAGCCCGAAGGTCGGTTTGTGCCCGACGATCCCCGTGAACGACGCCGGGATCCGCACCGACCCGCCCTGGTCCCCACCGACGGCGAGGTCGACCTCGCCCGTCGCGACCAGCGCCGCGCTGCCACTCGACGACCCCCCGGCATTGCGCGCCGGATCCCACGGGTTGCGCACCGGCTCGGGCCACGAGGTGAAGCTCCCACCCGAGAAGCAGAGGTTCTCGCAGACCGACTTGCCCGACACGGTGGCTCCGGCGTCGAGCAGCCGCGTCACGACGGTGGCATCGCGGGCCGGCACGAACCCCTCCAGCGAGGAGGAGCCGTTGAGCATGGGCACGCCCGCGACCGCGACGTTGTCCTTGACCGCGACCGTGCGCCCGGCCAACGGTCCGCTCTCGGACCCGGTGATCGCCGTACGTACCGCCCACGCGTTGAGCGGGTTCTCCGGCGGGGCCCAGGTCTCACGCTGCGGAGGCGTCGGCGCGGTGCGCGCATACAGCTCCTCCACGCGCTCCGACGCCGCCAGCGTGGCGCCGACCGCCGGATGGAACTCGGCCACCCCGGACTCGTCCAGGCCGAACCGGAAGTGCTCGGCCAACGCGGCGAGGCGGGCATGATCAGGCACGGGGATGGTCACGAGCACTCCTCCGGGACGGCTGGTGCGACGAACCTAGTGTCCTGAGTCAGGGATTCGCTTCAGATATCGGGTGAGTCGTTCGAGAATCTCGTCCGCGGTCTTGGTCCACGCGAAGGGCTTGGGGTTGTTGTTCCAGCCGGCGATCCAGTCGCGGATGTCGGCTTCGAGGGCGGGGACCGAGGTGTGCACGCCGCGGCGGATCTTCTTGGTGGTCAGCTCGGCGAACCAACGCTCGACCAGGTTGAGCCACGACGATCCGGTCGGGGTGAAATGCAGGTGGAACCTCGGGTGAGCCACCAGCCAGGTCTTGATAGCCGGGGTCTTGTGGGTGGCGTAGTTGTCCAGCACCAGGTGCACGTCCAGCTCGGCGGGGACCTCGCGGTCGAGCCTGGTCAAGAACGTGCGGAACTCGCTCGCGCGATGGCGGCGATGCAGCGACCCGATCACCTTCCCGGTCGTGACCTCGAGCGCGGCGAACAACGTCGTGGTTCCTGCCCGCACGTAGTCGTGGGTCAGTCGCTGCGGGATGCCGGGCATCATCGGCAGCACTGGTTGGGACCGGTTCAAGGCCTGGATCTGGGATTTCTCGTCCACGCAGAACACCAGCGCCCGCTCGGGCGGGTCAAGGTAGAGACCGACGACGTCGTGGAGTTTCTCGATGAAGTACGGATCGGTGGACAGCTTGAACGTCTCGGCTCGGTGCGGGGCCAACCCGAAGGTGCGCCAGATCCGCGAGATCGTCGATTGGGACAACCCCGAATGCTCGGCCATCCCGCGGGTCGACCAGTGCGTCGCATCAGCCGGTTTGGACTCCAACGTCGTGGTGATCACCTCGGCGACCTGAGCGTCGGTGACCGTGCGCGGACCGCCCGGACGGGGCAGGTCCCCCAGCCCGGCGATCCGGTGAGCAACGAACCGGGCACGCCACCGGCCCACCGTGTGCGCAGCCGACCCCGTCTGCGCCGCGACTTCCTTGTTCGTCGCGCCCGAAGCGCACGCCAGGATGATCCGACACACCGCAGCGCCCACGCCTGCGGAGTCGACCCGCGGCGAATCCATTCCTCCAACGCTGACCGCTCATCGTCGGACAGGATCAGCTCGGCCTTGGGTCGTCCGGTCCGCGCCACCAGACCACCTTACAAATATGTCGCGAACTCGCGACTCATGACACTAGGAACGCTCCGACAACATGTCAACGTATGTCGACATTAAGATGATGTTGCCGGGAGCCGTCGCCGGCCCCCATCGAGCGGATCCGGCGAGGGCGGACCTCAGGACGCGGCGGGCCGGTGCGACGCCGTCGACTCCGCGACGAAGTCCGCGATCGCCGAGGTGAAGTCCTGCCGGCTGCGGGTCCAGGCGTAGAACATGTGGCCACCGTCGAAGTGGCGCACCGTGAGACGCTCGGCCGTCGCCGGGTCCAGGCGCATCAGGTTGTGCAGCCGGTCGGCCGCGTAGTAGGGCGTCTGCAGGTCGTGGACTCCGTGCGTGATGAACGCACGCAGCCGGGGGTTCAACGCCATCCCGTAGCGGAAGTCGTCGGTCGCGCCCTGCAGGGGCTGCAGGTACAGGCTCGCGCCGTCGTCCTTCCACTTCTGCACCACGTCGGTGTTGAGCAGCAGGTACTCACGATCGGTCGCCAACCCGATCTCCGAGCGCAGCAGGTGGTTCACCGCGGTGGTGTAGACCGGTGCCGCCCCGGTCAGGGTGGGGTCGCCGCCGGTGAACACGTCCCGGTCCGGGAACGGGTCCGACGTGGTGACGGTCGCGTCGAACCGCCCCACCACACGTCCCTGCTCGCGCAGCAGTTCGCGCGCGAACTGGTGCACCCGGACCCGGCCCTCCGCGCGGGCCACGAACTCCGGCGGCAGCCCGAGCAGGTCCGCCAGGCGCCCGATGACGCGTTCGCGCTCCCCCGCCTCGCCGGAGGCACCACGGGTGAGGAACACGGCGTAGTCGCCGGTCGCGAACTGCTCCGCCGCACGACGCACCTCGTCGACCGAGACATCGGGACCGAACGCCCGGGAGCGCCCGTGGTGGTGGGCGGCCAGGGCCATGGTGGGCAGCACGTCCACCCACGGCAGCACCTCGTAGTCGCCACCGAAGACCCCGGCGCCGATGCCCGCGAACTCCAGCGCCGGGGAGATGAGCACGGCGCCGGCGAGGCCGATCCCGGCGCTCTCGCCGAGCATGCGGGTCAATCGCCCGGCGCGGTAACCGCCGTAGCTCTCCCCCGCGACGAACACCGGCGAGCTCCATCGCCGGTGCTCGCTGAGCCAGCGCCTGATGAACTCGCACAACGACTGCAGGTCACGTTCGGTGCCGAAGTAGGCGTCCGCGTCCTGCTCCTGCTTCTCCGTACCGTTCTTCTCGATCATCCGGCTGAACCCGGTGCCGACCGGGTCGATGAACACCAGGTCGGTGAACGCGAGCCACGACTCGTCGTTGTCCACCAGCCGCGGCGGTGAGGGCGGCATCGAACCGTCACCGGGGAAGTCGACCCGCCGCGGGCCGACCGCGCCGAGGTGCAGATATGCCGACGAGGCACCGGGGCCGCCGTTGAAGACGAAGGTGACGGGCCGGGGCTCGCCGGAGCCGGCGAGGTAGGCGACGGAGAACATCTCCGCGGTGGGCTTGTCGTCCTTGCGCAGCACCAGCCACTGCGCCGTCGCCCGGTACTCCATCCCGTTCCACGTGCCGGTGCTCGACGCACCCGCGGGCGGCTCGTGCGTCGTCCCCGTCGTCGTTGCTGCTGCGGGGGTGTCGTGGTCGACGTCGGCGCGGGTCATCCGGGGCTCCTCCAGCTGTGGGGTGGTTCGTCCCGACCATCACAGTCCGTGCCGTCGCGGCACGGTCAAGCCTCGTCACAGACCTGCCCCGGCCGTGTTCGGTCGTCGTTCACGCCGCGTTGCGCCGGCTCACCTACGGTCGGCTGACCACGGCCGAGGAGACCACATGGAACTGCGGCATCTGCACTCCTTCCTCACGTTGTCCGAGGAACTGCACTTCGGCCGGGCAGCACGACGCCTGCATCTCGCCCAACCCTCGCTGAGCCAGCAGATCCAGCGTCTCGAACAGAGTGTCGGCACCCGGCTGGTCAGCCGCTCCTCGCACGAGGTGGCCCTGACCGCCGCGGGCCGGGCATTCGTCACCGAGGCCCGCGGGGTACTGGACCGGGTCGAGCGGGCGCGCGATGCCGCCCACCACGCCGCCGCGGGCCGGGCCGGGACGGTGCGGGTCGGCTGCAACCTCCCGGCGGCACAGGGCGTCCTCCCCCGCGTGATCGCCAGGTTGCGCGCCGAGCTCCCCGACGTCGTGGTCGCCCCGCGCGAGATGTGGACCGGGCTGCAGCTGCGGGCCCTGCACTCCGGGGACCTCGACGTCGCGATGATCTACGGCCCGCCGGCCGACGCCGGCCTCGGGCACCAGCGGTTGTTGCGCGTCCCGCTGGTCGCACTCGTCGGGGATCGCCATCCGTGGGCCACGCTGCGGCAGGTGTCGTTCAACGATCTCCGGGGGCAGCCGTGCCTGCTGTTCCACCGTGAGCAGAGCCCCGCGATGTACGACGTGCTCACCCACACCGCCGGCGCCGCGGGATTCACCCTCGACGTGGTCGACCACGTCGAGGATCCCGTCGCCACCTCCATCGTCGTCGCCGCCCGCAACGTGATCGGGTTCTGCTCGGCGGCACGGGCGGCCGCGGTCTGCGCCTCCGCGGTGGGCATCAGACCGGTCACCGTGTCCCTGGTCGACCCGGTGCCCACTCTCGACCTGTACGCCGTGTGGCGATCCGACGTGGACAACCCGCTGGTCGAGGAGTTCGTCCGGTGTCTCAGGGCCGACGCTCCGTCCGGTCCGACACGCACGACACGCGCGGCACGCCGATCGGCTCCGGCGCGCAGTGCGGTCGGCGCCTGACCCTGGTGGCCTCGGCGCGTCCCGCCGCACGGCCGGGCCAGGGCCCGACCCGCTCCCGCACATCCCGGACCTCGACGGCGCCGGTCGTCCCGGCGGCCGGGCAGCGCCCGGCAATCGGACCTCATCGGGAGGCACCGCCGCCCCGGTCGAGAGGCACCACCGATGGACCGATCGGAACGTCCTGATCGTGGCCGACCGCCGCACCCGGCACCGCGACGATCACGCTGGGCGGGCGCCCCGCCGCAGCCGAACAGAGGATGGACGATGAACCGGATAGCGCGGAGCGCGGCAGCGCTGCTCGCCGCAGTGGGACTGGCAGCCACCGCCGCCTGCGGTGCGAGCAACGGAACGGCCCCGGAGGGCACCGAGCCGATCGAGCTGACCTTCCTCGGCTACAGCATCGGGACCCCCGACCTCGGCGGCCAGGCCATGCAGGGGTTGATCGACCGCTTCCAGGAGCAGAACCCCGGGATCACCGTGCGCACCCAGCCGGTCGCGGTCGCCGACGTGCTCACCAAGCTCAAGGCCGACACCGCGGCCGGCAGTCCACCCGATGTCGCCCAGATCGGGTGGAGCAAGATGGCCGAGGCCTACGCCGATCTCCCCGTCGCCCCCGTCCAGGAGATCGCCGGGGACCAGTGGGCCGCTCACGCCGAGGGCATGGCACCGAACCTCATGGCAGCGGTCGCCGACGACGGCGTGGTCAAGGCGATGCCGTTCACCATGTCGATCCCCACGCTCTACTACAACGCCGACCTGTTCCGGGCCGCGGGCCTGGATCCCGACACCCCACCGACGTCGATGGCCGAGGTCCGCGAGGCCGCCCTGGCCATCGCCCGCAGCGGTCGGGCGGGCGCCTACCTCGCCGTCGCCGACGTCGGCAAGTCCGACTACCTGACCCAGTCGATCATCAACACCGCGGGTGGATCGATGGTCGGGCCCGGTGGGGAGATCACCGTCGACAGCCCGCGGGCCGTCGACGCGCTCAGCCAGGTCCAGGAGCTCACCACCGCCGGAGCGCAGCCGGCCGTCTCCACCGCCGACGCCCTCTCGCTGTTCGGCTCCGGGCGGCTGGGGATGCTGCTGGCCAGCACCGGCGCACTCGTCTCGCTGGAGACGGCCTCGACCGGCACGTTCGATCTCCGCACCGCGGGATTCCCCACGTTCGGCCGGGGCGCGCCGAAGCCCACCTACTCCGGCGCCGGTCTGGCCGTGCTCACCGACGACGAGGACCGCCGGCAGGCGGCGTGGAAGTTCGTGCGGTTCATGTCCAGCGCCGAGGCCTACACCGTGTACGCGGAGAAGATCGGCTACCTGCCACTGCGCCCGGCACTGGCCGAGGACCCCGCCTACCTCGGGGACCACTTCGCCCGGAACCCCCGGCTGCTGCCCGCGGTGAAGCAGCTCGACACCGTGGAGCCCTACCAGGTCTTCCCCGGCGGACAGGCCAACCGCGCGGTCGTGACACTGCAGGACGAGGCGGTGGAACCCATCGTCCTGCGCGGCGCGGACCCGGCCACGACCCTGCGGGCCGCGGCCGAGAAGATCCGCGGGCTGTCGACGCGGTGAACGCGACAGTCGACGCGGAGGCCACGGCGGCGCCGCCCCCTGCCCCGCGTGCGGGCCGGCGGGCCCGCCCCTGGCTCTACCTCGGACCGCTGATCGCAGCCCTGGTGATCTGGGTCTACGGCCCGTTGCTGTGGACCGGCGTGCTGTCGGTACTGGACTGGAACCTGATCTCACCGGACCCCGAGTTCGTCGGCGTGGAGAACTACGTCGAGCTGTTCGGCCGGCCGGAGACCACGAACGCGATCGTGCGCACCGGGTTCTACGTCCTGGGCATGCTGCCGTTCGCCACCGTGTTCCCGATGACCTTGGCGTTGATGCTGTGGCGCCGCCCCGGACGCGCGGCCGAGGCCTACCGGGCCCTGCTGTTCTCGCCGGTGGTGCTGGCTCCGCTGGCCACCGCGATCTCCTGGAAGTTCCTGCTGAGCCCGGAGCAGGGGCTGGTCGACACCGTGCTGTCCGGGTCGGGGCTGCCGAGCCCGAACTGGCTGGGTGACCCGCGCACGGCGCTACCCGTCATCGTCGTGATCACCGCGGGCAAGATCGTCGCACTGAACATGGTGCTGTTCTCGGCAGCACTGGCCGGCATCGACCGCCGCTCGATCGAGGCGGCCCGCATCGACGGCGCCACCGGCTGGGAGACGACGCGGTACGTCGTGTTGCCCCAGCTCGCCCGCACGGTCGTCCTGCTCACCGCGCTGTGCGTGGTCGTGGCCGGGCAGTGGGTGTTCACCAACGTCGCCGTCCTGACCCGGGGCGGGCCCGACGGGGCGACGGACAACATCTACTACCGGCTCTACGCCGAGGGCTTCGACTTCTTCGACGCCGGCGCCGCGTCCGCACTCGCGGTCACCATCACGGCGACCCTCGCCGTGGCGTTCGGCGCGATCGCGTCGGCACGGAGAAGGAGCCACGATGCGCGCTGAGCTGCGCTGGCACGCACCGCTCGCGATCACCGGGCTGGGTGTGTCGTTCCCCCTGATCTGGACCCTGCTGACCTCCTTCCGCGCACCGAACGCGATCTTCGAGATCGGCCCGTCACCGGTGTCGGCCGCCAACTACCTCGACGCCCTCACCCTGTTCCCGATCGGTCGGCTGCTGCTGAACTCCCTGGTGACCGCACTCGGGGTGACCGCGGCCCAGCTGCTGGTCGCCGTCCTCGCCGCCTACGCCATGCTGAGCCTGGGTGTGCGCAGCCGGCGCCTGGTCCTCGGCGCGGTCACCGTGTCGCTGATCGTGCCGCTCCAGGCGATGGTGATCCCCCAGTTCCTGATCGCGACGGGCCTGGGGTGGCGCGACACCTACCCGGGCCTGATCGTGCCCCAGCTGGCCTCCTGCGGTCTGGCCGTGCTGCTGATGTGGGAGCACGTGCGATCCCTGCCCGCCGACCTGCTCGGCGCCGCGGCGATCGACGGGGCGCGGCCGGCGGAGACGCTCTGGTACGTCGTGCTCCCCCAGCTCCGTCCCGCGCTCGGCGCGGTCGGGATCCTCGTGTTCATCACGACCTGGAACGAGTACCTGTGGCCCGCTCTGGTCGCCCCCAGCCCGGAGAACACCACGATCCAGCAGGGCCTGGCCCTGTTCGACAACCAGGAGGGCGGCAACCCCGGCCCGCTGCTCGCGGCCTCGGTGCTGGCGTGCGCGCCCGTCATCGCGGTCTACGCCGTGTTCTCGCGACGGATCACCGCCGCGTTCCTCCGAGCCGGAAGGCGCTGACGTGACCCTGCAGAAGGAGACCGCGGACCCGGGGCAGCCCACCGTGCCCGCCGTCACGACCGCAGCGGGCATCGAGCTGCTCGGGGTACGCCACCGCTACGGCCCCACACTCGCCCTCGACGTCGACGACCTCGCTGTCCCGCACGGTTCCCTGACCGTGATCGTGGGCCCCTCGGGCTGCGGGAAGTCGACACTGCTCTCGGTCGTCGCAGGACTGCTCTCCCCCGGCGAGGGCCGCGTGCGCATCGGCGGGACCGACGTCACCGACACCGCTCCCGGTGGACGTGGACTCGCGATGGTCTTCCAGGACTACGCGCTCTACCCGCACCTGTCGGTCGCGGCGAACATCGGGTTCGGCATGCGGCTCGAAGCCCGCCACTCGCGCGGTGCGGGCCCCGGGCGCGCCGAGATCGACCGGCGGGTCGACGAGGTGAGTGCCCAGCTCGGTCTGGCAGGTCTGCTCGAACGGCGCCCGGCGCAGCTGTCGGGTGGCCAGCGGCAGCGGGTCGCACTCGCCAGAGCGATCGTGCGCCGCCGCCCGGTGCTGCTGCTCGACGAACCGCTGTCGAGCCTCGACGCCCAGCTCCGCGCCCAGGCCCGGACCGAGCTGGCACGGCTGCACCGCGAGCTCGGCGCGACCCTGGTCATGGTCACCCACGACCAGTCCGAGGCACTGTCGATCGCCACGCACCTGATCGTCATGCGGGCCGGGCGAGTCGTGCAGGCCGCCGCACCGGACGAGGTCTACCGACGCCCACACGACGAGTTCGTCGCGACCTTCGTCGGCAGCCCGCCGATGAACGTGCTCGATCACGACCGCGCCCGGTGGGGGTGGCGCCCGGCGGACGGAGTCGTCCTCGGTGACGGCGACACGCCCGAGGTCGACGCGATGGTGCTCGACGGCACCGTCGACGTCGTCGAGTTCGCCGGCCACGACAGGCTCGTGCACTGCCGCAGCCGCGAAGGCCGGTGGTCGTTCACCGAGCCGATCGCGAGCGGGCGCGCGGTCGGTGACCACGTGCGGGTCTCGATCGCAGCGCGCGACCTGCACCGCTTCGATCCCGGGACCGGGCGGCGCATCGGGTCCCGCGCCTGACCTGTGGGTGGGCCGGGACGATCACTCGCCCCGCCCCGGCCCACCCACAGGTTCCGGGAGTGCGTGCTCAGCAGACCGGGAACACACGCTCCGGCGCGGCGAGATGCACCGGGCCGGCGAACGACTCGCACGCCTCGGCACGGCGCGCATCGAGCCAGGTGGGATCCGCGGTGACGAAGTGGGTCAGCACCAACTGGCCCACCTCGGCCGCGGCGGCCACCCGCCCCGCACGAGCCGCACTCATGTGCCCGTCGGAGGTGTCGTCGGGCAACTCGAGGGTGGACTCGCACAGCAGCAGGTCCGCTCCGCGGGCGAGCTCGCTCAGCCCGGCGACGTCCGAGGTGTCGCCGCTGTAGACCAGGCTCGACCCCGCGGGATCGGTCACGCGGACACCGCAGTTGGACATCGTGTGGTGCAGCGGCCGCAGCACGACGCGGCAGTCGCCGATGGTCAGCTCCTCTCCCGGCTCGTACTCCCGGATCTCCAACGCCGCCCCGAACGCACGGTCGAGCTCGGGCCGGCTGGGGATCCGGAACACCGCGGCGAGGCGCTCCAGCGCCGCCCGGCCGCCCTTCGGGACATGGAGCGGGATCGGACGGTCACCGGGCGCTGGCCCGGCCGTCGGCAGGGTCGGGAAACGGTCGTTCCCGAGCATCCGGGACGTCAGCAACGCCTTGCCCAGCGGCAACACGTCGTAGCAGTGGTCGGTGTGCAGGTGGCTGATGACGATCCCGTCGAGCGCTGCGGGCGTGGAGACCGCGCCGAGCGCGGTCACCGCCCCTGGTCCGCAGTCGAGCAGGACACGGGTCGAGTCGGTGGACACGAGGTAGGCCGAACTGGCCTGTCCGTCGGCGGGCATCGCCGCACGGCATCCGAGCACAGTGAGCATCACGACTCGATCCTGATGCCGCCCACGGCGCAGGCCACCTCCGTTCGCGAATCCGACGTGCGCGATCATGCGGATCAATCGCCGCACCGGATCCGTGCATCGGGGCTGGTAGGAACGACGAGCGATCATGGAGTCGCACCCCGGTGCGACCACCGCCGTCTCGTGGTCATCACCTCCGCCGCGAACCGCCAGGATCGACAGAGCCGGCGAGACAGGACGATGTGCCGGCGGGCGGCGGCCTCCGTGCGTGGTACCCGTACGCGTCGCCCGGATCTCCTGCCGGATCGACGTCGTCCGGGCCGTTCCTGCCGTGTCGCGGACCGTGGCCCGGCTCCGGCTGCCGCCGTCGTGACGGGGTCGTCGGTCGTCGTTTCGTTGACGATCTGCTGGCGTCAATGAAACATTGACATCTGAGGAGGGCGCCGGACGTCCTCCGCTCCGGTAGCGTCCCGGCCTGGAACTCTGGTGACCGCCGACACAGGGCAGATCACGGGAGGAGTGCGAGCAGCCGATGACGTCCGAGCCGCGGGTCCTCGTGGTCGAGGACGACCCCACGATCGGTGACGTCCTCGTCGGTGCCCTGAGCGAGCAGGGTTACGACGTGGTCTCCGCCCCCGACGGCGGTACGGCACTGGCCGCCGCCGACCGGCAGCCGGTCGACCTGGCGCTGCTCGACCTGGGCCTGCCGGATCTCGACGGCAACGAGGTCTGCCGACGGCTGCGGGACCGGTGCCCGGAGGCGATCGTGATCATCCTGACCGCGCGGGCCGAGGAGATGGACGTCGTCGTCGGTCTGGAGGCCGGGGCCGACGACTACCTGACCAAGCCGGTACGGCTGGCCGAGCTGCTGGCCCGTGTGCGTGCCCACCTGCGGCGCGGCGGCATCGTCGGCGTCACCCGCCGGATCGAGATCGGTGACCTCCGCATCGACACCGGGAGCCGCCGCGTCCGCGTGGCGGGGCACGAGATCGACCTCCGCGCCCGCGAGTTCGACCTGCTCGAACGGCTCGCCCGCGAGCCGGGCGTCGCGGTGAGCCGCGACCGGCTCATGGCCGACGTGTGGGACGAGCACTGGTTCGGATCGACGAAGACGCTGGACGTCCACGTCGCCGCCGTGCGGCGACGGCTGGCAGGCCGTCCGGGCGCGCAGGTCCCGACCATCACGACGTTGCGCGGGCACGGCTACCGCCTCGACCCACCGGGTCCCGCCGGTGACCACGGCTGATGCGCTCCCGGATCGTGCGGCTCGCCGTCACCGCCGCCGCGGCGGCACTCGTCCTGTTCGGGGTGCCGCTCGCCCTGGGCCTGCAGCAGTACGCCACGGCGGACGAACGGTCCTCGCTCCAGCGACTCGCCGAGTTCGGCGCCCTGTCGGTGCAGGAGGACATGAGCCACGACCTCGATCCCACGGAGCTGCCGGCCGGGCCCGACGACACCTCGGTCGCGCTCTACGACGAGGACGGCGACCTCGTCCTCGGCGCGGGCCCGCCGGTCGGGGACGGACCGGTCGACCGCGTCCTGCGTGGCGGTCTGGTCTCCGGTCCCCCGGACCAGCTCGTGGTGGCAGCACCGGTGTCCGACACCCACGACGTCGTCGGTGTGGTCCGCGTCGCGAGCCCGGCCGGGACCGTCACCGCCATGCTCCTCCCGATCTGGTCCGGCATGCTCGGCCTGGCCGCGCTGATCCTCGCCGCGGTCTGGCTGTTCGCGCGCGGTCTCGCCCGGCGGCTCTCCCGTCCGATGGAGACGCTCGCCGCCGAGGCGACCCGGCTCGGTGACGGCGACTTCGCGGTGCGGCCCGAACCCACCGGCATCCCCGAGGTCGATCTCGTGGGCACCGCCCTCGCGGGGACCGGGCGCCGTCTCGACGAGCTGCTGGCCCGTGAGCGCGCGTTCTCGGCCGAGGCCTCGCACCAGCTACGGACACCGCTGGCGGGTCTCCGGCTGCGGCTGGAGTCGACGCTCGACCGTCCGGACCGGCTGACCCGCGCGACCGTCGAGGACGGCCTCGCGTCCATCGACCGGTTGGAGCGCACCATCGACGAGCTGCTCACGCTGGCCCGCGAGCGACGGGGACGGTCCGCCCCGGTCGACCTGGTGCGGTTGCTGGCCGAGGCCGAGGCCGAGTGGCGCGACCGCCTCGCCCGTGCGGGGCGCGTCTTCACGACTCGCCGGCCCGACGACCTCCCCGACCCGGCCGCGGGGGCGGCGGCCGTCCGCCAGATCGTCGGCGTCCTGCTCGACAACGCCGCCCAGCACGGCGCCGGTGCCGTCTCCCTCGTCGCCCGTGAGGCCGGGCCGAGCGCGGTGGCGCTCGACGTCACCGACGAGGGCGGTGGTGTCCCGGAGTCCGCGCTCGCCGGCAACGGGTCCGGCATGGGTGTCGCACTCGCCCGTCGCCTCGCCGAGTCCGAGGGCGGCCGCCTGACGATCCGGCGGTCACCGTCGGTGGTGACGCTGTTGCTCCCCGTCGCCGAGCAGGCGACCGACGGCCACTGACGGAGAGCGCTTCTTACCGTCCGCTTACCCGCCGCTGGGCCGGCGCTGGTGCCCGTCGTCCTACCGTTGCCGGTGAGACCACGGCGACGAGGGAGCAGCCCGATGCGTTCTGTCGTACCGAACCGGCACCGTGCCGAGCTGGCACGCGACCGTGCCTTCCTCGCCCTGGCCGGTGACGACGGGCTCGCCGGGCACGGATACCACTACGGCACCGTCCGGGTGCTCGTCCCGGACGAACCGGCCGAGCCCCGGTACACCACCGACACCCTGCTGCTGTCCTGGTCCGCACCGGAACCGACCCCGCGGGGGACCGTGCGGCAACGGCTTTGGCTGCACGTGACAGGACCTGACGGGCAGCACGCGCACCGGGCTCCGGGCGACGTGCTGCGGCGCGCCGGCGAGGTGCTGCTCGACCGGAACTCGGCTCTCGCCGGCTGCGCGACGGTGGAGACGGCCCGGCCACGGATCCTCCGCAAGGTCGGTGACCAGCTGGTGACGACGGCGTTCGACGTGCACGTCCCACTCTGACGTCTCCCCCGGGCGACCCGGGCCGTCATGCCGCGGCGAGCCGGTCCGCCAGCGACCGGCACACCGCACGCAGGCTGTCGAGACCGGCGGCGACGGCGGGCTGGTCCTGCGCGCCCGCGCGGACCGCGGCGATCACCCGGCGGATCGGCACCGGTGGCGTGCCGATGCGCAGCCGGCGCGTGTCGTGCCGGGCCGGCAGGTCGGCCAGCCGGGGTACGAGCGCCACCCCGAAGCCGCGGGCGACCAGGGCGGCACCGGTGTCCCACTCGTCGGCGTAGTGGGCGATGTCCGGGGCGAAGCCCGCGCTGGAGCACGCCATCGTCACGAGCTGGTGGTAGGCGCGCCCGGGGCTGCTGCAGATCCACCGGTCACCGGCCAGGTCGTGCAGCGCCACGTCCGGCCGCTCGACCAACGGGTGGTCGGGGCCCACGAGCAGGTCCAGGGGCTCGTCGAACAGCGCACGCTGGTCGAACGACGGGTCCGACGCCGGGGGGATGGCCGACGTCGCGACGACCACGACGATGTCGGCCTCGCCCGCGGCGAGCAGGTCGAACGCCCGGGCCGGCTCGCACTCGCGGAGCGCGACCTGCAGGGCCGGGTGGCTCTCACGCAGCCGCCCCATGACCTCGGGCACGACGGCCGCCGCCGCGGTGGAGAACCCGCAGAACCGGACGACGCCTCCGACGTCCCCGTCGCGGTGCGCCGCCAGCTCGGCGCGGGCCCGCTCCCACTGCGCGGCCAGCGTCTCGCCGTGCGCCAGGAGGGTCCGGGCGGCCGCGGTGAGCCGCACGCCCCGCCCGTCGGGCTCGAGCAGCGTGACCCCCAGCTCCCGCGCCAGGCCCTGCATCTGGTGCGACGCCGAGGACGGGGTCATCCGGCAGATCTCGGCCGCGGCGGTGACGGTCCCGTGCCGCGCGATCGCCGCGAGCACCCGGAGCCTCCGATCGATCATTCGAAAAACGTACATGATCGCGAGTTCAAATCTTCGATGGACGTGTAACGACGTCCGCACGCATCCTGTGGCCGGCACCACATGCACACCCCCTCACCAGCGATCCGAGGGTGTCCTCGGCACGGCAGGAGTAGTAGCGACATGACGACCTACCGCGCGATCGTCGTCGGCCTCGGCGGACTGGGCTCGGCGGCACTGCACCGCCTGTCCGCCGAGCTGGGGCCGGGTGTGCTGGGCCTCGAGCAGTTCGAGCTCGGGCACCACCGGGGGGCCTCGCAGGACCACTCCCGCATCATCCGGCTCGCCCAGCACCAGGAGCACTACGCCGCACTCGCCGCTCCGGCCTACAAGGCGTGGGCCGAGGTCGAGGCCGAGTCCGGGCAGCAGATCCTCACCCGCACCGGCGGGCTGGTGATCGAGGACCGGATCGCCCGCCGGGGCGCGGCGACCGGCACCCGCAACATCGAGGGCTACACCGCGATGTTCGACCGTTTCGGCGTCGGGTACGAGCTGCTCGACGCCGACGAGCTCACCGCCCGCTGGCCGCAGTTCCGCGTCGAGGGTGGCGAGCAGGCCCTCTACCAGGCGGACTCGGGCATCGTCGACGCCGCACGGGCCAACGCGGTGCACATCGCGCTCGCCAGGGCACACGGTGCCGAGGTCCGCCCGCACACCCCGGTCCGGGCGATCCGCGCCGACGGTGACGGCGTCACCGTCGTCACCGACGGGGAGACCCTGCGCGCCGACCGTGTCGTGGTGGCCGCCGACGCCTGGACCAACCAGGTGCTCGCCGGGACCGGTGTGCAGCTCCCGCTGACCGTCCTGCGCGAGCAGATCACCTACTACTCCACCCCGCACCTCGCCGAGTTCTCGACCTCCCGGTTCCCGGTGTTCATGTGGCACGGACGGCACAACTTCTACGGGTTCCCCGTCTACGGCGAGGTCGCCACGAAACTCGGCCAGCACATGGGCGGCGAGGAGACCACCGCCGAGGACCGCTCCTTCGAGCCGGACCCGGTCCGCCGTGACCGCTACGACGACTTCCTCGTCCGGCACCTCCCGCGCTTCCGCGGGCCGGAGCTGTACTCCCGGACCTGCCTCTACACCGTGCCGCCGGACCAGAACTTCATCCTGGACAGGCTGCCCGGATCCCCGCAGATCGTCGTCGCCAACGGCGCCGGCCACGCCTACAAGTTCGCCGCACTGATCGGCGGGCTGCTCGCCGACCTCGCCCTGGACCGCGAGCCCGCCCACGCCGTCGACGCGTTCTCCGCCGGCCGCCCCGCGCTCACCGACCCGGCGTTCCCCCGCAGCTTCCACGTCTGAGCCCGCCCCCACCCGAAGGGAGACACACGATGACACTCGACGTCACGGCGACGACGGCCCCGGCCACCGCCCCGGGCGACGCGCTGCCGGCCCGGCCCGTCGATCCCGCGCTGTTCACCGAGGAGTCCACCTACCGCCACACGCGCCTCCCGGTGGAGCTGGCCTCGACCCTGCTGCCCGACGCCTACACCTCGCCGGCGTTCTTCGCGCTCGAGCAGGAGAAGGTGTTCGCCTCCGGCTGGGTCGCCGTCGGCTTCGTCGCCGACGTGGAGACGGCGGGCGCCTGCGTCGTCGTCGACGTGGCGGGACGCTCGGTCGTCGTCACGCGCAACCGGCACGGCGAGCTGCGCGGCTTCCACAACGTGTGCCGACACCGGGCCACGAAGCTGCTCGACGCCGGTGCCCGCGAGGTCGGCAGGCGCGGCCGGATCCGGTGCCCGTACCACAACTGGACCTACGACACCGACGGCACGTGCCTGGGCACGCCGCTGTTCGAGGGCTCCGACGTGCCCCCGGGCCAGGAGGCCGTCTTCGACACCTCGGGCGCGAAGGGATTCGACCGCGCCGACTACGGCCTGCTCCCCGTCGCGGTCGAGGCCTGGGGCTTCCTCCTGTTCGTCAACCTCGCCCCCGACCCCGCACCGCTGCGCGACCACCTCGGAGACCTCCCCCGGCGATTCGCCGACCACCGGCTGCAGGACTGGACGCCGCAGCGCCGGTCCTCCTACGACGTCGCCGCGAACTACAAGCTCGTCGGGGAGAACTTCATGGAGTACTACCACCTGCCCTGGGTGCACCCGGAGCTCAACCAGGTCTCGCAGGTCTCCGACCACTACCGCTGGCAGGGGCCCGGCCGCTACACCGGGATGTGCACCACGCCGGTGTCGCGCAACACCGAGGCCGGCGGCTGGGACGGGCCGGCCCCGCTGAGCACGCTCGGCCCCCAGGACCGCGAGGCCGGCCGGTTCGTCTGGCTGTTCCCCAGCTGCGCGCTGGTCGTGCTGCCGAACCACGCGTTCGTGCTGCTCAACCGGCCCGTCGCCGCCGACCGCACGATCGAGACCGCGGTCCTGCTCACCCACCCCGAGTCGACCGGCTCCCCCGGCCTGCAGGAGGGCCTCGACCAGCTCGAGAAGTTCTGGGACCTGGTGAACCGCCAGGACGTCGAGATCGTCGAACGGGTCCAGGAGGGTATGGCGGACCCCGCCTACCGCGGCGGGCGGATGTGCTTCCGCTTCGAGGAGCCGCTGCACCGCTTCCAGAACATGGTCGTCGACAGGATGGTCGGCATCGACCGGGTCCCCGGCGGCGACGACGAGGTCATGACGCCCATGTTCGGGGACCCGGCATGACCGCCGCGCTCGACGTCCACCCCGCCCACCACGTCGACGGTGCCTGGGTCGCGGCCCGCGACGGGCGCACGCTCGCCGTGGAGGACCCCTCGACCGGCGCGACCGTCGCGCACGTCGCGCGTGGCGGTGCCGCCGACGTCGACGACGCCGTCCGTGCCGCCCGGGCCTGCGCGCGCACGATCCGCGGGACCACCCCGGCCGACCGCGGCCGGGCCCTGCGGGCGCTCGCCACGGCACTCGGGGACCGCCGCGAGGAGTTCGCGCGCCTCGAGACCCTCGACACCGGCAAGCCGATCTCGCTGTCGCGCTCCGAGGTCGCGGGCTGCGTCGACTACCTGCACTACTACGCCGGCGCCGCGGACAAGCTCCACGGCGAGACCATCCCGCTCGGGCCCGGGTCGCTGGCCTTCACCGTCCGCGAGCCGGTCGGGGTGAGCGCCCACGTCGTCCCGTGGAACGCCCCGCTGTCGATGCTGTGCCGCAGCCTCGCCCCGGCCCTCGCGGCCGGCAACACCGCTGTCGTCAAACCCGCCGAGCAGACCCCGCTGACCGCGTTGCGCCTCGCCGAGCTCGTCACCGCCGCCGGCTACCCGCCCGGGACCTGCAACGTCGTCACCGGCCTGGGCACCGAGGCCGGGCGGGCTCTGGCCGGCCACCCGGGGATCGGGTCGCTCACCTTCACCGGGTCGGTCGCCACCGGCCGGGCGGTGCTGCGGGCCGCGGCCGAGCACATCACCCCGGTGGTGACGGAGCTGGGCGGGAAGTCGCCACAGATCGTGTTCGCCGACACCGACCTCGACGACGTGGCCGACCAGGTCGTCGCCGGTTTCACCGCCAACAGCGGCCAGTACTGCGACGCCGGGTCCCGGCTGCTGGTCGAACGCTCCGTGCACGACGACCTCGTCGAACGGGTCGCCGCCCGTGCCGCGGCGCTCACCATCGGACCGGGGGCCGACGACCCCGACCTCGGGCCGCTGGTCTCGGCCCGGCACCACCGTCGCGTGGCCGGCTACGTCGCGCTCGGGCACGCCGAGGGACGCCTCGTCGGCCGGCCACGACCGGTCCCGCCGGACGGCCACTACCTCGCCCCCGCCGTGTTCACCGGCCTCGCACCGGACGCCCGGATCGTGCAGGAGGAGATCTTCGGGCCCGTACTGGCCGTCCTGGCCTTCGACGACGAGGACCACGCGGTGCGCCTCGCCGACGGCACCGACTACGGCCTGGGCGTGGGCATCCACACCCGTGACATCGACCGGGCACTGCGCGTGGCCGGCCGCGTCGACGCCGGTTACGTGATGATCAACGAGTACTTCGGGGGCGGCACCGCCGTCCCCTTCGGCGGCACCAAGCTCAGCGGCACCGGCCGCGAACGCGGGCTGGTCGCGCTGGAGAGCTACCTGAGCACCAAGACCGTCGTCGCCCGCACGAGCGGATGAGGAGGCCACGATGGACCTGATGGTGGAGGACCGCCGGGACGAGGCCGACGGCGTCGTGTCCCTGACGCTGGTCCGCGCCCGAGGCGGTGAGCTCCCGCCCTGGACACCGGGTGCGCACGTCGACCTCCGCCTCGCCGACGGGCTCGTGCGCCAGTACTCACTGTGCTCCGATCCCGCCGACCGGACCCGCTGGCGCATCGGGGTACGGCGCGAGCCCGACGGCCGCGGTGGGTCCCGGCACGTGTTCGACAAGCTCCACGGCGGCGACATCGTCGACGTCGGGGACCCCCGCAACCACTTCGAGCTGGTGGCGGCGGCGCACTACGTCTTCGTCGCCGGGGGCATCGGGATCACCCCGCTGCTGCCGATGATCGACCGGGCCCAGCGGGCCGGAGCCGGGTGGTCGCTGCTCTACGGCGGGCGCAGCCGGTCCTCGATGGCCTTCGCCGACGAGCTGGCCCGCTACGGCGACCGGGTCGTGATCGCCCCGCAGGACGAGGTCGGCCTGCCCGACCTCGCGACCCCGCTCGACGGCGCCCCGCACGGCACCCTCGTCTACGCCTGCGGCCCGGAGGCACTGCTCGACGCCGTCGCCGCACGGACGGCGGCGTGGCCGGCCGGGAGCCTGCACGTCGAACGCTTCGCCCCGAGGACGTCCACACCCGCCGGCCGGGACGGGACCTTCGAGGTCGAGTTCGTCGCCAGCGGGGTCACCGCCGTCGTGGGGCCGGACCGCAGCGTCCTCGACGTCGCGGAGGAGGCCGGGATCCGTGCCGACTGGTCCTGCCGGGAGGGGACCTGCGGAACGTGCGAGGCCGGGCTGCTCGGCGGCCGCGCCGAGCACCGGGACTCCGTGCTCGACGACGACGAACGCGCCGCCCAGGACTGCATGATGATCTGCGTCTCGCGCGCCGAACAGGGCTGCCCGGCGTTGCGGATCGACCTGTGACCACCCACCACCGGAGCCGGTTCCACGTCCGGGCCGCCGAGGAGCCGGTCGTCGACCAGGGCGACCCCTCCGACAGCACCTGGGTCGCCGCCGGCGGTGACCCGCGCGACCGGGGCAGGCTCGTCGAGCTGGTGTCCGAACAGCTGGTCGGTTCCGAACGGCTGATGGTCGGCCTGGCCTGGCTCGGCCCCGGTGAGCGGCACCTGCTCCACCACCACCCGCACGCCGACGAGTGGTACTACGTCATCGCGGGGGCCGCGCGGTTCACCGTCGGCGACGAGACCGTCCGGGGCGAGCCCGGCTCGGCCCTCTGGATCCCCGCCCACGCCCCGCACGGCATCCACAACGACACCGGCGGGACGCTGGAGTTCCTCTGGGGGTTCGACCGGCCCCGCCTGGACTCGGTCGGCATCGTCTGGGACGAGTAGCGCGGCCCCTCACTGCCCGCGGCCGGTGGCCTCCTGCAGCTCGTCGATCCGGCGGGACGCCGCGGCCTTGCTGAGCCCGTCGAGCTCGGCGGTCCCGTGGCCGGCCTCCTGCAGCAGCGTCTCCAGGTACGAGCGCTGCGGCCCCGTCATCGGCTCGTCGCCGGTCGTCCAGTCGCCCGGGTCCTTCTCGGCGGTGCCCGGTTCGGTGTCGTCGGTCGTGTGGTCGTTCGTCATGGGATCGAACGTATCTTCGATGCGCGCTCCCCGCGCGGTGGACACCCGCCGGCACCGTCATCGCGTCGCACGGCAGGTCCGTGGGCCCCGCGATCGCTAGGCTCCCCGTGTGCCGCTCGACGAGTACCGCCGCAGGCGCGACCCGCGGCGCACCCCGGAGCCGGTGCCCGACGGCGACCCGGAGTCCGGTGGCGACGACCGGT
The DNA here is from genome assembly GCF_001420995.1 of Pseudonocardia sp. EC080619-01. Lineage (NCBI taxonomy): Bacteria > Bacillati > Actinomycetota > Actinomycetes > Pseudonocardiales > Pseudonocardiaceae > Pseudonocardia > Pseudonocardia sp. EC080619-01. The sequence continues at coordinate 5,839,466 of NZ_CP012184.1, read as the reverse complement.
TCGTCATCCAGGAGCACCACGCCACCGCGCTGCACTGGGACCTCCGGCTGGAGCGCGGCGGGGTGCTCGCGTCCTGGGCGGTGCCGAAGGGCCTGCCCGAGGACAGCGAGACCGTCCGGATGGCCGTGCGCACCGAGGACCACCCGCTGGAGTACCTCGACTTCCACGGGGACATCCCGCGCGGCGAGTACGGCGGCGGGCACATGACGGTCTGGGACTCCGGGCGTTACGACACCGAGAAGTGGAACGACAACGAGGTCGCCGTCGTGCTGCACGGCGAACGCGCCCGCGGCCGGTTCGTCCTGCTGCACCGGGACGGCGGGCAGGGGGCCGGCCGGGCGGACCGGTGGCTCCTGCGCCGCACCCGCGACCAGCCCGCCGGTTCCGCGCCTTCCGGGGCGCCGCTCCCCCACGACCCCGTCGCCGCGGTCCCGACGGCGGCCCGCCGGCTGCCTGCCGGGGACGGCTGGCGCGTCCGCCCCGTCTTCGGCGGCCGCCGGATGCTGGTCCGCAGCGACGGCGGCCGGCTCACCCTGCGCCCGATCGGCGACGACGGCTCCCCCGGCGACCCGGTCGACACACCCGCGGCGCTCCGGGACCTCGGCCCGGAGCTCGGCGCGGGCGGGCACCTGCTCGACGCCGAGCTGACCGGCCGCGGCGAGCTGTGGATCGCCGACGTCCTGCACACCGGCGGCCGCGACGTCCGTGCGCTGCCCCTCGACGAGCGCCGGGCGCTGCTGGAGGCGCTCCCCCTCGACGGGCCGCACCGCAGGCCCGTCCCGCTGTACCCGAACGCGGGCGCGCGGCTGCTCGACGCCGTCCGGCAGCAGGGCCTGCCGGGCGTCGTCGCCGTCCGGGAGGGGTCGCCCTACCCCGAGGGGCCGAGCGACGACTGGCGGGAGGTGCCGGTGACCGGGAGACGGGACACCACGCGCAGGAGCAGCGGGGCGGCGCACCGCGACGGCTACGGCCGCGCGTCGCTGACCAACCCGGACAAGGTGCTGTACCCGGCCACCGGCACGACGAAGGCCGAGGTCCTCGGGCACTACCTCGCCGTCGCCGAGGCGATGCTGCCGCACCTGGAGAGCCGCCCCGCCACGCTGAAGCGCTGGCCGGACGGGGTGGAGTCGTCGTCGTTCTTCGAGAAGAACGTGTCCCGGCACGCGCCGTCGTGGCTGCGCACGGCACGGGTCGGCACGCCCGGCGGCCGGTCCGAGTCGGCCGACTTCGCGGTGATCACCGACGCCGAGGGGCTGGCCTGGGCGGCGAACCTCGCGGCGCTGGAGCTGCACGTCCCGCAGTGGCGGCTCGGCCCGCGCGACGGCAGGCACCCACCGGACCGTGTCGTGTTCGACCTCGATCCCGGTGAGGGGACGACCGTCGTCGACTGCTGCCGGATCGCACTGCGGCTGCGCGCGCTGCTCGACGAGCACGGGCTGCCGGTGTACCCGTCGACGTCCGGCGGCAAGGGCATGCAGCTCTACCTGCCGGTGCGGGTCACAGAGCCCGAGCGCACCTCCGAGTTCGCCCGGGAGGTCGCC